>DASYLM010000337.1:0-2851 GCA_036009565.1 Pseudonocardia sp. | reverse complement strand
AGCGCGATCATGCCGCCGGAGGCCTGGAACACGCCGCCGAAGATGCCGAACGGGGCGATCGGCACCATGAAGACCAGGCCGTAGACCAGCAGGTCGGTGAAGCTGAGCGAGCGCTTGAGTTCCTGGCGGTAGCCGAACGCCTCGACGCCGGGAGTGCCCTCGCCGGCGCTGGCGGCAGGCGCGGCGGGGCTGCTGCCCGTCGCGGCCGGGGTGGTGCGGTGATCGCTCATGACGACTCCTCTGTCGAGCCGGCACGCACTGCCGGGCGGGCAGAGACTAGGCCGAAAGTGTTTCCGGATGGAAACAAAACGCCTGCGGTGGGTCAGCCGGCCTGCAGTTCGGTGAAGGACAGACCGTCGGCGCGGGCCAGCCGCGGTGCCCCGGTGGGCACCGTCTCCGGCTGCTCGCCCGGTGCGCCGAGCAGGCCGCAGGCCAGCCGCACGCCGTCGTAGAGACCGCGGGCGTAGGCGCAGACCACCGGCGCATCGCGGCCCGACCGGCTGGCGTGCCGCTCCTGCAGCTCCAGCTGCCGCTCGTCCGACGAGCTGGGGGAGGCGGCGAAGGAGGGCATGCTCGCGTACAGCTCGCCGGTCGCGTCGCCGCCGAGGGCGTAGAGGCCGTTCTCCTCCAGCGCACCGGACAGCCGCACCACCCGCCGGTCCAGGCCCGCGCGGGCGAACTCACGGTGGAACAGCGCCAGGTCCCGGCCGACCAGGGAGAGCAGGACGGCGTCGGCCCGGCTGCGCACCACCAGATCCAGCAGCGGCGCGGGGTCGCCGGGACCGAACGGGACCAGGGCCTCGCCGACGACCTGCGCACCCAGGCCGGCGAGCACCGTCCGGGCGGCACGGTGCACGGCGCGCGGCCAGACGTAGTCGGTGCCCAGCAGCACCCAGCGGGTCGCCCGCCGGTGGGTGACCAGCCAGGCCAGGGCGGCCGCGTGCTGGGTGTGCGGACCGTGCCCGGTCCGCCGGACACCGGGGGCGCTCCGGCCGCCCTCGTGCGGCGGGGTGAAGACGTAAGTGCCCCGGCCGGCCCAGGCCCGTTCGAGGGCGCGGTGCACGTCGCTGGTGTGGAAGCCGACCAGGATCTGGACGGCGCCGGCGTCGCGGAGGGCCGCGGCCTCGGCGGCCACCACCGCCGGCGCCCGTCCGGAGTCGATGGCCACCAGCTCGACCCGCCGGCCGCCGACACCGCCGGAGTCGGTGCACTCCTCGGCGGCGAGCCCGGCGAGGTCCAGCGCGGACGGGGCGGTGAGCGCCAGCGGGCCGGACAGCGGCACGGCCAGCCCGATCCGGACGGCGTCCGGCGCGGGCCCGGAGAGCAGCACCTCCCACGGGTCCAGCGGAGCCGGGCTGCTGGGCACGGTGATGAGTATGGTCAGCCGCATGCCGCGGGGTGAGGTCGTCGTCCCCGACCGGCACGCGGGTAGCGCCTCGCAGACCCCGCCGGACCTGGTCGAGCTGCTGACCGCGACCTCCCGCCGGCTCTCCCGCACGGTCGCCGCCGCGCTCGCCGAGGACGGCGCCACGCTCGACGGGTACCGGGTGCTGCGCAGCCTGGTGGCCGCGCCGGGCCGCACGATGGGGCAGCTGGGCGCGGGTCTGCACCTGCCGGGGCCGACCGCGACCCGGGTCGTCGACGGGCTGGTGGACGCCGCCCTGGCCTACCGGCTGCCCGACCCGGCCGACCGGCGCCGCGTGGTCGTGCACCCCTCCGCGCTCGGCCGCACCCGGCTGGTCCGCTGGGAGGCGCTGGTGCAGGCGCGCGAACAGGCGCTGGCCGGGTCGCTGGGGGACCGGCGGGTGGCCGAGCTGGCCGGTGCCCTGGGCCGGCTGCTGGCCGAGCTCAGCGACGACGAGAACTGAGCGCGCCGGCCGTTGCACGGTCCGTCGGCGGCGTGCAGACCGATGGATCGGTCCCGCTCCGGTGGTCGGCGGATGTGTCCCGAGGCACAATCGGATCGTGGGCAGCTACGCCGTCGGGTTCGCCCGGCCAGACCGCCGATCGTGGGCACAACCAGTGGATGCAGCCGCTTCCTGGCACGCCGTCGAAGCGCACCGTCCGACCGACGAGCTGGACGGGGAGGTCGAGCTTGCCGTCTGCGGCGCCATCGTGCAGGTCTGGGGATCGCAGCGGTGGGAGCGGGTGAGCGCCGGGCGCAGCGCGTGCGCCGAGTGCTGTCGGCGTACCGCGCCGGCGCTCCGCCACGCCGGCTGACCTCAGATCGACTGCGGCGGCTCCGTGGGCTTGTCCTGCGTGCGGGCCGGCCGCCGCCCGGTGATGGCCGACAGGCCGGTGATCTCCCGGCCGACGATCAGCGCCTGCACGTGGTCGGTGCCCTCGAAGGTGTAGATCGCCTCGATGTCGGCGTGGTGCCGGGCGATGTGGTGCTCGAGCAGGATGCCGTCGCCGCCGAACAGGTCGCGGGCGTCGGCGACGATCTGCCGGGCCTTCTTGCAGTTGTTCATCTTCGCCATCGACGCCATGGCCGCGGTCATCCGGCCCTCGTCGGCCAGCTTCGACAGCCGCCAGGACAGCAGCCGCATGCTGGTGATCTCGGCCAGCATCCGGGCCAGCTTGTCCTGCACCAGCTGGTAGCCGGCGATGGGCTGGCCGAACTGCTCGCGCTGCAGGGTGTGCGCGAGCGCCAGCTCGTAGGCGGCCTCGGCGATGCCCAGCGCGCGCCAGGCGACGGTGTACCGGGTGCGGTCCAGCACCACCGAGACGTCCTTGAACGAGTGGCAGTTGGCCAGCTTGTTCTCCGCCGGCACGCGGACCTCGTCCAGGATGATCTCCGCCTGCCACACCGCGCGCAGCGCGGTCTTGCCGGTCATCCGGGTTGCCGTCC
>DASYLM010000336.1:0-15462 GCA_036009565.1 Pseudonocardia sp. | reverse complement strand
TCACCTGGAAGTCGTACGCCATGGGCAGACCGTATGGCCGACCGCCGACACTCCTGACCGCGCGCATCAGCGGTGCCCCCCGGGCCGGCACTCGGTAGGCTCGGGACGAGGATGAAGATCATGAAACGAGGCGCATGTTCGCGGCGGAGCTCCGGTTTCTGACATGTCGCACCACGCGGGAGGCACGATGGAGCGCGAAGAGCTCACCTGGGAACTGTTCGGCACCGCGAGCAGGCAGCTCGCCCAGACGATCGCCGACGACGGTTTCGCCCCGGACCTGATCCTGTCGATCGCGCGCGGCGGTCTGTTCGTCGCCGGCTCGCTGGGCTACGCGCTGGACGTCAAGAACCTGCACGTGATGAACGTCGAGTTCTACACCGGCGTCGACCAGCGACTCGCCATGCCGGTGGTGCTTCCGCCGGTACCGAACGCGGTCGATCTGACCGGCGCCACGGTCCTGGTCGCCGACGACGTCGCGGACACCGGCGCAACCCTGAAGCTGGTCCGCGACTTCTGCGCCGACCAGGTCGCCGAGGTGCGCTGCGCGGTGATCTACGAGAAGCCCACCACCGAGGTCAACTGCGAGTACGTCTGGAAGCGCACCGACAAGTGGATCAACTTCCCGTGGTCGGTCCAGCCGCCGGTGGTCCGCCGCGAGGGCCAGGTGCTCGACGCGTAACTCAGGCGGCGAGGACTTCCGGCGTAGCCGCGGCCAGTGCCTCCGCGATCTCATAGGTGTTCAGGGCGGCACCTTTCCGCAGGTTGTCGCCGCAGATGAACAGCTCGAGGGTGTTGCGGAAGTCCAGCGCCTGGCGGATCCGCCCGACGCAGGTCGGGTCGCCGCCGACGACCGCGAGCGGGGTCGGCCACTGTCCCGTCGCGGGGTCGTCGCGCAGCAGGACGGTGGGCTGCGCGGCCAGCACCGCCCGGGCCTGGTCCACCGACACCTCGGAGGCGAAGGTGGCGTGCACGGCCACCGCGTGCGTCGTCACCACCGGCACCCGCACGCAGGTGGCGGACACCTTCAGGCCGGGGATGCCGAGGATCTTCCGCGACTCGTTCCGCACCTTCAGCTCCTCCGACGACCAGCCGTCGTCCTTCAGCGAGCCCGCCCAGGGCACCACGTTCAGCGCCAGCGGCGCGGGGAACGGCGAGCTCGTACCAGGCCCGAAGTCCAGCCCTGCGCCGCCGAGCACCTCGGCCACGTCCCCGCCGCGCAACCCGACCTCCTTGCCGGCCACCGCGGCAATCTCGGCGTAGAGCTGGTCGATGCCGGCCTGGCCGGCGCCGGAGGCGGCCTGGTACGACGACACCACCAGCTCGCGGAGCTCGAACGCCCGGTGCAGCGCGCCCAGCACGACCACCATGGACAGCGTCGTGCAGTTCGGGTTCGAGATGATACCCTTCGGCCGATTTGCCGCATCGGCTGCGTTCACCTCGGGGACCACCAGCGGCACATCGGGGTCCATCCGGAACGCCCCGGAGTTGTCCACCGCGACCGCACCGCGCTCCGCCGCGATCGGCGCCCACACCGCGCTGACCTCGTCCGGCACGTCGAACACCGCAACGTCCACACCGTCGAACACCTCCGGCGCCAACTCCCGCACCGTGATGTCCTCGCCGCGCACCCGCAGCACCTTGCCGGCCGACCGCGCCGAAGCGACCAGCCGGATCTCCGACCACGGCACCGACTGCCGTGCGTCCATGATCTCGATCATCGTGGCACCCACCGCGCCGGTGGCACCCACAATTGCCAGAACCGTCATCGTCGACTCTTCTCGTTGTTCGCGGCACGACCCGGGCAATCGCGATCCGGACCCGCCAAGGATCAGTCGGGCGAGCGGCGGGATCGATCGGGCAGCCCCGCCAACCCCGGTGGGCGAACCCCCGATCCGGGCGTAGGGACAGCTCCCACGACCGTCGCCGCGGGAGGTGCCCGCTCGCGTCGGAAGAGATCCCCGCTCGTTAGGCTGAGACGTGGACCAAGGTTCGGCTCTGCCGCCGCGACGATCACGCGGACGGCACTCTTCACCTCGAGCCGGGCGCAGGAGCACCACGTCGGGTCGCGCCGAGCGGGCGCGATCGGAGTATCCCGACATCGGTCTGCTCCGGCAGCTGTGGGGATTCCGGGCCTACGGGCGCGCGGAGCTACGGGCATTGCTGCTCGGGGTGGGGATGCGGGTCGGTGAGCTGGTCGCGGACCTGGCGACCCCGTGGCCGTTGGCGCTGGTGATCGACAACGTGTTCAAGGGCAAGCAGATCGACGGGAAACTGGGTGCGGTGGCGCACCTGTTCGGGCCCTCGGCGGTGGGGGTGCTCGCCGTGGCCTCCGTGTCCGTGCTGGTGATCACCGGCCTGTCCGGCCTGTTCGACTACCTCGGCGACCGGATCCTGAACAGCGCCGGCGAGCGGATCACCTCGGCCATCCGTTCCGATCTCTTCGGGCACCTGCAGCGGCTTCCGATGAGGTACCACGACCGGCACGCGGTCGGCGAGCTGATGAGCAGGATCGGCGGCGACACCGCGCGGATCGAGGACAGCCTGGTCGGGTTGTTCTCCACACTCATACCGGGTGTGGTGTCCCTGACCGGGTTCTCCGTCGTGCTGCTGTCGGTGAACTGGCGGCTGGGCCTGATCGCGTTGTGCGCGGCGCCGCTGGTGTTCTTCACCGCCAGCCGCTACAGCCGGTTGACCCGCACGTCCGCGCGCCGACGCCGCGCCGCCGAGGGCCTGATGACCGGATTCGTCGCCGAGTCCCTGCACGGCATCCGCACCATCCACGTCTTCGGCCGCCAGGACCTGCACGACCACCGGTTCGGCGCGGAGAACAGCGCGGTGCTCGAGACCGGCCTGCGCGCCGTGGAGCTGCGCGCCCGGTTCACCCCGTTGCTGGAGACCGTTGCCGCGCTGGGTGCCGCCGCGCTGCTGTTCGTCGGCGGCTACGGGGTGATCGCCGACTGGTGGACGATCGGCGTGCTGGTCGTGGTCACCAGCTACCTGCGCGACATGCTCAGCCCGATGCGGTCACTGTCGAAACTGTCGTTGACCTTCACCCAGGGTGCGGCCTCGGCCGAGCGGGTCACCGCGATCCTCGAACAGGACCGGCCGGTCAAGGTGGCCGGCCGACCACTCCCGGACCGCGTCTCGGGTTCGATCCAGTTGCGGCGGGTGGTCCTGGACTACGGCCGGGGGCCGGTGCTCAACCAGCTCGACCTGGCCATCCGTCCCGGCGAGCGCATCGCGCTGCTCGGGCACAACGGGGCCGGTAAGTCGACCGTGCTGGCGGTGATCTCCGGGCTGTACGCCCCCACCGAGGGCGACGTGCTCCTCGACGGGGTCACGCTGTCGCGGGCGCCGGAGACGTGGTTGCACAGCCAGATCGCGATCCTGCTGCAGGACACCTTCCTGTTCTCCGGCACGCTCACCGACAACATCCGGTTCGGCCGCCCGGACGCCTCCGACGCCGAGATCGCCCGGGTCGCGGACGCGGCGCTGGTCACCGAGTTCACCGACAAGCTGCCCGACGGCCTCGACACCGAGGTGTCCGCCGGCGGCGTCGGGCTCTCGGGTGGGCAGCGCCAACGGGTCGGGATCGCCCGCGCACTGCTCCTCGACGCCCCGGTCGTGCTGCTCGACGAACCCACCACCGGGCTCGACGCGCACGCCGAGGAGCTGGTGGTCCGCGCGCTCACCCGCCTGGTCCACGGGCGCACCGTGGTGATGACCACCCACCAACCGGCCCTGACCAGGCTGGCCACCCGCACGGTGCACCTCCACCAGGGCACGATCCTCCCGCCGCTCGAGGCGCCGGACCGGCTCCGGGCGCACCCCACCGCGCCGCCGCCGAGGCGGCGGATCGGGTCGCTCAGACCACCGCACGCACCAGTCCAGGGTCTCCCGCCCACCGACCACCGATCCCCTCCTCGCGGCGGGCCCCCGCGCCCCTGACCTGACCCCGGGCAGCCCGGCTGACGGGAGGTCCCGCGTCGCGCATTCGGCGGAGTGAGAGGATCTGCCCCCGAGGACGCCCAACGGTGGGTCCGACGACGGAGGCGAACGATCGTGAGCCGTGGCAGACCACCCGGTAGAGCTGTCACCGCGATCGCGCTGTTGGCCGCCGCACTGGGCCTGGCCTCGTGCTCCGGCCCCGACCAGCCCACCGTGGGACCGGTCGCGTTCGGACCGGCCGTGGAGATCGGACCGGCACCGCCGGTCCCCGAGGGCCAGGACGCGTACCAGCGTCAGCTCCCGGTCGCACTGGACGGGACCACCGCCTACCTCGGTGGCGCCGACGGCGTGCGGGTCGTGGACACCGTCAGCGGGCAGACCACCGCGACCGTCGGCCCACAACACCCGGCGTCTGTGGCCGGGCCCACCGGCGGCCCCCCGGTGCTGACCACGATCAACAACATCAGGGTCGTCCTCTGGCCGTTCTTCGTCCAGGCCGCCGCCCCGGTGTACACCGGGGCGGCACCGGCCGCCGGCGACGACGGGTCCACACCGCCGAGCAGCACCCCGCCGAGCAGCGCCCCGCCGAGCAGCGCCCCGCCGAGCAGCGGCGCGGACGCCCCGCCGCCGAGCGCGGGCGACGGTCCCGCGCCACCGGGTACCGGGGACCGCCCGGTGCCACCCGCCGGCAGTGCCCGTGCGGCGCCGCCCAGCTCGGACAACAACTCCATGCCCCTTTTCGGCGCCGCCCCCACCGCGGCCGCCGCCCCCACCGCGCCCCCCACCGCGGCCGCCGCGCCCGGCACCGGCGCCCAACCGCCCCCGCCCGGCGGCCCGACGTCGACCAACAGCCCGGCACCGACCAGCGGTGCGGCGAACAATCCGCCACTCCCCACCGGCAGGGCCGTCGAGCTGGCCAGCATCGCCACCGGGGACCGCACGGTCACCGACGTCCTGGTCGCCCTGCCCGACTGGGCGTCCGGTCCCGCGTCCCGAGTCTCGGCGACCGTCCTCGGCGCGTCCGGCTCCACCGTCGTGCTGGCCGTCACCGACGGGCTGTCCCATGTGGTCCTCGCGGCCGACGTCGGCACGGGCCGGACCGTGTGGGCCCGCGACGGGTTCGCCGCCGGTGCGCTCGTCGGCGAGACCGTCGTCGGCGCCGAGGTCGACGCGCCCCGGGGTGCCACCGAACACATCAGTGGGTTGGCGGTGGCGGACGGCCGGACCCGCTGGACGCAGCTGCACGGCTACGGACTGCATGTCTCGCCGGCCGGTCCCACCCTGGTCGCGGCCATCGGCCAGCAGGCCGACTCCCCCACCCAGCCGACCTTCCAACTACTGAACGCGGACACCGGCGCGCCGGTCGCGAAGCTGAGCGTGCCGCCCATTCCGTCCAGCCGCTGCATCTACGACGGGACAGCGACCACCGTCTGCTTCGCCCCGGACCCTCGGCCGGAGGGTCGCGCCGCGGTCGGCGTCGACGCCCGGACCGGGAGGCAACTGTGGACGGCGCCGGACTACAGCTCCAGCAACGCGGCCGGCCCGCTCGTCACCGCCGCCTGGCGCGGCATGCTCTACGCCACCGGTGACGGTGCGACCACAGACATCTACCGGGCGGGCAACCACGCGTCCATCCGATCCGCGCCGGGGCCGGCCCCGATGGTGGTGGACGACCGCACCGGTGTCGGCCTCGACGCGAACGCCGCCCACGTCGTCGCCCGCCGGACGGTCGCACCGGACAGCTGATCCCCGCCGGACGGCGGTCGGAACGGCTGGGACTGAGAATTGCCGGGGACAGGAGCCGGACACAAGCCGGGCCCGAATCGTCCCCCGAGACGACCGGGCCCGGCTTTCGCGTCCGCTCGATCCGCTCCCCAGCGACCAGCGGTAAGTATTTGTTGCTGCCGGTTTACCCGCATGAGTGCTGATCCACACAACTTTGACCACGATAAGTGGGCGATATCACTCCTCTGAGTGGATATACCCCTTTCCGAACGAGTTACATCCGTGTAATTAGACCGTGTGGGAAGGGCAAGGAGCCGCATTTCCTCAGATGCCCGCGAGCGGTCGTTTATCGGAAGTCAACACCGCCTCAACACGGCGGGGTCACAGTGGTGGATACCGGGGCATATCCAGTCGCGGCAGCGGGTTACAAGCAACAGGGCCGGTCGCGATCAGACTCGCCCCGCGGAAGGGCGAATGAGCCATGGTGCAGTTGCCGGCCTCGGGAGACGTCCGACAGTTCCGCGCGCAGGCGGCGCGTGCGATCGGCCCACAGTTCGCGCTGCTGCGCGGGCCGTTGCTGGCCTCGCTCGGAGCCGGTGAGGTCGCGGTGTCCACGCTCATCAGTCCGGACCTCTGGGCCGGTCGGCCACCCCGGATGAGCTCCGTGACGCCGAGTGGTGTGTACGCGCAACTGATGGGTCGCGGTCGGGACCGGTTGGCCCGGCTGCGCGCCGAACCGCGGGTCGCCAGCACGCTGCGCGCCGCCGGCGAGATGACCGTCCGGTTCAACCGGCGCCTGGAGCACGCGCTCGACGAGCTCAACGACTCGAGCGAAGAGTTCCTCGGCCGGCTGAGCTGGCAGACCTACGCGGAGTGAACACGGCGGGTGAACACCTTCGCCCCACGGGACCGGTCGGCACCCCAGCCCCGCGAGACCGCCGCCTCCGATCATTTTTCGAACACGCTGCGTAGAGCCCGCCCGAGGTCGCTCACACCTCCGAGGCCAGTCTGGCCAGAAGCCGTGACGCGGCACCCGGCCGACTCGTTGACCAGCATGCGAGGACGTCGCAACCGGGGAGCGGTCGCGGGGTTCGGTGTGCCCCGGCGACCAAGAATGGGTCGCCGGGGCACCACCATTTTCAGGGCACGGCACGCCTGGCGATGACAGTCAGTTGGCGATGACAGCCAGTTGACGGAGCCGCTCTGGTCTCCACTCGCCCCGGTCGGTAAACAGCGTTAGATTATTCTGGTCGGCGCCTACCCCGGCGGATCGAGGTGCCATGAGCGCGAGTACGTCCGGTCAACTCGACCCGGTCACCGACGCGGCCCCGCACAGCAGCTATGACGCCCTGGTGATCGGCGCCGGGGCCGGCGGGATGGCGGCGGCGGCCCGGCTCAACCACTACGGCTACCGGACCCTGCTGGTCGAGAGCAGAGACCGCGTCGGAGGGCGGGCGTCCACGGTCGACATCGACGGGTTCGTCGTCAACACCGGGGCCGTGGTCACCGAGCTGGGCGGGGAGAACGGCCGGCTCTTCGACGAGGTCGGCGTGGACATGGGGGTCCGGCCGGCGAAACGCCCGCTCGCGCTGCGCCTGGGCCGCCGCGACATTCCCCTGATGAGCGGGCCGGCGGGGTTCGCGTTCCGGGGCGCACTGATCGGCGTCGGCGCCGTCGCCCGCCGCTTCGGCTCGCTCCGCCCGGCGCGGGGGGTCACGACCGACGACTGGCTCACCAGTCTCAGGGCCGGCCCCGCCGTGCACCGGCTGGTCCGCAGCCTCACCAGCGCAATGTTCGCCGCGGAGCCGTCCGACGTTGAGGCCGCGCTGTTCTTCGACTACTTCACGAAGAAGGAGGCGCTGAGTACCTACGGCACCCACCCGGAGGGTTCGATCGGGCCGTGGCGGGCGCTGGCCGACCATTTCGAGCGGACCGGCGGCGTGCTCTGGCTCGACAGCCAGGTCACCGCGTTCACCTTCGACGACAACGGCGCGGTGAACGGGGCGCTCGTCCGCCGGGCCGGTGAGGTCGTCCGGGTGGCGGTCCGGCTCGCGGTGAGCAACGCGGGCCCGGTGGCCACCGTCGGTATGTGCGGTGACGGCGCCCTCCCCCCGGGTTACGCCGACGAGATCCGCGCGCAGTCCCGTCCCAGTGCGTTGATCACTGTCAACTTCGCGAGCCGCCAGCACATCGCCGACCTGGACGGCCTGCTCTTCTTCGGCTCCACCCGCCGGCTGGCCTACGCCTCGCACCTCACCGCGACGTCGCCGGCGTTGGCGCCACCGGGTTGGTACCTCTACGCCGGGGCCAGCACGCCGCACCCCGCGACCGGCGAGTTCGACGCCGAGGCAGAGATCGCCCTGCTCCAGCGGGACCTGTTGGAGAACTTCCCGGAGTTCGGCGACGCGCGGGTGCTGTCCGTGCAGATCTGCGCCGGCGAGCACTGGCCGGCGCAGCGCGCCATCGCCGGCCGCGACCTGCCGCCCACCACCCCGATCGGCAACCTGTGGAACGTCGGTGACGGAGTCCGCGCGTGGGCCGGCGCGGGACAGAGCGGCTGCGTGGCGTCGGCGCGCATCGTCACCGACCGGATTCGCGCGGAGTTCCCGGCGGCGGCGCTGCGTGCCCCGTCCTACTGACGCCGCGCCGCCCGCCGCCGGAGCCGCCTGATCGGATCAGGCGGTCAGGTCAGGCAGTCAGATCAGGCGGTCAGATCAGGCGGTCAGATCAGGAAGGCCAGCGTCGGCAGCACGCGGGCGTTGTCGACCAGCGCGACCTTCTTGTAGGCCAGGCGCAGTTCGCCGTCCACCAGCCGCAGCCGGTAGGTGTACCGCCCGGCCCACAGCTCGCGGCCACGCTCGCGGGACTCGACCAGCACGAAGTTCGCCTCCACCGTCGTCTCGGCGCCGTCGGTGCCGATGATCTCGACGTTGGACACCACCCGGCGCAGTCGGGACATCGGGATCTGCGCGTGCCGCCGGCCGGTCTTCAGTTGCTTGAGCCGCGTGGAGATCCGGTTGCGGTTGTCGTGGATGACCGACATCTGGGTCATCGGGTCGCTGTCGTCCGCGCCGGCCGGCACCCAGTACAGGGCGTCGTCGGTCCAGAGCGACTCCCACGCGTCGTAGTCGTGCTCGTCCGCGAACCGCGCCTCGCGGTACAGGAACTGCTCGATGTCGCGGATGTCCGGTGTCCGTACCGACCCGGTCGCCGCGGTGCTCGTCACAGTGCTCGTCACGGTGCTCGTCATGACGCCCGTCCCTCGGTCATCAGCTGCTTGTAGTGCGCCCAGAAGCCGCGCATGCCGGTCTCGTCCGTCGCGCCGCCGACCGTGAGCCCGCGTTCGTCGACGTACTCCCGGTGCGCACCTCTGCGCACGTCCAGCCACTCGGGCCGCAGCTCGGCCACCCCGGCCTGGTTTCGCTCGTACATCTCGGTGTCGTCGGCCAGCAGCAACCCCGCCGGACCGACCGAACCCACGCACTGCTGCAACATGCGCCGGTTCATGTCCGGTGCGCCCTTGAGCTGTACGGCCGTGACGTGCTGGACGGTGAGGTTGGCCGCCAGCGGCTGGATGGCGAACATCTGGATCTCGGCGATGAACAGGTTCGGGAAGATCATCACGTGCGGGCCGCCGTCGATCAGGATCTCTTCGGCCGCAGCGCCGTGCAGGGACCGCATCTTCGCCGCGTAGTCCGGCATCCGCGCCTCGGTGGTACCGAACCAGCCCAGCGGCGCCCCGATCCGCCGGAACTCCGGGCGGAGATCGTTCTCGCTGTGCCCGTTGCCCAGTGCCCTCGTCACCGCGGTGGACCTGTCGCCGTACAGCGCGCCGATGCCGCTCTGAGCCACGGTGAAGATCGAGGAGTGGACGAACTGCGGGTGGTAGCCGTCGGTCTCGTTCTCCGCCAGCAGCTTCCAGTTCGCCCGGGCCCGGTGCTTCAGCCAGCCCGCGCTGATCTGGATCTCACCCTCCGGCGAGAGCCGCACCAACCGGTCGATCTCCCCGGCGGCCTCGCCGAGGTGCTCGCGCAGCGTCGGCCCCTCCTCGGCGAAGCTGCCGAACACGAAGCCCTGGTAGACCGCGACCCTCGGTACCCGGCCGAGCCCGAGGCTGAACTGCTTCTTGCCGCCGTACCCCTGCACGAGCGGGTAGCCGACCATCTCGCCGGTGTTGCGGTAGGTCCAGCCGTGGTACGGACACCGGAACGAGCTCGAGTTGCCGCTGTCCGCCTCGCAGACCAGGTTGCCCCGGTGCGCGCAGCGGTTCAGCAACAGGTGCACCTCCCCGGCGGCGTCCCGGGTCATCACCACGTCCTGCGGGCCGATGTTCTTGCGCACGTAGTCGTTCGGCTCCGCGATCTCACTGACGTGCCCGACGTAGACCCAGGTGCGGTACCAGATCTTCGCCAGCTCGTCGGCGAAGATCGCCGGGTCGGTGTAGAGCGAACCGTGCACCTGCAACGGGCGGATGAGGTCCTGGTAGGGGATGCCCGCGCGCCCCGGCGCGTCGACCGGAGGCGGCAGCGGTGCGTCGGCCAAAGTCATGACAGCTCCCTTCGGAGCACAGGGCGGGGCGTTCGGTGTTTAATCTGTGTTCAAATATACACCGGTCCGCCCCAACGCGCGCCCTGGCGAGGACCGTTTCTCCAGCCACCGCCGCTCGTGCGCCGGTCCGTCGGGCCGGATTTTAACCTGAATTAATTCGACCGTAGGACACCACGACCACGCACGCACTGTCAAGCGCGGCACCCTGTCGCAAGGAGCGATCTGGCCCAGCCGAAGGCCATATTCTATATTCGATTAAACACACCCTGGGCCGATACCCGCACACCCCGTCCGGACAGACTCGGGGCGTACGCCGACCTGAGAAGGAACTACCCACCCATGAGACGTGCGCTCTACACCGACGACCACGAGCAGTACCGGGAGACCGTGCGCGAGTTCTTCGCCCGCGAGGTCACCCCCTACTTCCTGGACTGGGAGCAGGCCAAGCTGATCGATCCCAAGGTCTTCCGGGCCGCCGCGGCGCAGGGCATCTACGGCCTCGCGGTGCCCGAGGAGTACGGCGGCGCCGGCGAGACCGACTACCGCTACCGGATGGTCGTCAACGAGGAGGCCGCCCGGGTCGGGGCCACGTCGTTCAACATGACACTGGGGCTGCAGGACGACCTCGTGCTGGCCTACCTGCTCGACCTGACCACCGAGGAGCAGAAGAAGCGCTGGCTGGTGCCGTTCACCAGGGGCGAGCTGCTCGGCGCCCTCGCGATGACCGAACCCGGCACCGGCAGCGACCTGCAGGGCATCCGGACAGCCGCCCACCGGGACGGGTCCGGGCCGGACGCGGACTGGCTGCTCACCGGGCAGAAGACGTTCATCAGCAGCGCGACCAGCGCGGACTTCGTCATCGTCGCCGCCCGCACCGATCCGGACGCCGGTTCGCGGGGGTTCAGCCTGCTCGTGGTGGAGCGCGGCATGGCTGGCTTCACCCGAGGTCGCAAGCTCGACAAGGTCGGCCTGCACGGCCAGGACACGGGCGAGCTGTACTTCGACAACGTCCGGGTGCCCGCCGAGAACCTGATCGGCACCGAGGGCCACGGCATGGCGCACCTGATGAGCCACCTGCCCCAGGAACGCCTCGGCATCATCGCCTCCGCCTACACGGTCGCCCGCGAGGTCTACGAGGCCACCGTGCGCTACTGCTTCGAGCGGACCGCGTTCGACCGGGCCGTCGGCGACTTCCAGCACAGTCGCTTCGTGCTCGCCGAGATGTCCACCGAGCTCGACGTCGCCGAAGCCTTCGTCGACCGGTGCGTCCTCTCCTTCAACGCGGGCGAGCTCACCGTCGTCGACGCGGCGAAGGGCAAGTGGTACCTCTCCGAGCTGCAGAAGCGCGTCACCGACCAGTGCGTCCAGCTGCACGGCGGCTACGGGTACATGCTCGAGTACCCGGTCGCCCGCGCGTTCGTCGACGGCCGGGTCCAGACCATCTACGGGGGCACCACCGAGATCATGAAGGAGATCATCGGCCGGGACATCGCACAGCGTGCGCGCCCTTGACGAGGCGGCCCGGGGCGGACCGGAGGTCGGTCTCCTACGATCAGCCTGTGCCACAGCGGACCACTGACACGACCGAGCCCGAGAGCTCGGGGCCGAAGTCGAGTCGCACCCGCGAGCGGCTGCTCGACGCGGCCGCGCTGGTCCTCGCGCGCAAGGGCTTCGCCGGCACCCGACTGTCCGACATCGCCGAGGAAGCCGCGGTGCAGGCGCCGGCGATCTACTACTACTACCCGTCGCGCGAGGACCTCATCGAAGAGGTGATGTTCGTCGGCGCCGCGGCCATGCGGGCCCATCTCACCGACGCGCTCGCCGCGCTGCCGGCGAACGCGACGCCCGTCGACCGGATCTCGACCGCCGTCGAGGCCCACCTGCGCCACGAGCTGGAGATCTCCGACTACGCGAAGGCGATCATCCGCAACGGCAACCAGCTGCCCGAGCAGGTCGGCCGGCGGGCACTGGCCGAGATCGCCGGTTACAACGACATCTGGCGCACCCTGGTCGCCGAGCTCGAGTCCACCGGGCAGCTGCGGGCCGACGTCGAGCCCGCGGTTGGGCGGATGATCGTGCTCGGCGCGCTCAACTGGGCCGCCGAGTGGTGGAACCCTGAGCGGGGGCCGATCGGCGAGCTCATCCGGACCGCGCAGTCCATGGTCCTGCACTCGCTGCGGCCCTGAGCACCGGCTCCCTCAGGCCGTGGCCGCAGCCGGGTCGCCGACGTCACCCGACGCCACCGCGATCCCGGCTCGGCTAGGGTCAGCGGCCGTGTCCTTCAGCGCCGAGCTCAGGAGCCGTGCCGCCACCGCGTGGGACGCCGCCGTGGCCCACCGGTTCGTCGAGGAACTGTGGCGCGGCGCGGTGGAGCCCCCGGTGTTGCGCTCCTACTTCGTGCAGGACAACCAGTTCCTGGATGCGTTCGTCGCGCTGCTGGGCGCCGCCGTCGCCGGGGCGGACCGAGCGGAGCCCCGGATCGTGCTCGCGCGACAGCTCGGGCTGATCGCCGGGCCGGAGAACGACTTCTTCGCCCGTACCCTGGATGCCCTCGACGTCGCGCCCGCCGACCGCGCGGCGCCCCCGCTCGCCGGGGCCACCCGGGGCTTCCTGGAGCTCATGGACTCCGCCCGCGCCGGCGCCGACTACCCCACCTGCCTGGCTGTGCTGCTCGTTGCCGAGTGGCTCTACCTGGACTGGGCCGACCGCCCGGGGGCCGATGCCCCGCACGCCCCGATCCCGGGCGAGTGGATCGACCTGCACCGGGGCCCGGCGTTCGCCACCTGGGTGCGGTTCCTGCGTTCGGAGTTCGACCGCGTCACCGCCGACCTCGACGGCACCGCCCGGGAGGGCGTGGCCGCCGTCTTCACCCGCGCGGTCGTGCTCGAGCTGGAGTTCTTCGACGCGGCGTACGAGGGTCCCGGGTCGGCACCGGGGGGATAACCGCCGAGTGCGTGCCCGCCGTGGTCTGGCCACGGCGGGCACGCACTCGGGGAACGTTCAACCCGGCCGAGTCGGCCGGGCTCCGGCGGGGGCTACCAGCTCACGGCCGGACCGGCACGCCGTTGAACCGGCCACCGCGGCAGAAGAAGTTGTGTCCGCGATCGCGGGTCCTGTCCACGTGGCCGTGCCCGGCACGGCAGCGCTCCGGGCTCACCCACCAGCGGTGGCCGTCCCAGCCGCCC
This sequence comes from Pseudonocardia sp., assembly GCA_036009565.1. GTDB lineage: Bacteria > Actinomycetota > Actinomycetes > Mycobacteriales > Pseudonocardiaceae > Pseudonocardia. The sequence goes on along the minus strand of DASYLM010000336.1, from coordinate 2,056 downwards.
CCGTTGCCGTCCCAGCCGCCGCCGTGGCCGGGGCCACCTCGGCCGTCCCAGGGGCCGCCGCGGCCGTCCCAGCCGGGACCGTGGCCCGGGCGGCCGCCGGGGCCGCGGTTGTCGTGACCGGGCGGGCCCGGGCGCGGGCCGTGGTTGTCGTTGTCGGCGAGAAGTGGGGAGCTCGCGGCGGCCAGTGCCAGGTGTGGGCTGCCGGCGGGCGCGGCGGACCCGGCGCCCGCGACGAGGGCCGCGGCCGCGGCGGCGCCCAGGGCGGTGGTGATGGCAAGTCGGCGGATCATCGTGGTGGTTCTCCCTCGTGAACCCGACCAGCGCGGTACTGGTGATGACGGGCGTCGGCGGTTGTATCCGCCGGAACACGCTGAGTGTTACGCGATCATCCTGTCAGGCACGGCAGGGGGCGCTCCGGTCAGCTCCCGCCACGGTCGGGAGTTGTGGGCGACAGGCTCTAGTGTCCTGACTCGCCCGGGGCCGCCGTCTGCTTCTCGATCGTCAGGACGATGTCCCGCAGGCTCGCGTAGGTCTTCGCCGGCAGATTCCGCATGATCTCGCGAAGTTGGCCGCTCACGCCGTTGTAGTCCGCCCAGGCCACGACCTGCCACAAGGACGCGGGGTAAGGCATGCCGGTCAGAACGTAGGCGATCTGGTCCGCTCCGATACGCCGCACGGGGGCCTCCCTAAGCGAGGTGGCTGCCCGTCTCGGCGCACCTGCCGGGACAGGTCAAGAGGCGGCTACAGGCTGTCCGGTGCGGGACGAGATCCCACCGCGCCGCCCTGCCATCCTGTCTACCTCACCTCGCGCCGTGATCGCCATCACAATTAGCGACGGCCCGGTCTCACCGCGATGTCGATCTCCCTCGACCGCAGAGCTCACGTCGCGCACGTAGCGCCGGTCCCGCTTGAGCGCGGCGACCTGACCGGCCGCCTCGTCTTCGGAGAGACCCGTGTTCGGCCACGATCTCGTGCAGGGGAGGTCGACGTCGCCGGCCATGTTCTCGGCGTCGCCGCAGACGTGGAGGTGGGCACCGTCCGCGAGCCATCCGTCGAGCCTCACGCACGCGGGCCGCCGTTCGACCCGCCGCGACCTCCCGCCCCGTCGGCCTCGATCGCGGTCCCCTCCGCCGGTGCGGCCAGCGCGTCCGGCCAGTGCGGTGGCGGCGGGCCGAACGCCCGCTCCGTCGAGCGGATCACCGCCCGCGCGGTGACCACATTGCCCACCGCGCCGATCACCACACCGGCGCCGAGCGGCAGCGCCCGCCCGAAGGCCAGCGCACCTTGGCGGGCCGCGTAGCGCCGGACGAACCAGCGCACCAGGGTCTGGTTGACCGGTCCGAGCTTGGGCAACGGGAGCGCATCGGCCAGCGTCCTGGCCCACGGGGTGGAGCCGCCGGTGACCTTCTGCATGAGCTTGGTGCCACCCTCGCCGAGGACGACCGCGAGCACCAGGGCGCGGCGGCGCTCCACGTCCTCCATCCGCAGCCCGTGCACCTCGGCCACCGCCAAGGTGTAGAGCACCGAGGCATCGAGCGCGGCGATCGCCTCGGCCGCACCGGTGGTCAACGACGCGGCTGTGCCGATCCCCGGTACGACCCCGATCCCGCCGGCCGCCGCGCCGGTGCCACCGACCGTGAGCAGGTACTGCTTGTCGAGCGCGGCGATCACCTCGGCCGGGTTGGCATTCGGCTTGTTCCGCCGGACCTTGGCGATGTGCGCGGCCACCGCGGGCTGCTGGATCCGCAGCGCCCGCTCCACCGCCGCCTTGAGCACCCTGCCGCTGACCCCCTTGGTCTCCGGCTCCGGCGGGGGCCCGGTCGGGTCGGGGTCGGCGGCACGGTCGGAGCGGAACGGATGACGGATGCTCACGGCGGTCAGTGTCCTCGCTGTCGGGTCGGTGGATCAGGCGCGGGAGATGATCGGGTATGGGCACCTTCGCACGCACCTTCGAACGCCGCGCCTGCGTGTCGCGGGCGCGTGGCGCGGGTCCCGCACCGGTTCCAACGCTGTCGTCCGGGCCTGCGTTCCCCCGCTGACGCTCGGCAAAACACCT
>DASYLM010000335.1:0-3076 GCA_036009565.1 Pseudonocardia sp. | reverse complement strand
GCTTCGTCGTTTCCCTGCAGCTGCCACGGGTGGCCGCCCTTCCGGAGAGGGGCGGGGAGATGCAGATCGAGAACGACGAGCCCGAGATCATGGAGCGTGTGGCGGCGCTGGATGTCGGCAAGGCCGAGGTGGTGGTTCGCGTTCGGCTGCCCGGCCCGGGCGGCCGGCGGCTGCAGGAGGTCCGCACCGTCACGACGATGACCGCCGCGCTGCTGGCGCTGGGCGACTGGCCGGCCGGCCTCGGGGTGACCCGGGTGGTGATGGAGGCGACCAGCGACTACTGGCGGGCCCCGTTTCTATCTGCTGGAGGACCGCTTCGAGACCCTGGTTGGTCAACGCCAAGGACGTCAAGCACCTGCCCGGCCGGCCGAAGACCGACCGGCTGGATGCGGTCTGGGTGTGCAAGGTCGCCGAGCGGCAGATGCTGCGGCCCAGCTTCGTCGGGCTCAGGCAAGGGACTGGCCGAGTCGGCCATCCGGTCGGCGTACCCCATCCTCCGAGCGGTGCTGGACACCGCCGTCCGGGACGGCGCGATCGCCACCAACCCCGCGGCGTCGGTCAGACGGCCGAGAGTGACGAACAAGGAAGCTCTGCACCTCTCACCAGCCCAGGTCGCCGATCTGCTCCGCGCGGCTGCGGGCAGCCGTTACGCGCCCCTGTTCGAGCTCCTTGTCCACACCGGACTGCGCCGCGGCGAGGCACTCGCCCTTCAGTGGACGGACATAGACCTCGACCGAGGAACGCTGCGGGTCCGGGGGACACTGACACGCATCGATGGCGCACTGATCGTGACGGAGCCCAAGACCGCCAAGTCCAAGCGATTCCTGCCGATCTCCGCGCCAGCCGGAAAACCTCTGTGCACGGTGCAGCAGACCCAGGCCGCGGAGAGGCTGCACGCAGGTTCGACGTGGCACGAGACCGGCTACGTGTTCACCACCGAGACGGGTCAACCCTGCGACCCGCGCAACGCCCTCCGGGCCTTCAAGGTCGCGGCCGCACGAGCCGGCATCCCCGGCGCCGGACTCCACACACTGCGCCACTCAGCGGCCAGCGTGATGCTCACCCACGGCATCCCGCTGAAGGTGGTCTCGGAGATCCTCGGACACTCCTCCATCACGATCACCGGCGATGTCTACGGGCACGTGGCACCGGACGTCTCGCGGGAGGCGGTGGCCACGCTCGGCGGCGTGCTTGGCAGGTTAGGGCAAGCTAATGGTGGTCAAAATGGTGGTCAAACCCGCCCGAACAGCAGAAGGGGCCGCTCCCGGTCTCCCGGAAACGGCCCCTGACCAGCACTTTCCTCTGTCGGGCTGACAGGATTTGAACCTGCGACCCCTTGACCCCCAGTCAAGTGCGCTACCAAGCTGCGCTACAGCCCGAGCTCCGAGTGCTCTCCCGGTTGCCCGGGCGCGCTCGATCGCTGCCGGAGCAGGTTACCGCACGGCCTGCGGAGCCCCGGCCACCGGTCACCCCTTCTTCTCGCTCCCCCGCCCTTCGCGGACCTTGACCGACACGTCGATCGGGGTGCCCTCGAAGCCGAAGCGCTCGCGGAGCTTCCGCTCCAGGAACCGCCGGTACCCCGCCTCGAGGAACCCGGTGGAGAAGACCACGAACCGCGGCGGCCGGATATCCGCCTGGGTCACGTACTTGATCTTCGGCGCGCGGCCGCCGCGGGCCGGCGGCGGCGTCTCCTGGACCAGTGCCCGGACGTAGGTGTTCAGCTCCGCCGTGGGCACCCGGGTCTCCCACCCGGCCAGCGCCGCCCGCAGGTGCTCGGCGAGTTTGTTGACCCCGCGGCCGGTCACCGCCGAGATGTTGACCCGGCTGGCCCACTTCACGCGGGCCAGATCCCGGTCGATCTCGCGCTCGAGCTGGGCGTGCCGGTCCTCGTCGAGGGTGTCCCACTTGTTGAACGCGATGACCAGCGCGCGGCCGGCCTCGATCACCTGGGTGATCACCCGCTGGTCCTGCTCGCTGATCACCTCGTCGGCGGCCAGCAGGACGACGGCGACTTCGGCGCCCTCGATGGCGGCCTCGGTGCGCAGGCTGGCGTAGTACTCGGTACCGCTGGCGGTGTTCACCTTCCGGCGCAGACCGGCGGTGTCGACGAAGCGCCACTCCTGCCCGCCGAGCGTGACCAGGGAGTCCACCGGGTCCACGGTGGTGCCGGCCACCGAGTCGACGACCGAGCGCTCCTCCTTGGACAGCCGGTTGATCAGGCTGGACTTGCCCACGTTGGGGCGCCCCACCAGTGCGACCCGGCGCGGGCCGCCCTCGGGCTCGACCTCGCGCGGGGCCTCCGGCATGGCGTCCAGCACCAGGTCCAGGAGGTCACCACTGCCGCGGCCGTGCAGCGCGCTGACCGGATTGGGCTCGCCGAGCCCGAGCGACCACAGCTCGGCGGCGTTGGCCTCACCGCGCTCGTCGTCGACCTTGTTGGCCACCAGGATCACCGGCCGGTCGCTCCGGCGCAGCACCCGGGCGGCGGCCAGGTCGGTCTCGGTCGCCCCGACCGAGGCGTCGACCACCAGCACGATGACGTCGGCGGTCTTCATGGCGTACTCGGCCTGACGGGCGATGGAGCCGGCCATGCCGGTCGCCTTGGGCTCCCACCCGCCGGTGTCGACGACGGTGAAGGACTTCCCGTTCCACAGCGCCTCGTAGGCGATCCGGTCGCGGGTGACCCCGGGGACGTCCTGCACCACCGCGGCGCGGCGGCCCAGGAAGCGGTTCACCAGGGTCGACTTGCCCACGTTGGGCCGCCCGACGATGGCCACGACGGGCAGCGGCCCCTGCTGCTGGCTCATGCCGGCCCGCCCACGGCGGTCAGCGCCAGCTCGAGGATCCGGTCGACGACGGCGTCGCGGTCCAATCCGCTGCTGTCGACGACGACGGCGTCCGCCGCCGGGCGCAGCGGACTGTCCGCCCGGCTGCTGTCGTACTCGTCGCGCCGGCGCAGGTCGGCGGCGATCGCGGCGACCTCGGCCGGGTCGGTGACACCGAGCTGGCCGGCCCGGCGCTCGGCCCGGACCTCCGGGGCGGCGGTCAGGTAGACCTTCAGGGTCGCGTCGGGCAG
>DASYLM010000334.1:0-1637 GCA_036009565.1 Pseudonocardia sp. | reverse complement strand
GCAGACATCGACGTCTGGCGCCGCCGAAACAGTGCAGGCATCGACGTATGGCGCCGCCGATGCAGGGCGGCACGCATCGGCCGACGTGGTGCGGGAAATCCTCAACCTCACCGGCGGTGGTGCTCAGGTGACGATGGATGCGCTGGGCTCGAACGAGCTTGTCCAGCAGGCGTTGCGCTCGCTTCGCCCACGCGGGCGTCACCTGCAGGTCGGCCTGCTCCCGTCCGGCGTGCAGCTCGACGTCTCCCGCCTGATCGGCCAGGAACTCGAGTGGCTCGGCAGCCACGGCATGCCGGCTCACGCATATCCCGAGATGCTCGATCTCGTTGCCTCAGGCAACCTCAATCCGGCCGACCTGATCACCAACCGCATCACCCTGGAGCAAACCCCGGCCGCCCTGGCCGCCCTCACCACCGCAACCCCCGCCGGCGTCACCGTAATCCACCCCTGACGCCCGCCGCGTCGCCCCGTGATGCAGTTCTCCCTCCGCGCCGAGCGCGCATCTTGCAGGTCGTACCGTCCAGCGGACCGCCAACACTCACTAACCCGCGGGTGAGCATGCGTGCTGAGCGTGGAGACGCCCGGCTCAAGAGGATTGGTGAGTGCTGGCGGTCCGGGTCTACCGGGGTGGGAGGCGGGTGAGGAGGGCTTCGAGCATTTCGCGGGTGGCGGCGAAGTAAGAATTCTCGCGATGCAGGGCGCGGTGGAACGCGGCCAGCTCGGCGGGGGAGATCGTGTTCGAGAACGTGCTGATCTCGGTCAGATCGAGCCGGCGGTTGAACAGGTGGACCGTGTCACGCCAGCGATGTAGCAGTCCGACCAGTTCGGCGTCGCGGTGCCGGCCGAGCGCGCCCGACACCAGCGCGAGGTCGACAGCGGAGACCACCAGCCGCGGGTACACCTGCCGGTGGTTCGACTGGTTCGGGGAGAACCTCTCGTCGGAGAGCAGCCGGGTGTTCTCCTGCAGTTCGTCCGCGACCGCGCGGAGGATCTCGTTCCGCCGCTCGGCTTCGGCGGTCAGGCGTTCCACAAAGATGCCGGTGAGCCCTGCGACCAACGTCAGCGAGTTCACCGCCGGCTCCCACCGGCTGTTGCCCGGCCAGATGAACCAGATCACGCCGAGCACGAAGGCCAACGCCAGCAACCCGTAGCTGACAGCCGTCACGACCGTACGCCGGTAAGCAGCCCAGCCCGCGTTCCCCGTGGAGGAACGCAGCGCCTTCGACAACACGCGCAGTCGCGCGAGCACCCGAACCCGAGCCGGCGCCAACAACCGCTGGCGCCTCACCTGCTCCGCCGGGGCATCCCCTGCGAGGTCTCCGGCCGCACCACCGGCTGGGTCCGCCGCGGCATGGCCTGCAAGGCGCCCGGCGATATCCGCGGCACCGTCCGCAGCCGCAGCCGCAGCCGCAGCCGCAGCCGCAGCCCCAGCCCCAGCCGGATCGGCCGGATCGCCGGGCATCCTGTCGGCCGGGCGCCGGGGATCAAGCGGGCCGGGGAAGTCCGGCGTACCGGATGGGGTCATTGCGACCAGATGTCGTCAGCCAGGGTGTGGGCGGCGTTGGCTGATTCCGGAGCCAGCAGCAGGAGCTCCAGGCCGAAGGGGTTGGGCCGGCGGGTGTAGCGGAACTGCGACT
>DASYLM010000333.1:0-4986 GCA_036009565.1 Pseudonocardia sp. | reverse complement strand
TGCCGGCCGCCATGCTCGCCGCACTGCCGGCCTCCGCACTGCCGGTCTCCGCACTGCCGGCCTCCGCACTGCCCTCGGCCCCCCAGCCGCCACCGATCCCGAAGCCGCCGAAGCCGCCCGAGCCGCCGCCGCCACCCAGCATTCCGCCGATGCCCAGCCTGTCCCCTTCGGTACCGGCCTCCTCGGTCCAACCGCCGGCCGCCGAACCAGCCGCGGCAGCGCCGATCGCGCCCAGACCGAACGCGGCCCACAAGCCCAGGAAGGCCGCCCCCAAGCCCAAGCCGGCGAAGGTCGAACCGGCCGCGGTCGCACCTCCGGCGGCCAACCCCGCCGCGCCTTCGGTCGGTTCGCCGCCGGCGGACCCGACGGGCGGCGCACCGGGCGCGGTCGACCCGAAGTCGGCCGACCCGAACACCGGCGTCACGCCCGCTCCGCCCACCGGGTTCACCGGCGACGACCCGGCCCCCGAGGCAGCGGCCGGCGGCCCGACGCCCGCCGCGGCCACCCAACCGGCAGCGCCGGCCGCGTCCGCCCAACCGGCAGCGCCGGCCGCGCCGGCCTTGGCCGCCCAACCGGGCAGCCCCGCTGTGCCGGGCGCTCTGGTCGCCCCGGCACCACCAGCCACAGCAAGCCAACCTGGCGCGCCGGCCTTGCCGGCCCAACCGGCCGCAGCCACCCAACCGGCCGCGCCGGTGCCGGCCGCGCCCGCCCGATCGGGCAGCCCCACGATGCCGGGCGCTCTGGTCACCCCGGCACCACCAGCCACAGCAAGCCAGCCTGGCGCCCCGGCCCTGCCGGGTGCACCCGCCGCGGCGGCACTACCGGCCCCCGCAACCCAACCTGGTGCTCCGACGCTGCCGGGCACCCCCGCCCCGCCGATGCCGCCGGGCACTCCGGCCTCACCAGGTGCGGCAACCCCCCCGGCGGCGCCGGCCCTGCCCGGTGCACCCGCGTCGGCACCCGCGGCCCTCGCGCCCGGTAACCCGGCACCGGTCGCCACCGCCTGCGCGACCTCCTGGGCCCTGGGTACCTCCAACGGTGGACTGTCCATGCCCAACGTGCCGGCCGCCGGGAACATCTGCGGAGCGGGCGCGGTCCGTCCCACCCCACTGACCGCCGCGTGTACGAAGAACGTGGACGGCGCCGGCCTGCAGGCCGCGGTGGACGCCGCCAGGCCCGGGGACCGGATCTGCGCCACCGGCAACACGGCGACCCGGCTCACGGTGTCGCACTCGGGCACCCCGGCCGCACCGATTGTGGTCCTCGGCGACGGCAAGGCCGTGGTGAAGGGCCTGACGATCAAGGCCGACAACGTGACGGTCGGCGGGCTCAACCTGACCGGCGCGGCGGCACCCGGCGTGGAGATGACCGGCAACGGCATCACCCTGGTGAACAACACGGTCACCTCGCCCCGGGGTGGCGACGGTGACGGCATCCGGTTCTTCGGCAGCAACCTGCGGATCCTGCACAACACGATCAGCGACACCAGGAACCTCGACGGCGCACATGCCGACTGCATGCAGACCTTCGCCTCCGACTCCCCCGCCAGCCAGCACGTCCTGATCGACAGCAACCGCTGTGACAAGATCGCCAATCAGTGCCTGATCGCGGAGGGGCCGCACAGCAGCGCCGGCGACGGCAGCGGCAGGGGCCGGAGCTCCGACATCCAGTTCACGCACAACTTCTGCGACTCGAACGCCTCGCAGGCCGTCATGATCGACGACGTGCAGAACGTCTCGGTGACCAACAACCAGATCACCGGCGGGAACGAGAAGGCGTTCGCCTTCGACAACAAGTCCACCGGCGCGAAGGTCAGCGGGAACATCCTCGGCCTGCGCATCAAGTTCGAGGTCGGCATGGACCACACGTCCAAGCTGGGCTACCTCGGACCACTCATCGGCGGCCTGCCGTAACCCCAGCCGCGGTTGGCGGTCAGGGAGCGGCGAACCCGGGTCGATCAGGCCCGGGTGAGGTACTCCCCGGTGCGGGTGTCGACCTTGATCCGGTCACCGTTGTTGACGAACAGCGGCACCTTGACGATCTTGCCGGTCTCCAGGGTGGCCGGCTTGGTGGCACCGGAGACACGGTTGCCCTGCACACCCGGCTCGACGTCGGTGACGGTGAGCTCCACCGAGGCGGGCAGCTCGGCGCCGACGATCTCGGTTCCGTAGAACCGCAGCGCCGGGGTCATCTCCGGCAGCAGGTAGTCCGCGATGTCCTCGACGACCTCGCGGGGCACGTCGAGCTGCTCGAAGTTCTGCTGGTCCATGAAGACGTAGTTGTCGCCGTCGTTGTAGAGGAACTGCAGTTCCTTGGTCTCGATGATGGCCTGCTCCACCCGCTCACCGGCCCGGAAGGTGCGGTCCACCACGGCGCCGTTGCGCACGTTCTTCAGCTTGGTGCGCACGAACGCGCCGCCCTTGCCGGGCTTCACGTGTTGGAACGTGACGACGTTGAACAGCCCGTCGGACAGGTCGAGGCTGATGCCACCCTTGAAGTCGGACGTGCTGATCTGCGGCATTACGCGGTCTCCCAGAAGCTGTCATGAAGCGCCGGCGGCGGGCGCGGTATCTACGCTGAAACTCTGTCCATCGTAGGCCAGTCGGCCGGCGTGCCGTGTTCTGCGGTCCCGGAGCGGCCAATTCGGTGTTCCGACCCGGTCGGCGCCGAGCGAGGACGCGCCTAGCTGACCGCGACCTGGCCAGCCGGCGGCGCAGGGGTCGCCGGCGGCGCCGGGGTCGCGGGCAGGAACAGCGTGCCGCGCAGCGAGCCGGCCGCGGTGCGGACCGCGACGGTGCCCCAGGCGCTGACGAGCGCCAGGTAGCCGAGGCCGGCGACCACCGCGAGGGCCCGGGCACCGGTGTGCACGGCGAGCGCGCTGGTCCCGGTGACCACGGTGCCGACCGGGAAGGTGAACGACCACCAGGTGAGCGAGAACGGCAGGTGCTCGCGCGCGGCCCGGATGGTCACCGACGCCGCGAGGGCCACCCACAGCATGGCGAAACCGAACACCGGCAGGCCGTACACCAGGCCGAACACCTCGAACCCGGTCGCGTACGGGTCCGGCAGCGCCAGGTGGGCCACGGCACCGAGCGAGTTGACCGCCGTGACGGACTGGCCGAGCCAGCCGAGCACGATCCACAGCGTCGGGACCAGCCGCGTGGGGCCGACCTTGTGCATGGCGAGCCGCTGCCAGATCAGCATGGTCACGATCATCGACGGCAGCAGGCTCAGCCCGAACAGCGCGTAGCAGGACAGCAGCAGCGTCAGCCGGAGCTGCCCGGCCGCCGCGAAGGGCACCAGCAGGGCCCCGGTCGCGGCGGACACCATCGGCGGCACCACCGGCATCAGCCAGCCGCCGAACACCGACTCGCCGGTCAGCTGGTGCCGGGTGAACATCAGGTACGGGACGGCCACCGCCGAGACCAGCCCGGTCAGCGTGCCGGCGAGCCACAGGGCCCAGGAGATGTCGATCGCCAGGTCGCCGAGCACTCCCCTGCCGAGCAGCAGGCTGCCGGCGCCGATGGTCAGCAGCGCCATCGGCGGGGCACCGTAGAACTGGGCCATCACCGGGTCGGCGGCGTGCCCGAGCGCCGCAGCCCGGTGCCGCTTCCAGTGCGCGGCGAACGCGACGCACAGCCCGACCAGCGCAACCGAGGCGAACATCCAGACCACCGTCGCGGCCACCCGCAGCCCGGGTACCTGGAACGGCAGCGTGACCGCGGCGTTCGCCACGATGCCGGTGCCCATGATCGAGGCGAACCAGTTCGGCCCGATGGTGGCCAGCGCGGCGGCCGGCGTCGGCAGGTCCCGGAGCAGGCCGAACCGGGAGATCGGGCGGCGGTACAACGGGTTGAACGGGGCGTTACCTACGGTCATGAACCCATCGTGCGATCGACCGGCGCCCGGGAGCAGGGGCGCTGGCTGAGGGTACCCACAACCTCACTTTGTGACTCCCGGGCACCGGGGATAGTGTCCGCCGGTGGCGTTGTCCGCGCACGTACCCGACCTGAGCTCGCTCGAGCTGCTGCTCGCGGTGGCCCGGACCGGCAGCCTGGGTGCGGCCGGGCGCGAGCTTGGGCTCACCCAGCAGGCCGTGTCCTCCCGGATCCGCACCGTCGAGCGTCTCGTCGGCGTACCGGTGGTGAGCCGGGGTCCTCGGGGCAGTCAGCTCACCAAGTCCGGCGCTCTGGTGGCGGACTGGGCGCGTGGTGTGCTCGCTGCCGCCGAACAGCTGGATGCCGGGATCGCCGCCCTGCGCGGGGAGCGCGACGCCCACCTGACCGTGGCGTCCAGCCTCACCGTCGCCGAGTACCTGTTGCCCGGCTGGCTGGTGGCGCTGCGCGCCGAGCAGTTGGCCGCCGGCGCGCTGCCGGCGACGGTGCGGCTCGGGGTGCACAACACCGAGCGGGTCGTCGAGCAGGTGCTTGCCGGTGAGGCCGACATGGGGTTCGTGGAGGGCCCCGACGTGCCTGCCGGGCTGTCCGCCCGCCAGGTCGGCACGGACACGTTGGTGCTGGTGGTGGCTCCCGGGCACCGCTGGGCGCGGCGGACCCGGCCGCTGGCTCCGGCTGAGCTGGCCAGCACCCCACTGGTCGCCAGGGAGGCCGGTTCGGGCACCCGACGGGTGTTGGAGTCCGCACTGGCCGCGGCCGGGGCGGAACCGGCTCCACCGGCGCTGGAGCTGTCCTCCACGGCGTCCATCCGGGGCGCGGTGTTGGCCGGCGCCGGCGCGGCGGTGCTGTCCGACCTGGCAGTGCGCGACGACCTCGCCAGCGGGCGGCTGGTCGAGGTGGCGGTATCCGGGCTGGCGTTGCGGCGGGTGCTGCGCGGGGTCTGGGCGGGTGGCCCCCCGCCGGCCGGGCCGGTCCGGGACCTGCTGCGGATCGCGGCGCTGCCGGCCTGAGCCGGTCCGTTGCCTATACCTACGCAGAGCATGCTCTGCGTAGGTATAGGCAACGGACCGGCTCAGGCCGGCAGCGCCGC
>DASYLM010000332.1:0-14233 GCA_036009565.1 Pseudonocardia sp. | reverse complement strand
CCGGGTGCTTGAGCGGTCCGGCCTGATCAGCCAGGGACGGCACCGGCAGACCCGGCCATGTCGGCTCGAACCCGCGGCGCTCGAGACCGCGCTGTCCTGGATCGAGGACAGCCGGCGCGCGTGGTCGGACCGGATGGACCGGCTCGAGACCCACCTCGCCCGCCTGCAGGAGCGTGAGAACCAGTGAACGACGACGAACTCGTCTACCGGCGGGTCTTCCGTGCGCCGCGCGAGCTGGTGTGGCGGTGCCTCACCGAGCCCGCCGAGCTCGCGCATTTCTGGGGCCCGATCGGCATGGCCACGCCGATCGACGGCATCGTCGTCGAACTCCGCCCCGGGGGCCGGTTCGAGACCCTGATGGTCGGCGAGCACGGCAGCCACCGGATGGTCGCCACCTTCACCGAGGTCGTCCCGCCCGAACGGCTCGTCTGGGTCGAGTCGGCGACCGGGATGCACACCACCAGTACGCTCAACGACCTCGGCGACGGTAGAACCGCAGTCGTCATCCATCAGCGGAACGTGCCCGAGATGATGCGCACGCCCGAGTCCCGCGCCGGCTTCCACACCTCCCTCGACAAGCTCGAGGAGCACCTCGCTGACCTCAGACAGGGAGATCGATCGTGACCGACCCGCAGTCCTGGGTAGCGCCGACCTACGGGGGCCTCGCCGATCTTCTCACCGCCACGGCCGTCGACACGTGGGACGCCCCATCGCTGTGCGAGAAGTGGCTGGTGCGCCATGTGATCGCGCACGTGACGATGCCGGCGCGGCTGACCTCCGAGCAGTTCGGAGCCGAGATGGCGGCGGCCGGCGGCGACTTCACCATCCTTTCCGACACCGTGGCCATGCGGGACGCTTCACTGCCCGTCGCCGATCTCCTCGACCAGCTCCGATCGCCGAGACTGCACGCGTGGCAGCCGCCGGGCGGCGGTGCAGCCGGTGCACTGAGTCATGCCGTCATTCACTCCATGGATGTGACGATCGCGCTCGACCGGCCCGCGGTCGCACCGGTAGAGGCTGCGACCGCCGTCCTCGACCAGCTCACCGCCGCAAGCGGCACCTGGTTCGGGCTCGACCTGACCGGTGTCCGGCTCGCGGCCGCCGACACCGACTGGAGCTGGGGAAACGGCCAGCTCGTTCGCGCCGACAGCGGCTCCCTGGTGGCACTCCTGGGCGGCCGAGCGCTGCCCGACGGCCGGACACTGCACCGCGGCTGACACACCGAAACCGACACGCCCCCCGACCGGCTGGGATCCTGGATGACAACGGCCATGGCCGGCGCCGCTGAGTTGACCGGCCGCCGACAAGGTCAGCGGCACCCAGGGTTTCTTCGATCGACGAAGGCCCTGTGAAGACGAAGTCGCTTCTTTGCCGAGTCTGGGCCTGCCATACCTTCACCAGGTCATCCGGGGAGCACGTGGCCCGAGTGCAGCGGCAGCTCAACCTGCACGGTGGTGCCCGCGCCAGGGGCGGTCTGAACGGACAGCCTGCCGCTGAGGGCCTCGACCCGGTCTTTGAGCCCGACGAGGCCGGTCCCGCCGGACAGGTCGGCGCCGCCGCTGCCGTCGTCGCGGACCAGGACTCGCAGCACGGTATCGCCCTCGCAGGTGTCGACCTCGACGTGGACGGTCGAGGCTTGGGCGTGCTTGACCACGTTGGTGAGCGCCTCGGAGACCATGTAGTAGGCGGCCACCTCGATCTGCTCGGGCAGTCGCCCTTCGATTCGCATCTGCAGATCGACCGGGACCGCGGAACGGCGGGCGAGCGTGTTGAGCGCCGGACGTAGCCCGCCCTTGGCGAGGACCGACGGGTGGATGCCGCGGGCGAGCTCGCGCAGCTCGTCGAGCGTGCCAATCACCTCTGCACCCACCTCGTCCAGGTGCGCCTTCAGCTCGTAGGCCTCGGGTGGCACCGCCGCCTGCACCGTGCCGCGCAGGTGCAGCGCCAGGGACACCAGCCGTTGCTGGGCTCCGTCGTGCAGATCGCGCTCGATGCGCCGGCGGGCGGTGTCGGCGGCGGCCACGATCCGGGCCCGGGATGCGGTGAGCGCGGCCTGGGCCTCGGCGTTGGCCAGGGCGGTGCTGACCAGCTCGGTGAACCCGGCCAGCCGCGCCTCGGTATCCGCCGGCAGCGGCTCGCCGCTGCCGGAACCTACGCTGACGACGCCCCACAACCGGTCCTCGACGTTGATCGGCACGCCCACGGCCGAGCGGAACCCCCAATCCCGGGCAACGTCGGCGGGGGGTCCGCCGGCCTCGGCGTACTCGATCCTGGCCGTGCGGCGGGTCTGGGACACAAGGGTGTGCAGGTTATGGCCGCCGAGTTCCAAGCGCAGGCCAATGGGCCGAGGCCGGCCCACATGGACTCTGCCCCAGGCGCCGACGACGGTCACCGCGCCGTCCGGCTCATATCGGCTCAGGACGGTGAAGTCGACCTCCAGCAGCCGCCCGACCTCCGCGGTGACCGCTTCGAACACCTCCCCCGGCGCGGCCGCCCGGGCGACCAGGGTCGCCACCCGGCGCAGCGCGGCCTGCTCCCCGGCGTAACCCCGCAGCTCAAGCCCGGCCTGCGCGTTGGCGATCGCGGTCGCGACCAGCTCGGCGAACCCGCCCAGCCGCGCCTCGGTATCCGCCGCAAGCGGTTCCCCCTGAGTGGAGACCGCGGCCAGCAGGCCCCACAGCCGGCCGGCGACACTGATCGGCACGCCGACCGACGAGCGGATACCCACCGCGCCGGCAATATCAGCGACCGCGCCCGAGGCGTCGGCGTAGTCAATCCGCGCCGGCCGACCCGTCTCGAAAACCACCGTGGGCATGTTCCGCCCCCCGACTTCGGCTCGGGTGCCGAGAGGAATGGGGAAAGCGGCGTCGGTGTCGCTCCACGAGCCGACCCACGTCATCGCACCGTCCGGGTCGAGCCGGATCATGCTGCTGTAATCGACATGGAGCACCCGCCCCGCCTCGGCGGTGACCGCTGCGAACACCTCCTCCGGCGCCGCACCGCGGGCCACCAGGGTCGCCACCCGGCGCAGCGCGGCCTGCTCCTCGGCGAAGCCACGCAGCTCCAGCCGGGCCTGGGCGTTGGCGATCGCGGTCGCGACCAGCTCGGCAAACCCGCCCAGCCGGGCCTCGGTGCCCGCCGGCAGCGGCTCATCGCGCATGTACGCCGCCGCCACCGAGCCCCACAGCCGGCCCTCGACGATGATCGGCACGCCGACCGCCGAGCGCAGCCCCCACTCGCGGGCGGCATCAGCGACCGGGCCCGACGCGCCGCTGTAGTCGTCGATGCGCGCCGCCCGGCCCGTCTCGAACACCAACGACACCACGTTCCGCCCGCCGAGGGGCAACCGTGTGCCGACGGGAAATGGCTCGCCGACGCCGGTGCCGCTCCACCACGTGCCGACCGACACCTGCTCGCCGCCCTCAAACCGCCTCAGGATCGTGAAGTCGACCTCCAACAGCCGCCCGGCCTCCGCCGCGACCGTGCCGAACACCTCCTCAGGCGGCGCCACCCGGGCGATTTGGGTCGCCACCCGTCGCAGCGCCGCCTGCTCCTCGGCGAAGCCACGCAGCTCCACCCGAGCCTGGGCGTTGGCGATCGCGGTCGCGACCAGCTCGGTGAACCCGGCCAACCGCTCCTCGGTTCCCGCCGGCGGCGGCTGCTCGCCCATCGACGCCACGGTCATCACGCCCCACAGCCGGCCCGCGACGTTGACCGGCACCCCGACCGCGCTGCGGAGCCCGAGCGGGCGCACGACATCCGCGGCCGGGCCGGAAGCCTCGCCGTAGTCATCGATCCGCGCCGGCCGGCCGGTGTCGAACACCAGCCGGGCCACGTTGCGCCCACCGAGGGGCACCCGGACGCCGACCGGCCCTTCCTGCCCACTCTGGCTCCAGCCGACGTAGGTCAACAGGCCGTCCGGGTCGTAGCGGCACATGACGGTCAGGTCGACGGCATGTACCCGCCGAACCTCGGCAGCCACCGCCGCAAACACCTCCTCCGGCGATGCCGCGCGGGCCACCAGCATCGCCACCCGCCGCAGCGCCGCCTGCTCCTCGGCGAACCCGCGCCGCTCCACCTGGGCCTGGGCGTTGGCGATCGCGGTCGCGACGAGCTCGGTGAACCCAGCGAGGCTCGCCTCGCTGCCCACCGGCAACCGCTCCGGCTCGGTGGCGCCGACCGCCACCGCACCCCATAACCGGCCCTCGACACTGATCGGCGCCCCCACGCCCGCCTGGGCACCGAACTGGGCGAAGCAGTCCGAGGTGGACCCGGCTGGGCCCTCGGACCGCTCGGTGCGCACCGGCCGGCCGGTATCCAGCACCGTCACAGTCGCGCCTACGCCCTCTACCCGCAGCCTCGCTCCCGCCGCAAACGGCGTGTCGGACACACTCCACCGCCCGACCACGGTGGCGGTGCGCTCTGGCTCGAACCGGAATACCACCGCGGCGTCCGCGCCGAACAGCCCACCTACCTCGGTGGCCACCGAGCCGAACACCTCCCCCGGTGCCGCGCCGCGGGCGACCAGCGTTGCTACCCGGCGCAGCGCCGCCTGCTCCTCGGCGAACCGGCGCACCTCCCCGGCCAGCGACTCCGCCTCACCCGCGCGCCGCCGCACCCGCTCGGCCAGCACGCTGACCACCACCGCCGTCACCGCCGAAATCACCAGGATCGCCTCGATATGCGGGTCGGCGGGCGTGAGTGCGTACAGGGGCGGGGAAAAGAAGAAGTCGTACGCCAACGCCGACACGACCGCGACGATCAGCGACGCCCACACTCCCCAGAAGACCGCCACCGGCAGCACCGCCAGCGAGTACAGACCCGCCAGCGCCGACACCGGAACAACCGGGCGCAGCGCCCAGACCACCCCGGTCGCCACCGCGACCCCCACCGCCCCCACGACGAGGCCGCCCACCGGGCGCGGCCAACCGAATCCGCAACTCCTCACGCGGCCTCCGTCCTCTCAGGCCTCGACGCCCGACCCCACCCAGGCAAGCGTGCACAAATTCTTTGATGGGCGCTCGTGACGCTGCCCCAGATGCCGTCGTTCCGCCCGCAAGTCCAGCAGAGCCGTCCGAAGCACCGCCAAGGACAAAGCAGCCCGACAGGGCGTACATGATCCCCGAATGGACCACGAGCGCAACTATCCCGGGGCCGAGCAGGAGACGATCAGTGCGACCGGGGTTATTTCGCAGCCAGCCCTCGGGGCTTCGAACAACGCCATCCGGTGACCGAAGCGTCCACTGAGCCCCCGTCGGGTGCTGACCATCATCGACGTTATGGCCGCTGGCGCGCCTCCAGGGATTCCGGTTAGCTGGTAGGGCAGATGGGCGTTGACGGCGACGACAGACCCTCATCGGGGTTGCCAGTCTTACCGCAATGATCGGCCGGTACTTCCTCCGAGATGGAGAAGCACGTGGGCGTACGTCGTTGGCTCGAGTCGTGGCCTGTCTTTCGTCAGTTCTCTGGTGCAGATCCGTTAGGCCGGGGCGCGGCCGCGGAGTCACTGCGGTCGACTTCGTTGCGGCCGCGGACCGCCAGTGCGGACCGAATCGTCAAGTCCGTTTGTCCTTATTGCGCCGTCGGCTGCGCACAGGACGTCTACGTCACCGACGAGCGGGTGGTCCAGATCGAGGGCAACCCGGACAGCCCGGTCTCGCGCGGCCGGCTGTGCCCGAAGGGTTCGGCGAGCAAGCAGCTCGTCACCGGCCCGCAGCGGGAGCAGAAGGTGCTCTATCGGGCTCCCTTCGCCACGGACTGGACTGAGCTCGAGCTGGACGCGGCCATGGACATGGTCGTGGATCGGGTGCTGGACGCCCGGGCCAAGGGCTGGCAGGACCACGACGACCAGGGCCACCGACTCCGTCGCACGATGGGTATCGCCCACCTCGGCGGAGCGACACTGGACAACGAAGAGAACTATCTGATCAAAAAGCTGTTCACCGCCTTGGGCGCTATCCAGATCGAGAATCAGGCACGTATTTGACACTCCGCGACGGTTCCCGGTCTGGGAGCCTCCTTTGGCCGCGGGGGCGCCACCAACCCCCAGCAGGATCTGGTCAACTCCGACTGCATCGTGATCATGGGTTCGAACATGGCCGAGGCGCACCCGGTGGGGTTCCAGTGGGTGATGGAGGCCAAAGCCAGAGGGGCGCGCCTCTTCCACGTTGATCCGCGGTTCACCCGGACCAGCGCGCTGGCGGACGCACACGTGCCGCTGCGCGCCGGCAGCGACCTCGCCTTCCTCGGCGGCGTGATCAACTACATCCTGAGCAACGAGCTGGACTTCCGGGACTACGTCGTCGCCTATACCAATGCGCCGCATCTGCTCCGCGAGGACTTTCGCGACACCGAGGACCTCGATGGGCTGTTCAGCGGATACGACCCGGACACTGCCACGTACGACCCCGCGACCTGGCACTACGACGGGGCAGACCCGACCGATACCTCGACAGGGCGGCAGTCGCGGGTAGAGGCCAAGCTGCATGCGAGGGGCGACACGCATGGCGCGGGTGGACCGACGCTGGCGGGTGTGGCCGGGGACATCGCCTCGGACCCGACTCTGCAACACCCGCGGTGCGTCTACCAGGTCCTGAAACGGCATTTCGCCCGCTACACCCCCGAGATGGTCGAGGAGGTCTGCGGCACCCCTCGGGAGCAGTTCCTCGAGGTGTGTCGGGCGTGGACCGCCAACTCGGGGCGGGAGCGCACAACGGCGCTGGTCTACAGCGTCGGGTGGACCCAGCACAGCGTCGGGGCGCAGTACATCCGGGCGGGGTCGATCATCCAGTTGCTGCTGGGCAACATCGGCCGGCCCGGCGGCGGCATCTTGGCGCTGCGCGGGCACGCGAGCATCCAGGGCTCCACTGACATCCCCACCCTGTTCAACCTGCTTCCCGGCTATCTGGCGATGCCCTCAGCTGCTGCCCATCCGGACCTGGCGAGCTACCTGAAAAGCGTTTGCGGCCACAACCAGAAGGGCTTCTGGTGTCACGCCGACACCTACCTGGTGTCGCTGCTCAAGGAGTACTGGGGTGAGGTGGCCACCCGCGACAACGACTTTTGCTACGACTACCTGCCGCGCATCAACGGAGACCACGGCACCTACCGCACCGTCCTGGACATGATCGACGGCAAGGTCTTCGGCTATTTCCTGATCGGCCAGAACCCGGCCGTCGGGTCGGCGCACGGGCGACTGCAACGCCTCGGTATGGCGAACCTGGACTGGTTGGTGGTTCGCGACCTCGCCATGATCGAGAGTGCCTCCTTCTGGCAGGACGCGCCAGAGATCGAGACCGGCGAGATCGTCCCGGAGAAATGCCGTACCGAGGTGTTCTTCTTCCCCGCAGCCTCACACGTGGAGAAGGACGGCTCGTTCACCCAGACCCAGCGGATGCTGCAGTGGCGGGACAAGGCCGTGGAACCCTCCGGCGATCAACGTTCGGAGCTGTGGTTCTTCTATCACCTGGGCCGGCGGCTCAGGGAGCGGCTGGCCGGCTCGACCGACGATCGGGATCGGCCGTTGCTGGACCTGGCTTGGGACTACGAAGTGCATGGCGACGAGCCGTCAGCTTTGGACGTCCTGAAGCACATCAACGGCCATGACCTGGTCAGCGGACGGCTGTTGGATGGGTATCTCGACCTCAAGTCGGACGGCACCACGTCCTCCGGCTGTTGGATCTACAGCGGCGTGTACGCCGGCGAGGTCAACCAGGCGGCGCGACGCACACCGCGCCACGACAAGGATGGGGTCGCCCCGGACTGGGGATGGGCGTGGCCGTACAACCGGCGGATCCTCTACAACCGCGCCTCGGCTGATCCGAGTGGCCGCCCCTGGAGTGCGCGTAAGGCATTGGTCTGGTGGGACCCGGAACGTGCCGAATGGACTGGTCACGACGTCCCGGACTTCGAGCGGGACAAACCCCCAAGCTACCAGCCTCCCCCCGATGCCTGGGGACCGCAGGCTCTGCGCGGCGACGACCCGTTCATCATGCAGGCCGACGGTAAGGGCTGGCTGTTTGCGCCCCGGGGGCTAGTCGACGGTCCACTGCCCACGCACTACGAGCCGCACGAGTCGCCGGTACGCAACCCGCTCTATACCCAACAAGGCAGTCCGGTGCGGACGGTCTACGGGCGCCGCCGCGACAGCCCCTCGAATCCGTCCCCGCCGGAGGCGCACTCCGACGTCTTTCCCTACGTGCTCACCGCGTCGCGGCTCACCGAACACCACACCGCCGGCGCCATGAGCAGGTCATTGCCCTACCTCGCGGAACTGCAGCCCGAGCTGACCGTCGAGGTCTCGCCGGAACTCGCCGCCGAGCGTGGGCTGACCCACCTCGGCTGGGCGCACGTGATCACCAGCAGAAGCGCCGTCGAGGCGCGGGTCATGGTCACTGACCGGATGGCGCCGCTGTACATCCAGGGCCGAACCCTGCACCAGATCTGGATGCCCTATCACTGGGGCAGCCGTGGGCTCGTCACCGGAGATTCATTCAATGACCTGGTCGGGCTGGCGCTCGACTCGAACGTATTCATCCAGGAGAGCAAGGTCGCCACCTGCGACATCCAGCCTGGTCGTCGTCCGCGCGGTCCCGCGCTGCTCGACTACGTCGCGGGCTACCGAGACCGGGCCGGCGTCACCCCCGAGACCGGCACCAGGGTGGACACCGTCACCGGGTCCGACCATACCCACACCTCGACCGAACCGAATGAGGCGCCATGACCGGCCGCAACCGGCTGTCCGGGCCGCTCGACGACGTCGCCGGCGACGCCGGACACCAGCACCACCCGGACCGGGTCGGCTTCTTCACCGACACCTCTGTGTGCATCGGCTGCAAGGCCTGCGAGGTGGCGTGCAAGGAGTGGAATGCGGTGCCCGAGGACGGCCTGGACCTGCTGGGCATGTCGTTCGACAACACCGGCATGCTGGGTGCGGACTCCTGGCGCCACGTGGCGTTCGTGGAGCAGGCGCGCCCGCTCGGGCACCAGCAGTCGGGCCTGGCCGGGCTGCCCACCGGATCCACCGGAACCCCGCTGATGGGCGAGGCGGTACAGCCGAGGTTGCGGGGCGCGCCCCGGGGCGGCTCCGAGCTGGGCACCTCGCCACTGCCCGCCGACAACCGCAACGGCAACGGCAACGGCTCCGGAACGCTCGGCGGGCCCGGACCGGAGGATCTGGGGATGCCCTCGTTCGCCCGGCCCGGCGACGGCACCGGCGCCGAGACGCGCACCGAGTTCCGCTGGCTGATGGCTTCGGACGTGTGCAAACACTGCACCCACGCCGGGTGCCTGGACGTGTGCCCGACCGGGGCGCTGTTCCGCACCGAGTTCGGCACCGTGGTGGTGCAGCAGGACATCTGCAACGGCTGCGGCTACTGCGTCTCCGGCTGCCCGTACGGGGTGATCGATCGGCGCCAGCACGACGGTCGCGCGCAGAAGTGCACGCTCTGCTACGACCGGCTCCGCGACGGCATGGAACCGGCCTGCGCGAAGGCCTGCCCCACCGAGTCCATCCAGTTCGGCAAGCTCGACGAGCTGCGCGAGCGGGCCGACGCCCGACTGGCCCAGCTGCACGAGCTCGGGGTGACCGAGGCCCGGCTCTACGGCCGGGACCCCAACGACGGCGTGGGCGGGGACGGCGCGTTCTTCCTGCTCCTCGACGAGCCGGAGGTGTACGGGCTGCCGCCGGACCCGGTGGTGCCGACCAGGGACGCGCCGGCGATGTGGCGACGGGCGGGCGCGGCGGCTGCCGCGTTCGCGCTGGCCGGCGTGGGCGCGTTCGTGGCCTCGACGATCGGCTCGGCAGTCGGGGCGCGCCGGTGACCGGGCCGAGGCACGAGGGATCCGCCCCCGTGCCGGGCAACGGGCACGGCGGCGGCCGGCGGCCCCAGATCTCCCGGGGCGGGCGTCGGCGGGAGGGCGGGCGTCGGTGGGGCGGTGGCGGCGAGCCGACCGTGGTGCCGGCCGCCGAGTTCAGCTCCTACTACGGCCGCCCGGTGCTCAAGGCGCCGGTCTGGGAGTGGAAGATTGCCGCCTACCTGTTCACCGGTGGGCTGGCCGCCGGCTCCGCGGTGGTCGCCGCCGGCGCCGATCTGACCGGCCGCCCCCGGCTGCGGCGGGCCAGCTGGCTGGGTTCCTTCGCCGCGCTGCTGGCCAGCATGTGGTTCCTGGTCTCCGACCTAGGGCGTCCGGCGCGCTTCCACCACATGCTCCGGGTGGCCAAGCCGACCTCGCCGATGAGCGTGGGCACCTGGATCCTGACCGCGTTCGGGCCCGGGGTCGGCGCCGCCGCGGTCGCCGAGCTGATCCCGGCCCGGTGGCGGCGCACCTGGCCGGCCCGGCTGCTGCGTGCACTGTCCCGCCCCGCCGGGCTGTTCTCCGCGGCCACCGCGCCGGGCGTCGCGTCCTACACGGCGGTGCTGCTCTCGCACACGGCGGTGCCGGGCTGGAACGAGGCCCGCGACGAGTTGCCGTTCGTCTTCGTCGGGTCGGCGGCGGCCAGCGGCGGCGGCTTCGGCATGCTCTGCGCGCCGCTCGAGGAGGCCGGCCCGGCGCGGGCCTTCGCGGCGGTCGGGGCGGCCGGTGAGCTGCTGGCTTCGCGGGTGATGGAGCACCGGCTGGGCCTGGTCCGAGAGGTGTACCAACAGGGCCACGCGGCCCGGCTGCGGCGTGCCTCCGAGCTGCTGACCGCCGCCGGGCTGGCAGGGACGGCGCTGCTCGCCCGCCGCAGCCGCGCCGGAGCCGCCGCCTCCGGGCTGGCCCTGCTGGCCGGCAGCGCACTGCAGCGGTTCGGGGTGTTTCACGCCGGCGTCGAATCCACAAAAGACCCACGCTACGTGGTGGTCCCACAACGCGAGCGCCTCAACGCCGACAAGTCGCGGCGCCGCTGACCGGTCGGTCTCGGTCATAGCGTGAACTGCCCACCTCGCCCGCTCCTGTATGCCTCTCGTCGTCGTGGCGTCGTGAGCGGGCGGACGGCGTGCTGATCGGCACCCCGAGCCGATGGTGTCCCCCATGAGTCTTCAGAGGTGTGCCCGTCGCTGGACCTGGTGGAGCTGCGGTGGGTGTCGCCGCCCGCTTTGCGCGGCGGGCGGCGTTCACGTGGTGACGACCAGCTTCCCCTGTGTTTGACCTTCCTCCATGGCGATGTGGGCTTCGACGATTTGATCAAGGCGGTAGACGCGATCGATCGGCACGGTCGCGGTCTTGTTGGCGACGGCGTCAAGGAAGTCGTTCAACACCTCAGCAGGTAGGTCGGTGGCGTCACCGCCGTAGGCGGTGAGCCGCACCCCGCGCGGGAGGTAGCCAATCGGGTAGAACTTGTCCACGACCCACTGGTTGGACAGCATCCCGGTGAAGCACACGACGCCATGCACCCGGGTAGCGCGCAGGGTATCGGGCAAAGTGGGCGTACCGATCAGCTCCAGGGCGGTGTCCACGCCGTCGGGCATGATCTCGCGAACTTGCCCGGCGATGTGTCCGTTGTCGATGAGCACGTGATCGACGCCGAGGTCGGTCAGCACCGGGATCTTGTTCGCGCTGCGGGTGGTCGACAGCACGGTCATGCCGCGTCGTTTGGCCAGGACCGCCGTGGCCATCCCGATCGATGAGGTGCCACCTCGGATCAGGATCGACTGGCCAGGTTGGGCGTCGAGCCCGATCGTCAACGATCCGTAGGAAGTCTGCAGCATCTCGGGTACCGCGCCGAGCACGCTCCAGTCCAGGTCGCTGCGAAACGGGATGACCTGAGCGGCGGGCACGCAGGTGTACTCGGCGTACCCGCCGTCATAGGTCCGGCCCATCCCGCCCATCATCGCCATCACCTGCTGGCCCACATCGAACTCACCGCCGGGACACGCGGCGACGACCCCGGCCGCTTCGATACCCAGCACCCGGGGAAACGTGACACCGTCGGCCAGACCGAGTCGGGTGTGCAACTCGGAACGATTAAGCCCGAAGGCCTTGACTCGGATGAGCACCCATCCCCCGGGCGGGCTCGGGATGGGAACGTCGCGGATGGAGAGCGTGTCGGGGGGCCCGGGTGCATCCAGGACCACCGCTCGCATGGTTTCAGTCATCTATGGGGTCCTTCCGGACTCGAGCGTGGCGGAGTTGAGGTCTGCTCGGTGCTCGCGCAGCCGGATGAGAGTCCTGGCGAACTGTTCGAGGTCGGTGTCCGACAGCGCCAAACCCACCTGGGTCTCAAGCTCCTTCTGGAAGACCGCGGTGGCGCGCGAAAGGACCCGACGGCCTCGCGAGGTCAGGGTGATGATCGACGACCGCGCGTCGTCGGGGTTGACCCTCCGCTGACACAGCCCCGCTGATTCGATGCGGTCGACCAGCTTGCTCACCCCGCCCACGGTGATCGACAGCTCACGGGCGATGTCCTGCACCCGACACGACCCCAGGCGTGCGATCACCTGCATCGGCTCGAACCTGCTCAACGGCAATTCGAGGTCCGCGAGGAGCCGGGCGTCAACGTCGTTCCACAGCTCGGTCTCCCACCGGATGAGATCGTGGAACAGCTGCTGCAAGTTCGTCACGGTCACTCCTCGGCCCGTCACCACAACTTATATTCCATGGAATATACATGATAGCCTCGTGTCCGGTCGTTCCCGCCCGGGTACGGCGGCTTCCGCCGGCCGTGGGTTGAACAGCTCGCTCCGTCAGCGATGACGTACGCCCACCGGAGGACCGCTGATCAAGAGGCAGTGCGCGAGCTGGTGGCGGCACGATACGGGTAGGTTCGCTGCTTCGAGAGGGTCGTCAGTGGCGACCACTTCCCTTGAGGTTCGCCTGGGGGAGCGATGAGATGGCACGTCGACCGGTGAGTCAGCCTATCGTCCGCTGGCTGGGCGGGCTGCTGGCCGGTGTAATGATGGTGGCTGCGTTGAGTGGCCTCGTCGCGCTGCTCGATTCTCTGGTTCCGGCGATTCACTTCCGAGTGCTCTACGTGCTCCCGGTCGTGGCGGTGGCCATCCGATGGGGTACCGGGTGCGCGGCAGTGACCGCTGCCGTGAGCGCCGTGGCGTACGCGTACCTGTTCCTTCCTCCGCTGTACTCGTTCCGGGTATCCGACCCCTGGAGCGCCGTCGAGTTGGGCGTCTTCCTCCTCACGGCGATTGTCGTGGGACAGCTGGCGGCCCGGTTGCGGCGGGCGGCACTGGAGTCGGCACGCCTCTCGAAGGAGCAGTCCGCGTTGCGGCGGGTCGCGACGCTGGTCGCACAGTCGGTCCCGCCAACAACGGTCTTCGAGGCCGTCACCCAGGAGGTCGGCCTGCTCTGCGGCGCCGACCTCGCGCGCATGGAGCGCTACGAGGGGGACGGGGCCGTGACAGGTCTCGCCGTCTGGGGCAGGGTGCCGGTCCAACTGGCCGTCGGTACGCGGTTCGAGCTCGAAGGGCTGAGCGTCGCCCGCGAGGTCCGGCAGGCCGGAGGTCCGGTCCGGGTCGAGAGCTTCACGGGCGCAGGGGGCGCGATCGCCCTGGAAGCACGTGAGCTGGGTATCCGCTCGTCGGTCGGTTGCCCGATCGTCGTGGCCGGGCGCCTGTGGGGGGTGATCGCCGCCTCGAGGAAGAGCGATGAACCCTTCCCGGTGAACACGGAGTCACAGATCGCGAGCTTCACCGAGCTCGTCGGCACCGCGATCGCGAACGCGGAAAGTCATGCACAGCTCGCGGCGTCACGAGCACGAGTGGTCGCCGCCGCGGATGAGGCGCGGCGGGGTCTGGAGCGCGACCTGCACGACGGAGCCCAACAACGGCTTGTTTCACTGGTTTTCGAACTGCGTGGCGCCCAGGACGTGGCGCCCGCGGAGCTGCCGGTGCTGCGGGCTGACCTCGGCCACGCGGCCGACGAGCTCACCGAGGTGATCGAGGAGCTACGCGAGCTCTCGCGGGGACTTCACCCCGCGGCGCTGTCCCACGGCGGGCTCGGTCCGGCGCTGCGGGCGCTCGCCCGGCGCTCGCCCGTCCCGATCGAGCTGCGCATCACGACCGAGTCCCGGTATTCGCCGCCGGTGGAGGTGGCGGCGTACTACGTGATTTCCGAGGCGCTCACCAACACCGTCAAGCATGCCGGCGCCTCGCGGGCGGAGGTGGCCGTAGAGGAACGCGGCAGCACCCTGCGGGTGTTCGTCAGCGATGACGGTGCGGGCGGGGCAGATTCGAGGCGGGGATCGGGACTGATCGGGTTGCGCGACAGGGTGGAGTCGATCGGTGGGTCGATCGAGGTC
>DASYLM010000331.1:0-4022 GCA_036009565.1 Pseudonocardia sp. | reverse complement strand
GCGGCGCACGGCGCGGTGGCCGGCGGCGGGCTGGGCCTGCTCTGGTGCGCCGACGTGGTGATCGCCGCCGACGACCTGCGGATCGCCACCGGCTTCGTGCACCTCGGGCTGTCCGGCGACGGCGGCAGCTCGTGGCACCTGCCCCGGCTGGTCGGGCTACGCCGCGCGCAGGAGCTGATCATGGGTGGCCGGGTGCTCGGCGCCGAGGAGGCGTTGGACTGGGGAGTGGTGACCCGGGTCGTACCGGCCGCCGAGCTGGCCACGGCGGCGCTGGCCCAGGCCCGGGCGCTGGCCGCCGGGCCGACCTACTCGCTGGGCCGGATGAAGCGGCTGCTGTCGGAGAGCTGGGCGCACAGCTACCCCGAGCAGCTCGCCGCCGAGCGGACCGCGATCGTGGACTGCGCCCGCACCGAGGACGCGCGGGAGGGCCTCGCCGCCTTTGTCGCCCGCCGGGCGCCGAGGTACCTCGGTCGGTAGCCGCGCCTCCACCGATCGAGGCATTGTCGGGGCCGGCGGGCACCCCGCACAGTGAACGCGCAGGACGCGAACGGTGAACCACATCGACGTGGAGGTAGGCATGACCACCGCACCGGACCGCACCGACTTCGACGTGATCGTGGTCGGCGCCGGCTACTCGGGTCTCTACCTGCTGCACCGGCTGCGTGCCCAGGGCCGCTCGGTCCGGGTCGTGGAGGCGGCGGACGGGGTGGGCGGTACCTGGTTCTGGAACCGCTACCCGGGTGCCCGGTGCGATGTGGAGAGCGTCGAGTACGGCTTCTCGTTCTCCGAGGAGCTGGACAGGGAGTGGCGCTGGAACGAGCGGTACTCAGCGCAGCCGGACATCCTGGCCTACCTGAACACCGTCGCCGACAAGTTCGACCTGCGCCCGGACATCCAGCTCAACACCACCGTGACCTCGGCGACCTACGACGAGTCCAGCCATCGCTGGCGGGTGCGCACCCAGGACGCCTCGGGGGCCGGGACGGAACTGTCCGCCCAGTTCTGCGTGATGGCGACCGGATGCCTGTCCAAGCCGAAGTCCCCGGACATCGCGGGCCTGGGTACGTTCGCCGGACCGACGTACTACACCTCCAGCTGGCCGCACGAGGGCGTCGACTTCACCGGCCAGCGGGTCGGCGTGATCGGCACCGGGTCCTCCGGTGTGCAGGCCATCCCACTGATCGCCGAGCAGGCCGACCACCTGCACGTCTTCCAGCGCACCGCGAACTACATCGTGCCGGCGCACAACCACGACCTCACCGAGGACCACCAGCGCACCGAGCAGCTCGCCGAGCGCCGGTCGAGCGCGCTGGACTGCCCGCTCGGCATAGCCTTCGAGCCCCAGGAGACGAACCAACAGCTGTCCACCGACCTCACCCCCGAGCAGCGGGACGCGGAGTTCGAGCGGCTGTGGCGGCGCGGCGGCCTGGTTCTGATGCTGGCCTTCCCGGACCTGTTGCTCGAGGGCGACGGGAACCGGGCCGCCGCCGAGTTCCTGGCGAAGAAGATCAGGGAGCGGGTTTCCGACCCGGCCGTCGCGCAGATCCTGACGCCGAAGGGTTACCCGGTCGGCGCGAAGCGGCTCTGTGTGGACACGAACTACTACGAGACCTTCAACCGCGACAACGTCACCCTGGTCGACCTCACCGCGTCGCCGATCGAGGAGGTCACCCCGGCCGGGGTGCGGACCAGCGACGGCGAGATCGAGCTGGACGCCCTGGTGATGGCCACCGGTTTCGACGCGATGACCGGGGCGCTGACCGCCATCGACATCCGGGGCCGGGGCGGCGTCGAGCTGGCCCAGCGGTGGGCGGACGGCCCGCGCAGCTACCTGGGGCTGAGCATCGCGGGGTTCCCGAACCTGTTCACCGTCACCGGGCCGGGCAGCCCCTCGGTGCTCAGCAACATGCGGCTGTCCATCGAGCAGCACGTCGTCTGGATCACCGACTGCATCCGGTACCTGACCGGCCGGGGGATGGCCAGCATCGAGGCCACCGAGGCGGCCCAGGAGTCCTGGGTGGCACACGCCGCCGAGGTCGCCGAGCCGACGGTGTTCCCACGCGGCGCGTCCTGGTACACCGGCAGCAACGTGCCCGGCAAGGCCCGCGTGTTCATGCCCTACATCGGTGGTGTGCCGGCCTACCGGGAGGCCTGCGAGAAGGTGGTGGCCGACGGCTACAGCGGATTCGAGCTGACCCCGGCCTGAGTCAGCCGGCACGGGACACTAGGCGGGGTCGTGCACCGGCACCTCCAGGTGCGCGGTGAGCCCGCCGCCCTCGCGCGCGGACAGGGTGAGCTGCCCGCTCATCCCGCTGACCAGCTGCGCGACGATCCACAGCCCCAGGCCGGCGGTGCCGCGCCGGTCGCCGAGGCTGACGTACTTGCGGGAGACCTCGCCGAGCTGGTCCGGCGGCAGCCCGGGGCCGCGGTCGCGCACCTCCGCCACCAGCCGGTCCGGGTGGCCGGTCAGGTTCAGCTCGACCGGCCCCCGGATGCTGTGCCGGGCGGCGTTCTCGGCCAGGTTGGTCAGGATGCGGCGCAGCCGCTGCGGATCGCTCCACACCGTCGCGCCCGGCGGGTCGACCGTGGCGCTGCGCCGCTCCGGCGGGATCCCGGCGGCGTCCAGCACCGCCTCGGCCAGCTCGGCCAGCACCACCGGGCGTTCCCGGGGTCGGCCGACCGGGCTGCCGTCGGCGAGGGCCAGGTCGGCGAGGTTGTCCAGCATGTCGCGCAGGTGCTCGGTGTGTGCGGAGATCAACGACAGTGCGGTGGCCGCCGCCGGCTCGGACAGTGCCCCGGAGGCCAGGTCGCGGCTGAGCGCGGTCATCGAGGCGACCGGGGTGCGGAACTCGTGCAGGATCACCCGCAGTCCGTCCTGCCTGGCGTGCTGCGACTCCAGCAGCCGCTCCCGCAGGTCCCGTTCCTCGAGCAGCGCCTCGTGCTCCGCCATCGCTTCGGCCCGCGACCGCGCGGCCACGTCGAACTGCCGCTCCAGCAGCCGGCTGAACACCTCCACCAGTACCGCGGTCCCGAGCAGGTAGCCGGTCCACCAGACGCCGTGCAGCCAGCGGTCCGGCACCGGCGTGCTGGCGTCACCGACCAGCACCGCGAAGGTGTACCCGGCGCCCAGCCCGACCGCCACCACATAGCCGCGCCGGCCACCGAGGCCGGCGGTGATGACGATCAGCGGCAACACCGCGACAAGCAGTGTGTGTGCGCCCCCGGTGAGCGCGCAGCCGACCAGCGTGAGTCCCGAGTCGACCAGCGAGATCGCCCAGGTCGGCGGGCTCCGGAGCTCGCGCAGCCGGCTGAAGGTCAGCAGGACGGCCCAGACGGCGCTGGCCGCGAGCAGTGTCCAGGTGCTGATCGGGTGTGGCTCGACGAGCCGGGGGTCCAGAAGGAGCAGCAGCGCCCAGGACGCGACCACCGCGGCGCGCACGAACACCACGACCCGCTGTTCCCGGGGTTCGTCCAGGTTGTTGATGTCCAGCTGCGGCCGCGTCGGGGCGCTCATTCCGCGAATGGTGCACCGGATTGGCCCGCCAGGGCCATCCGTGGCGCGTCCGGCCAGGGGCGCGTCGCGCTGATCCATGTGAACATCGACACAACCTGTGACGCGCCGACCACCCGAACTCGACGAGGAGTGCACGCCGATGGCGATCGACCGCATCATCGAACACAACAAACGGGACGGCTTCGGCAGCCTGAGCCCCGGCGGGCTGCGGATGGACTCGTTCCCGATGAAGCTGTTCCGCAAGGGCAACAAGAAGTTCTGGAACCCCGAGGACATCGACTTCTCCCAGGACGCCGGCGACTTCGCGGCGATGAACGAGGACGAGAAGCTGACCACCTGCGTGCTCGCCGCCCAGTTCATGGCCGGTGAGGAGTCGGTGACCCAGGACATCCAGCCGTTCATGCACGCGATGGCCGCCGAGGGGCGCCTCGCCGACGAGGCCTACCTGGCGCAGTTCGCGTTCGAGGAGGCCAAGCACATGCAGGGCTTCCGGATGTGGTTCGACGCC
>DASYLM010000330.1:0-5530 GCA_036009565.1 Pseudonocardia sp. | reverse complement strand
TGGCCGGTCCCGCAGCCCACGTCCACCAGCGCGCCCCCGGCAACCGTGCCGAGCGCGTCGAGCACCCGCTCGTAGAGCGGCCGGCCCCAGCCGGCCGGGCCAGCATCCACATCCCGGATGTTAGTGCCCGGCCTCCGCGCTGGCCCGCCCGGCGAACACCCAGGTGTTCAGCAGCGCGAAGCGCAGCACGGAGGCGACCAGGTTCGCCGCGATCAGCACCAGCAGCTCGGCCGACCAGCTCGGGTCGCCGGTGGCGGCATGCAGTGCCGCCAGCGAGCCGCCGGTCAACGCCAACCCGAGCCCGAACAGCACCAGGGCGCGGGCGTGCTGGCGCAGTACCCCCCGCCGGCCCTGCACCCCGAAGGTGATCGCCCGGTTGGCCGAGGTGTTGCCGACCGCGGTGACCAACAGCGCGCCGAGGTTCGCCGCCTGGGCCCCCAGCGGATCCCGCATCAGCAGGTAGAGCAGCAGGTAGACGGCGGTGCTGAGCACCCCGATGCCGGCAAACCGGAGCAGCTGACCGCCGATCCCGACCGGCACCCCGGCCCGGCGTGCCGGGCCGCGGCCGAGGCGGGCGCCGAGATCACCCAACGGCAGTGCCCCGGAGCCGAGCGACCGGTTCAACCGCAGGACGCCGCGCAGGTCGGCCAGCGCGGTGGCGACGATGTCCACCCGGCTGTCCGGGTCGTCCACCCAGTCCACCGGCACCTCGTGGATGCGCAGCCCGGCACGCTCGGCCAGCACCAGCAGCTCGGTGTCGAAGAACCAGCCCGGGTCCTGCACCAGGGGCAGCAACTCGGCCGCGGCGTCCGCCCGGATCGCCTTGAAGCCGCACTGCGCGTCGCTGAACCCGGCGGCCAGCGCGCCCCGCAGGATCAGGTTGTAGCAGCGCGAGATCAGCTCCCGCTTCATCCCCCTGGCCACCCGGGACCCGCGCCCCAGCCGGGTGCCGATGGCCAGGTCGGAGTGCCCGGACACCAGTGGCGCGACCAGCGGGAGCAGCGCGGCGAGGTCGGTGGACAGGTCGACGTCGCAGTAGGCCAGCACGGGCGCGTCCGAGGCCGACCAGGCCGCCCGCAACGCCCGCCCCCGGCCCTTCTGCTCCAGCCGCAGCACGTCCACCTGGTGCAGCTCGGCGGCCAGCTCGGCCGCGACCGCCGGCGTCGCGTCGGTGCTCGCGTTGTCCGCGATGGTGATCCGGAACGGGTACGGGAAGGTCTGCTCGAGGTAGGCGTGCAGCCGCCGCACGCTCGGGCCGAGGTCCCGCTGCTCGTTGTGGACCGGGACCACGACGTCGAGGGTGGGCACTCCCCCGGCCGGCGGACCGGCGGCCGAAGCAGCGGGCACCGCTCGCGCCGACCCGGCAGCTGGCACGGCGAGGTCGAGCCCGGCCGGGGACAGCGGGTCGGTCAGCACCATGGCCCCAGATTCGGCGCCCGCGCTGTCGCCGCGTTGTGCCGTACCTAGGCGCCCGCTATGAGCGGCGGCGCTGCGGGCGGTACCCCTGAGAGCGGCACTGAGAGCGGCACTGAGAGCGGCACTGAGAACGGGGCCCAGCGCAGGTCAGGACAGCCCAGGTCAGGACTGTGCAGCGCCGTTCGACCCGGACCCGTGCACGTTCGCGCCGGTCCCGTTCGCGCTGATCCCGTGCCCGCCGGCCCCCGATCCAGAGCCGGCCGAGGGCATCGCCGACGGCACGGTCACCGCCGACGGCACGCTCACCGCCGCGGGCACCGTGCCGATCCCAGCCCCGGAACCGGCCCCGTCCCCCGAGCCGCGGCCAGCCACGACCCCGGGCATCGGCGTGGTGATCCGGAGGGCGCCGTTGGTGGGCAGCCGCACGGTGAACACCGTGTGGCCCGGCACGCTCTGCACCCCGATCTGACCGCCGTGCGCGACCACCACCGCGTGCGCGATAGCCAGCCCCAGCCCGGTGCTGCCCGCCGCGCGCGAGCGTGAGCTGTCGCCCCGGGCGAACCGGCCGAACACGTGCGGCAGCAGCCCGGGCGGAATACCCGGGCCGTCGTCGACCACCCGCAGCGCCGCCTCGGCCGGGCCGCCGGTCAGCTCGGCGCGCACCGTCGTGCCCGGCGGCGTGTGCACCCGGGCGTTGGCCAGCAGGTTGGACAGCACCTGGGACAGCCGGGTGGCGTCGCCGGGGACGGTGACCGCCTCGTCCGGCAGTTGCAGGGTCCAGTGGTGGCCCGGGCCGGCCGCGTGCGCGTCACTCACCGCGTCCACCACCAGCTGCGAGACGTCGACCGGCTCCCTGACCAGCGGGCGGCCGGCGTCCAGACGGGCCAGCAGCAGCATGTCCTCCACCAGCGAGGTCATCCGCTCGGCCTGCGAGGACACCCGGCTCAGCGCGTGCGCGACATCCGGGGGCACGTGCTCCGAGGACCGCCGCGTCAGCTCGGCGTAGCCCCGGATGGCGGCCAGCGGGGTGCGCAGCTCGTGGCTGGCGTCGGCCAGGAACTGGCGCAGCTGGGTCTCGCTGGCCTGCCGGGCCTCCAGCGCGGACGCCACGTGCTCCAGCATCCGGTTCAGTGCGGCGCCCACCTGGCCGACCTCGGTGCGCGGGTCGGTGTCGGCCGGCGCGACCCGTTCGGCCAGCGCCACCTCACCCCGGTCCAGCCGCAGTTCGGCCACCCGTCCGGCCGTCGCCGCCACCCGCTGCAGCGGCCGCATGGTGACCCGCACGATCAGCGTGCTGGCCGCGCCGGCCACGATCAGCCCGATCGCGGCCACCACCAGCTCGATCCAGCCCAGCCGCACCAGCGTGGTGTTGACCTCCTCCAGCGGCAGTCCGGTGACCAGCACCGAGTCGTCCGGGCGCTGCACCGCGATCAGCCGGTAGTCGCCGATGCCGCCGATCCTCCTGGTGTGCGGGTGCCCGTCGGTCGGCACGTTCTCCAGGTCGTTCTCCTCGTGCCGGCCGACCGTCTGGAGCACCCCGTCACCGTCCAGCAGACCGCTCTGGTGCACGTCGCCGTCCAC
Source organism: Pseudonocardia sp. (assembly GCA_036009565.1). GTDB lineage: Bacteria > Actinomycetota > Actinomycetes > Mycobacteriales > Pseudonocardiaceae > Pseudonocardia. The sequence continues at coordinate 2,533 of DASYLM010000330.1, read as the reverse complement.
GATCCGGGCGCCCAGCGTGCCGACGCGCTGTCCCGGGCTGAGCAGGAAGCACGGCGCGTTGTGGTCTCCGGGGGTGCGGCCCCCCGGGGTGCCGGCGCTGGGGGTGCCGTCGCCGGGGGTGCCACCCCGGTCCGCCGGCTGGGCACCGCCGCGGTCCCCCGAGCAGGGCTTGCTGTGCCCGTAGGACTGCGCGAGCCGCAGCCCGGCCCCGTTCAGCTGGATGTCCAGCTGGGAGATCAGGAACCCGCGCAGCAGCAACAGCGAGATCGACAGCACGATCAGGCACACGGCGGCCAGCAGCGCGATCATCGCGACCAACATCCGGGTGCGCAGCGGCAGCGCGGACACCCGGTCGGCCAGCCGTCCGGTTCCGCCGGCCGACCCCAACCGCCGGGACCAGCCGGCGGTCGGACTCCTCATCGCGCCAAGCTCATTCCGCCGGCCGCAGCGCGTACCCGGCACCGCGCAAGGTGTGAATCATCGGCGAGCGCCCCGCATCAATCTTCTTCCGCAGATAGGAGATGTACAGCTCGACCACGTTGGACTGGCCACCGAAATCATAGTGCCAGACGCGGTCCAGGATCTGGGCCTTGCTCAGCACCCGGCGGGGGTTGCGCATCATGTAGCGCAGCAGCTCGAACTCGGTCGCGGTCAGCGTGATCGAGTCGCCGCCCCGGCGCACCTCGCGGCTGTCCTCGTCCAGTGTCAGGTCGCCGACCACGAGCATCGCATCCGGCCGTGCCGAACCCCGCCCGGAGCGGCGCATCAGCGCCCGCAGCCGCGCCACCACCTCTTCCAGGCTGAACGGCTTCGAGACGTAGTCGTCGCCACCGGCCGTCAACCCGGCGATGCGATCCTCGACCTGATCCTTGGCGGTCAGGAACAGAACCGGCACGTCCGGCGCCTCGGCGTGGATGCGCCGCAGCACCTCGAGCCCGTCGATGTCCGGCAGCATGATGTCCAGTACCACGGCGTCCGGCCGGAACTCCCTGGCCAGCCGCACCGCGGTCAACCCGTCGCCGGCGCCGCGGACGTCCCAGCCCTCATAGCGCAGCGCCATGGAGAGCAGCTCGGTCAGGGTGGCTTCGTCATCTACCACCAACACCCGGACCGGACTCCCGTCCGGGCGGCGCAGCTGGCCCCGGCCTGTCTCGGACGCTGCTGACGGGGCATTCATGGTCGACATGCTCCTAGCTTGTCGGTCCGGTCTGTGACCGTTGTGAGCGAAGTCTGTGTAACAGCTGTGCGGCACACCGGTCAGCCCTCGACCGGGTAGCGTTCGAAAAGAGCGCACCGGCAGCACCGGTGAAGGAGGCGACATGAGCACCGCGGTGAAGCCCTCCGGGCCCACCCCGTCCGGGGCCACGGTAGGCGATCTGCTGCGGAAGTGGCGCCAGCACCGCCGGCTCAGCCAGCTCGACCTGTCCATCCAGGCCGACATCTCCACCCGGCACCTGAGCTTCGTGGAGACCGGTCGCTCGGTACCCAGCCGGGAGATGGTGTTGCACCTCGCCGAGCAGCTCGACCTGCCGCTGCGGGAGCGCAACCAGCTGCTGATCGCCGCCGGCTACGCGCCCATCTACGCGGAGCGCGCGCTGGACACCACCCCGATGTCGGCGGTGCGCGACGCGGTGCGCCAGGTGCTGACCGGCCACGAGCCGTACCCGGCACTCGCGGTGGACCGGTACTGGAACATCGTGGACGGCAACGCGGCGGTCGCCGTCCTCACCGAGGGGGTCGCGGCCGAGCTGCTGGGACCACCGGCCAACGCGCTGCGGATCGCCCTGCACCCCGGCGGCATGGCGCCGCGGATCGCGAACCTCGCGGAGTGGCGGGGGCACCTGCTGGCCCGGCTGCGGCGGGAGGTCGAGCACACCGCCGATCCCCGGCTCGCCGCGCTGTACGACGAGCTGGTCGCGCTCCCCTGCGACGACCCGACCCCGGCCAGCGACCACTCACCTGCCGGCGCGGTGGTGGTGCCGCTGCGGTTCCGTCACCCGGAGGGGGAGCTGGCCTTCTTCAGCACGGTCACCACCTTCGGCACCGCGCTGGACGTCACCGTCGCCGAGCTGGCCATCGAGGCGTTCTTCCCCGCCGACGCGGCCACCGTGAAGATCCTGCGCGGCGAGTCCGGCTAGCCGCGCGGGCCGCCGGTGCCGCTGGATCCACCACTCGGCGGCGAGCAGGTTGACCACCCAGCACAGCCAGAAGGACACCCCCATCGCCTGCGCGATCGCGGCCCGCGCCGCGCCGGCGCAGCCACGGCCACACCTGCAGGCATGCGGTCACCAGTACGGCCGAACCGAGGAAGATGTGGGTCACCAGCAGCGGGTAGTACGCCGGGAAGCCGGCCGGCCCCGCCGACCGGGACCGGCTGGCGTCCAGGGTCAGATAGCGCGGCAGCGAGGTGGCCAGGAACACCGCGGTGAGCACGGCGAGCGGGCCGACCCACGGGCGGGTCAGTACCGAGCGGGCGCCGGTACTCCGGACGGCGGCGGAACTCACGGGCCGGCCTCCAGGGACGGGGGGTCGG
>DASYLM010000329.1:0-15848 GCA_036009565.1 Pseudonocardia sp. | reverse complement strand
GAAGGCTCCCTCCCGATCCAACCCGGCCACCAACACCAACATCTGATACCGGGACCGCCGCTGCACCAACCGATGGAACTTCACCGCATCAATACGGCCCGCCCCATCCTCCGATACCTCGAGCGCGCACAACGTGGCCATGGAATCCATGATCCCGCGCCGTGCGTCATCAATCGAGCTCCCGGACATACCCAGAATTATGGCGACGGGGTCCGACAGTTCCCGGGCCGATACCGCCGCCCCGGAAAAAATGTTTCATGATTTTTTGCAAACCTCGCCGGGCGTCCCCGGCGCGAGTCGCCGACCCAGGCGGAAAGGTGTGTCCCATCCGCCGCCACGTTCACCACCTTCTAGCGCCGTGGTGCACTCGCCGCCAACTGGTTGGCGATGAAGCTCCGGGCGTGCCGGGCGAGGTCCTCCCCGTCGTCCCACAGGTTGCGCCAGATCGCCAGGTCGCCGGTCAGCCCCGGCGCGAGGACGGCGGAGGAGAACGACTCGAAGGTGATCGGGCCGGTGTAGCCGACGTCGGCCAGCGCGTGGAAGAACGCGCCGAAGTCGAGGTGCCCGGCGCCGAGGTAGCCCCGGTGGTTCTCGCCGATGTGCACGTACCCGAGCCGGTCACCGACCTCGTAGACCGGGCGGACGAGGTCGTCCTCCTCGATGTTCATGTGGTAGGTGTCCAGGTGGATGGTGACGTTGTCGGCACCGATGTCGTCGGCGAGGCGCAGCGCGTCGTGGGCGGTGTTGATCACGTTGGTCTCGTAGCGGTTGCAGATCTCCAGGCCGAGGGTCATACCCAGCTTCGAGGCCTCGGCGGCGAGATCGGCGAGCACCTGGACCACGTTGGCCCGCCCGGCCGTGGACAGCGGCGCACCGTACTTGCCGAGCGCGCTGTACAGCGCGCCGGTGAGGTGGGTGCCGCCCAGTTCGTGGGTCACCCGCAGCGAGCCCGCCAGCAGCTGTGCGCCCTTCTCGACCACGGCGGGGTCGGCGCTGGAGACGTCGGCGTCGAAGGCCAGGCCGCGCGAGCAGGCCACCCCGAGCCCGGCCTCCGTCAGCTGGCGGCGGGTCTCGACGACGTCCATGTTGAGCGAGTCGTGCAGGGAAAACTCGAGCAGATCGAAGCCGGTCTCCTTGGTCTTCGACACGGCGCGGCGCACCGAGTCCGCTGAGGTGTCGCCCGCAAAGACGAGGGCGTGCACGCCGATCGGGTTGGTGGTCAACGAAGTTCCCTTCACGCTGTCTGTGCTCCGGTGATGAGCGCGACGATCTCCTCGCCGGTAGTCCGCGCGACCCGCCGCCCGGCAACGCACCGACCGGCCCGCATCACCCAGACCTGGTCCGCGAGGCGCATCACCTGGTCGAAGTTGTGGCTGATCAGCAGGACCGCGCGGCCGTCGTCGCGGAGCCGGGTGATGAGCTCCTCGACCCGGGCCGTCTCCTGCACCCCGAGCGCCGCCGTCGGCTCGTCCATGATGACCAGCTTGGAGCTGAACCCAGCGGCCCGGCAGATCGCGACCGCCTGGCGCTGCCCGCCGGACAGCCGTCGCACCCGTGCGGTGACGGCCGGCACGTTCACCGCCAGCTCGGACACCATCGCGGCCGCCCTGGTCCGCATCGCCTTGCGGTCCAGCAGTGCGAGCGGACCGAAGCCGTGCGCGATCTCCCGGTTGAGGAACAGGTTCTGCCAGACCGTGAGGTCCTCCACCAGTGCGAGGTTCTGGTGGACGGTCTCGATGCCCGCGTCCCGGGCCTCCTGCGGCGTACCGAACGCCACCTGCCGGCCGTCGAAGACGAAGCTGCCCTCGTCCGGGTGGTGGATGCCGCAGATGCAGCGCACCAGGGTGGACTTGCCGGCGCCGTTGTCGCCGACCAGCGCGGTGATCTCGCCCGCGCGCACGGTCAGCGACACGTCGCGCAGAGCCTGGACGCTGCCGAAGGCCAGCGAGACACCACTGGCCTCCAGCAGCACGTCCTGGTTTTCAACAGTCGAGTTGTGCACAGCGGATTCGGTCATTTCCGGAACCTCGTGAGCAGCGCCGCCAGCACCACCACGGTGCCGACCGCGACCGGCTGGTAGAAGGGCGAGACGCCGAGCAGGGTCAGCCCGTTGGACAGCGCGGTGAGCAGCAATGCGCCGAGCACCGGGCCCAGCACGCTGCCCCGCCCGCCAACCAGGCTCACGCCGCCGAGCACCACGGCGGCGACCGAGTTGAGCAGGAACGAGGTGTTCGCCGCCGGCTCGGCCGCCCCGACCCTGGCGACCAGCAGGATCGCGGCCAGCCCGGCCAGCACCCCGCACACCGTGTAGACGGCGATCTTGATGGCCGGCACGCTGATCCCGGTGGCGGTGGCCGCCTCCGGTGAACCGCCGGCCGCGAACACGTGGGTGCCCCACCGGGTGCGGAACAGCACCAGGTGCGCCAGCACCGCGACCACGGCGGCCACCAGCACCGTCCAGCCGATGATCCCGACGCCGCCGGTGGACAGCTTCAGCAGCGGCAGGCTGACCACGGTGACCGGCTTGCCGTCGGCGATCACCAGCGCCAGGCCGGACGCCGCCGACAGGCTGCCCAGGGTGACCACGAAGTCGGTGATCCGGCCGTGCCCGATGAGCAGCCCGTTGACCACGCCGACCAGTGCGCCGCCCAGGACCGCGAGCACCCCACAGCCGGCGATGCCCCAGCCGTGGCTGATGCCGAAGCCGAACAGCACGGCGCCGAAGGTCATCGCCGAGGCCACCGACAGGTCGATGCCGCCGGTGAGCACGACGAACGTCTGGCCGACCGAGAGCACCACCAGGATCGCCGAGGCCACCAGCATCGAGCGGATGTTGCCGCTGGACAGGAAGGTGGGGTTGGCGATCTGGAAGACCACCACGAGCACCACCAGCCCGACCGCGGCGGCCCAGTCCGCCCAGATCCCGCCGTCGCGCAGCAGCGCACCGAGGGCCGGGGCACGGCTCCCGGGGCGGGTGCCCGGCTGGGACGGGCTGGTCGTCGGGGTCACCGTCGTACTCACTTGCCGATCAGCGAGGTGAACGGGTTGGTGTAGCTGGCGAAGGGCTTGGGCGTGGCGGCGATGGCCTTGTCCGCGTTGTCCTTCGTGACCAGCGCGACCGGTGCGTCCACCTTGGCCGGCAGGGTGGCGCCGGACGCGGCGGCCCGGCAGGCGTCGACCCCCATCTCGCCGATGGCGTACGGGTACTGCGCCACGGTCGCGGCCAGCTCGCCGCTCTTCACCGCCGCTAGCGCATCGGGGTTGCCGTCCACACTGACCACGTGGACCTGGCCGGTCCTGCCGGCGTTGGCCACCGCCCGGGTCACCCCGAGCCCCATGTCGTCGTTGGCGACGAAGAAACCGGTCACGTCCGGGTGCGCCTGCAGCACGTTGGTGGCCTGGGTCAGCGCCTGCTGGCGGTCCCAGTCGGCCGCGACGGCCTGCACGACCTGGACGCCGGAGCCGACCCCGCCGGTGAAGCCCTGGATGCGGTCGCCGCTGGTCACGTCGCCGGCGATGCCGCCGACCACCGCAACCTTGCCGCCGGCGGGAAGCAGCTTGCCCATCTCCTGGGCGGCCATCCTGCCGGCCGCGACGTTGTCGGTACCGATGTAGGTGGCGATCTTCGCGTTGGCCGCCTGCGCGGCGGCGGGGTCGACGGGGCTGTCGATGTTGACGATCGTCCTGCCGCTCGAGGCCAGCTGGGCGATGCCCTGCACGAGGTTGGTGCCGGAGATCGGGTTGACCACGTAGCAGCTGTAGTCCTGGCCGGCGAGCCCGGTCAGCTTGTCGGCCTGGCCGGTGGTGTCGGTGACCGAGGTCGCGGCCTGCACGGTGGTGTGTACCCCGGCGGTGGCGCTGTCGTCCTCGATGCCCTTCTGCATGGCCTGGAAGAACGGGTTGTCCAGCCCCTTGATCACCGCCGCGACCTTGGGCGGGCCACCGGGCGCCGCGGTCGGGGCCGGCGCACCGCCGCCACACGCGGCCAGGCCGGCGACCGCGACGAGGGCCAGCCCACCGACCGACACTGCTCGGATCCTGTTCGTCCGGATCCTGATCGTCCGGATCCTGTCGGTCACAGCCATTTCGTCACAGCCATGTGGAGCTCCTCGGTCCCGGACCCGAGCGCCTTCGCTCGGCCTGCCCGCTATTACAAGCCCGGTTAATGACTAACGTCAAGCAGAAGTCGGGGATCTTTGCAATTTTGAACAGCACAACTACGCTGACCTTGTGACCGAGCCCTACAGCGGTGCCGTCTCGCCCGGCGAGCTGCTGGCACTGCTGCGCGCGGACAGCCCGCTGACCAGGGCCGAGGTCATGCGGCGGACCGGGCTCTCCCGCTCCACGGTCGCCCAGCGGCTCGACGCGCTGCTCACCGCCGGCCTGGTGGTGGCCGCCGGCGAGGAGGCCCCCGTCCGGGGTCGACCGGCCGGCCAGTTCGCCTTCCACCGCGACCGCGGCGTGCTGCTGGTGGTCGATGTCGGCGCCACCGCCGTGCGCGCCGCCCTGACCGACCTCACCGGCAGCATCCAGCTCGAGCGGACCGTCGCCATCGACATCGCCGACGGCCCGCAGCCAGTGCTGGGCACCATCGACGGATTCTTCACCGAGATGCTGGACGAGGTCCGGCGCTCCCCCGCCGACGTGCACGGCATCGGCCTGGACGTACCCGGCCCGGTCGACATCGCCAGTGGCCGGGTGGTCAGCCCGCCGATCATGAGCGGCTGGGACCGGTTCGACATCCCGGGCTGGTTCCGGCCGCGCTACGGCTGCCCGGTGATGGTGGAGAACGACGTCAACGCGATGGCCTTCGGCGAGCAGCGGCGGATCTACCCGGACACCGGGGCGCTGCTCATGATCAAGGTCGGCACCGGGATCGGGGCCGGGCTGGTCGCCGGCTCCGCGGTGTACCGGGGTGCCGACGGCGCCGCCGGCGACATCGGCCACATGCAGGTCACCGTGCCCGGCGAGGAGAACCCGCCGGAGTGCCGCTGCGGCAACACCGGGTGCGTGGAGGCCAGGGCGGGCGGCTGGGCGCTGGTCCGGGACCTGCGCGCCGCCGGCCACGACGTCAGCACCGTCGACGACGCGGTCGCCCTGGTGCAGACCGGCGACGCCACCGCGGTCGGCCTGGTGCGCCGCGCCGGCCGGGTGCTCGGCGGTGCCGTGGCCGACGCGGTGAGCCTGCTCAACCCCCGGGTGGTGGTGATCGGCGGCCAGCTCGCCGCCGCCGAGGAACAGCTGTTGGCCGGCGTCCGGGAGATGGTCTACCGCCGCTCGCTGCCGCTGGCGACGGCTCGGCTGCACATCGTGTGCAGTTCACTGGGTCAGCGTGCCGGCGTCATCGGGACCGCGCTGCTGCTCGCCGATCTGGTGTTCGCACCGCGCCGGATCGACGAGCTGATGTTCGGCTGAGCACCGGCCGCGCTGTCACCCCGCCACCGGAACGGTGATCGCGGTGATCACCAGATCGCCCTCGACCAGCCACAGACCGGTGAAGCCGGTGATCTCCGTGTTGCCCACCCAGGGCCCGGGTACCAGCAGCTGGGCGTAGAAGGCGCCGCCGGGCAGCAGGGTCACCGAGGCCTCCTCGAAGCCCAGCCACGCCCCGGTCAGCGGGAACCACGTCTTGTAGACCGCCTCCTTGGCGGAGAACAGCATGCGGTCCCAGTGCACCGTCGGATCGGTCGCGCTCAGCGCCGCCAACCGGGGCAGCTCCTCGGGCACCGTGACCGCTTCGAGTACGCCGTCGGGCAGCGGCCCGTGCGGCTCCGCGTCGATCCCGACGCTGTGCACGTCGCTGGTCCGCGCGACGACGGCGGCCCGGTAGCCGTTGCAGTGCGTCATGCTGCCGACGATCCCGGCCGGCCAGATCGGCGCCCGCTGATCACCCGGCAGCAGCGGCACCGGGTCGATCCCGAGCTCGGCCAGCGCCTGCCGCGCGAGGTGGCGGACCGTGCCGAACTCCCGGCGCCGCTTCGCGACGGCATTGGTGACCACAGCGGCCTCCTCCGGCAGCATCAGCGACTCGGACACGTCCCCGAGGGACTCGCTGCTCGCCACCGACGACGGCACCAGCCTCTCGATCACGTCCGGACTCCCAGCACCGGCCGGGCCGCGAACCGCCGGTCCCGGGGGCGCCACTCACGCGGATAGCCCAGCGAGACCTCCTCGAACGGCACTCCGGCGTAGACCGTCGAGCGCGGGATGTGCAGATGGCCGTACACCACAGCGGCGGTGCGGTACCGGGTGTGCCAGTCCGCGGTCAGGACGGTGCCACACCACTGCGCGAACTCCGGGTAGTGCAGCACCAAGGTGGGCTCGCGCACCAGCGGCCAGTGGTTGACCAGCACGTACGGGATGTCCGATGCGTCCGCGTCGAGCCGGCTCCGCGCCTCGGAGACCCTGGCCCGGCACCAGTCGTCCCGCGTCGGGTAGGGATCGGGGTGCAGGAAAACCTCGTCGGCGCACACGATCCCGGTCTCCTCGGCGTACGCGAGGGACGCTTCCTTGGTCGCGGTGCCGGGCGCCCGGAAGGTGTAGTCGTAGAGCAGGAACAACGGCGCGATCCGCACCGGCCCGCCCGCGCCGCGCCAGACCGGGAACTCGTCCTCCGGGGTCAGCACGCCCAGCCGCCGGCACACCTGCACCAGGCGCTCGTACCGCTGCACGCCGCGCAGCTGGACCGGGTCGCTGGGGTGCGTCCACAGTTCATGGTTGCCCGGCACCCAGATGACGGTCTCGAACCGCTCCGCCAGCAACGCCAGCGCCCACTCGACGTCCGCCACGCTCTCCGCGACGTCACCGCACACGATCAACCAGTCACCCGGCGAGGTGGGAAAGAGGTCCTGCACCACCGCCCGGTTGTCCGGATAGCTGATGTGCAGATCGCTCACCGCGAGAAGGCGCGCGGCCGAGTCACTCATCACCCAACACTAAGTCATGATCCGCCGGCGACTTCCGGCACGGAGACCAACCTCACCGGGGCCGGCGAGCACGGCTTCCGCGTCGGGACGGTGCGCGTCACCGGGGTCGCCAGGAGCCCGCACGTTATCGTCTCTTTGTGACCGTCGTCGAAGATGTCGTCGAAGATGTCGTCGAAGATGTCGTCGAGGATGTCGCCGAAGCCGAGGACGCCCCCGGTGGCGGTGTCCAGCCCCGTCAGCTGATCGTCTCGGTCTACGGGCTCTACGCCAGGCGCCAGGGCGGCTGGCTCTCGGTGGCCTCGGTGGTGCGGCTGATGGCCGACCTCGGGATCGACGCGCAGGCGGTCCGGTCGTCGATCTCCCGACTCAAGCGGCGTGGGCTGCTGGTCGCCGAGAAGCGCCGCGGCGCCGCCGGTTACACGCTGTCCCCCGCCGCGCACGACATCCTCAACGAGGGTGACGCCCGGATCTTCGGCCGCCGCCGCGCCACCTTGGGCGACGGTTGGCTGGTGGTGGTGTTCTCGGTGCCCGAGACGGTCCGGGAGAAGCGCTACCGGCTGCGCTCGGAGCTGACCCGGCTGGGCTTCGGCACCGTCACCCCGGGCGTCTGGATCGCACCGGGGCACCTGGAGTCCGAGGCCGCCGAGGTGCTGGAACGCCTGGAGCTGACCGCCAACGCCGAGGTGTTCCGCGGCCAGCACGTCGCGTTCGGCGAGCCGGCACACAACATCGCGCGGTGGTGGGACCTGGCCGCCCTGGACCAGCTCTACGCCGAGTTCCTGGACCGCTACCGGCCGGTGGAACAGCGCTCCACGGACGATCCCAGGGCGGCGTTCGCCGACTACGTCGAGATGGTCACCCGGTGGCGCCGGCTCCCTTACGCCGACCCGGGCCTGCCGCTGGAACTGCTGCCCGCCGACTGGAAGGGTCTGCGGGCGCAGGACCTGTTCACCCGGCTGCGCGAGAAGCTGGCCGCACCGGCCGACGACCACGTCACCGAGGCGCTCCGCTGACCTGCTGGGGGCCCGCCGGTAGAGCGCCGGTCGCCCGCCGGCGCAGCAGGTAGCGCCGCAGCTTGCCGTTCGCGTTGCGCGGCAGTGCGGGCACGAGCTCGAGCAGCCGGGGGTACTTGTACGGCGCCATCGAGGACTTGGCGAACTCCTGCAGCGCGCGCCGGGTGAGCTCGCCGTCGGCCACCCCGGAGCCAGCACCACGACCGCCCATCCGCTACGACTTCCGGGTCAGCTCCGGCGAGACCGTGGCCGCCGACGGCCACCTGTTCATCGCTTTCGCCGCCCCGGGTGAGCCGAAGGCGGTGCCCTGGCCGCCGGAGGTGCGGGCCGCCCTGCTGGACGGCCGCCCCCAGCAGCCGGAGCGGCTCTCGGACAGCTGAGCCCGACAGCTGACCCGGCACGAACCCGACCTCCCGGATCAGCTGTCCCGGATCAGCCGGCGACCCCGGCCGGCTGGCGCTCCAGCACCCGTCCGAGGAAGCCCCGGATGTAGCCGGCGGCCGTGTCCAGGTGGCTCTCCAGCAGGAAGTGGCCGCCGTCCAGCAGCTCGATCTCCGCGTCCGGCAGGTCGGCGGCGAACGCGCGGGCGCCGTCCGGGCCGAAGATCTCGTCGTTGCGACCCCAGATCGCGAGCAGCGGAACCTGGCTGGCGCGCAGGTACTCGTGGAGCCGGGGGTAGAGGTCGCGGTTGTTGCGGTAGTCGCGAAACAGTCGCAACTGGACCAGGTCGTTGCCCGGGCGGCTGACCAGCGCGAAGTCGTGGTGCCAGGTGTCCGGGCTGACCACGCTCGGGTCCGCCACACCGTGCACGTACTGCCGCCGGATCGCGTCCCGGCCCAGCGCGCCGCGCAACGCGGCCCCGGTCTCCGGGTTGGCGTCCTCGCCGTAGGCCCAGATCGGCGCCCAGAACTCCGGCACGAAGCCCGCCTCGTAGCCGTTGCCGTTCTGTGAGATGACCGCCGAGACCGCCGAGGGGTCACGCAGCGCGAGCCGCCAGCCGACCGGCGCGCCGTAGTCCTGAACGTAGATCGCGTAGCGGGTCGCCCCGATCTGCTGCAGCAGCTGGGCGGTGAGCTCGGCGAGCGCGTCGAAGGTGTACTCGAACTCGTCCACCGTCGGCGCATCAGAAAGGCCGAACCCCAGGTAGTCCGGCGCGATCACGTGGTAGCGGTCGGCGAGCAGCGGGATGAGCTCACGGAACATGAACGAGCTGGTCGGGAAGCCGTGCAACAGCACGATGGTCGGCGCATCGGCCGGGCCGGCCTCCCGGTAGAACAGCTGGTGTCCCTGGACGTCCTGGTAACGGTACCGAACCTCGACCATGTCTAACCCCTTAAGGTCCCATTTGTGGTTAGGCATAGCGAAACACACTGTTTCTAACCTGTCAAATTAATCTAAGGGGTTATTCCGTCGGGGTCAGCCGAGCTCGGCGGAGTCGGTCACCCGCAGCTTGCGTCGCGCGCGGTCGTAGAAGCTGGAGCCGGCGAACCGGACCACCTGCCCACCGTCCAGGTCGACGCCCAGCTGCATGATGTCTCCCGGCCGGACGTCCATCCGGACCTCGCCGTCGACCTCGACCGCGAGCACACCGCTGCCGGTGAGCACCTCCAGAGCCAGCGGCTCGCTGCAGCTGAGGAACAGCGAGCGGTTGAACGAGGAGTGCGGTGCGACCGGGGTCACCAGCAGTCCCTGGGCTCTCGGCGAGACGATCGGCCCACCGGCGGAGAAGTTGTACGCGGTCGAGCCGGTCGGGGTGGAGACGATGATCGCGTCGGCCGAGTAGCGGACGAACGGCTTGCCCTCCACCCAGAGCGCGACCGCCGCCATCCCCTGGCCAGGGCGCCGCGCCAGTACGACGTCGTTGTACGCCGTACTCGACTGCCCGCCGACGTCCGCCGTCACCGAGACCCGCGTCTCGACCAGGTGCTCACCTCGGCCGATCGCCTCCAGCGCGGCGGCCAGGTCGGGCACATCGACCTCGGCGAGGAAGCCCAGCTTGCCCAGGTTGACCCCGAGCACGGGCACCTTGCAGCCGTCCACCATCCGCAGCGCGCGCAGCATGGTGCCGTCACCACCCAGGCTCACCAGCAGGTCGACCCCGGCCGCCAACTGATCGGCATCCACCGGCTCGGCAAGGTCCCGGAGCCGGTCCAACTCCTCGGCGAGACCGAGCACCCGCACGGACCGGGACTTCGCCCAGGCCGCGATGGCCTCCACGGCCTGCGCATTGTCACGGCGCGGGTGCAGCACGACCCCCACCGCGCCGAGCTTCGCTGACTCCGCCAAGGCGCTCTCGACCACCGATCATCCGCGACTGGACACCGAGCGATGCCCCATGGTGAAAGGCTAATCCTCTCGGCCGCCGGAGAACGGCCCGGCGATCCGGCGGAACCGCGATCGGCTCAGGAGCGCGTCCACGCCGTGATCCGGCTAGCGCGGCACCCCGTCCGAGCTGCCGTGCCCCGAGCGCCACCCCGGTCCCCTGCGGCGGCGGCCCGGCCCGGTGCCGCCGGCATCGGCTTGCGGCGGGAACCGCAGGACCCGCACCTGCACCACCAACGCGGCGAACAGCGCCGCGACCAGTCCCGCGCCGATCACGCCCAACGCGAAGCACCCGATCGCCGACAGCGCGGCGATGACCGCGACCAGGTCATGGGCGAGTCGAACGCCGTGCACCGGCTGCCGCGTCCGCCGGTCCCTCATCCTCGCGGCAAGTTCAGGAGCGTCGGCGGACAGCCTCAGCTCGATCTCGCGCAGTGTCCGTTGTTCCCGCTCGGTCAGCATCCGATTTCCTCCGGCTCCCCAGGTCACCCCGCCATTGGGTACCACCGTCAGGGCTTTCCAACCGCCGGATTTTCCACTTTGCGACCCGCAGGTTTGTGCACCCGATAACGCGGGCATACCCGGGTGACACCGGTCACATCAGGATCAAGCACAAGCGGGTGAAGATGATGCGGAACAACGTCGATCACATGTCGATCGGCATCCTTCAGGTGCTTGCCGGCCTGGAGTTTCCGGCCCAGCGCTGGCAGGTCATCGCGCAGGCGCAGTACTACGGCGCGGGCACCGCCTACACCGGCGAGCTGACCCGGCTCCCGGTGCGGACCTACCAGAGTCTGCGCGAAGTCGCCGTCGAGCTGAGCAAGGTGCGCTGCGGTGGCCTCACCCGCGCCCGGACGGCCCCGACGTCGCGGCGGGTGCCGCTCCCCCGGTCCGCACCGGAGTCCCGGGAGAACCCGGCGATGTAGCCCCCGGCCGCCGGTTCAACGCCGCCGGTTCAACGCCGCCGGTTCAACGCCGCCGATTCAACGCCGCCGTACCGGGTATCCAGTCCCGGGTCGGTACCCGCCGGTCCCAGCGGTCACCCCGGTCGGAGGTCAATCGCCGTGAGCAGCGCCCCGTACCTGCTCATCCTGCTCATCGGGGTGGCCATCGTGGTGGCGGACGGGCAGCTGATCTTCCGGCAGAGCCCCGCCTTCCTCGACGAGGTCTATCAGGACCCGGCGCACTCCCGGCAGGTATCGGCCCTGGTCGCGGTGCTGTTCCACCTGGTCATGCTGGGCACCGCCGTACTCGTCGCCTCGATCGACCTCGGTGACGACCCGGGCCCCCGGCCGATCATCGCCCGCACCGGCGTCCTGCTGCTGCTGACGGCTCTCGGGCACGGCGCGACGATGCTGCTGCTCGCCAGGATGCGGAGCCAGCAGCTCAACACCCAGGTGGCCGAGGCCCGGATCACGCGGGAGCGCCGGCGCGGCCGGATCGGCATCCCGTGGGCCAGGCGCCCGGCGGACGCCGACAGCATCACAGCTGACGGCGCGGCGGGTCCGAGCGCCCGCAACGGCGGCCGACCGCCTCGGGGGAGCGTGCCCCACACGTTCGGCGGCCAGCGACTCATGCACCGGATCCGCGGCCGCGTGCGCTGAGTGCGCAGCGCCGGTTCGCTGGCGCCGGGCGCGCTGGACGCCTGGCGGCCGCGGCGCGCACAGCCCAGGCGGCGCGCACCCAATAGCCAACCAGCGGCCGCACAGACCCAGTGCCGGCCGCACAGACCATGCAACCTCTGTGCGGCCGGCACGGGCTCTGCGCGGCCCGACCGGGCCGCGCGCCCGGACTACGGCAGGTAGCGGTCCAGCTCGTCGGTGTGCCGGTCCAGGTGCACGCGCAGCATCTCCTCGGCACTGGCCAGATCCTCGCGCTCCAGCGCCTCGGTGATCTGCTGGTGGTGCTCCACGGCGAACTCGGCACGGCCGGGCTGCGCCATGAACGCGGCCACCCCGGTGCGCTGCTGGCGATCCCCCATCGACGCGTACAGCTCGGTCATCACGGTGTTGCCGACCGCCCGCACGATGGTGGCGTGGAACTCCCGGTCACAGGCGATGATCTCCGGGTAGGGCGCGCCGTCGTCGAGCAGCGCCCGCTGCTTGTGGACCAGCGGCCACAGTTGGTCGGCCACCGGGATCCGGCGTTCGTGCAGCTCCCGCACCGCGTAGAGCTCGAGCGCCAGGCGGGTGCGGGACAGCTCGCGGATCTGCCGCGCGGTCACCGGGGCGACCAGCGCACCCCGCCGGGGCAGCAGCTGGATCAGCCGTTCGGCGTCCAACCGCAGGAACGCCTCGCGAACCGGGGTCCGGGACAGCCCGGTGACACCGGCGATGTCCATCTCGGTGACGATGTCGCCGGGCGGCAGCGTCAGGTCGACGATCAGCGCCTTGATGTACTGGTAGGCGAAGTCCTTGGCCGGCACGTCCGGCGGGCGCGTCACGACCGGCAGGGCGGGCCGCACCCTCGGCAGCGCGATCGGTTCCCGCATCAACACATTCCTTGGGTCCGGGGCCAGCGAGAGCGAGTCTAGAGGTCCGGCCCCGGACGCCACGGTCACGCCGGGGTGACCCGGAACCGGCGGTTCGCCAGCGACGGGTTCACCGTACGCACCTGCTCGACCCGGTCCAGGCCGATTGAGGTGAGCGCAAAGCCGGGCCGCTCCCCCGCCGAAGCCACCACGGTCCCCATCGGATCGACGATCATGCTCTGCGCGGTGCAGCGTGGCCCGGTCTGCCCGCTGGCGAGTACGAAGCAGGTGTTCTCGATGGCCCTGGCCCGGATCAGGGTGGCCCAGTGGTCCTCCTTGGCCGGCCCGGCCGCCCAGGCCGCCGGCAGCACGATCGCGGTGGCACCGGCGTCCACCAGCGTCCGCGCCATCTCCGGGAACCGCAGGTCGTAGCAGGTCATCGCGCCGAAGCGGAGGTCGCCGAGGTCGAAGGTGAGCGGGGCGGCGACCTCGGCGGGGATCACCCTGTCCGACTCCGCGTAGCCGAACGCGTCGTACAGGTGGACCTTGCGGTAGACCCCGATCAGCTCCCCGTCCGGTCCGACGACGGCCAGCGTGTTGTACGCCCTCGCGTCGCCCTCGACCGACTCGGCCATCCCGACCACCGCGGTCACCCCGGCGGCGCGGGCGGTGTCCCGGATCCCGGTCAGGAACGGGCCCTCCAACGGCTCGGGGTAGCCGGCGTCGGTGCCGACGTTCGTCGGGTCGTTGTACATCCCGTTCTCCGGGGTGATCACCAGCTGGGCGCCGGCATCCGCGGCGGTGGTGATCGACTCGCGGACCAGTTTCAGGTTCTCCGTCTTGTCCAGTCCGGTGGCGAACTGGGCGACGGCGACAGGCACGGTCATGACGGTGTCAGCTCCTTCGTCTGGGCAGATCGGTCAGGGTGTGACGTTCGAGGGGACTGTGCTGGCGCGCAGCGGCCGCTCCGGGTGGACGAAGAACCAACAGCCTGCTCCGAGTACCCCGGCGACTGCCAGGATCATCAGTGCCAGCAGCCAGTTTCCGCCGATGCCGACCAGGATGCCGGTGAACAGCGGTCCGGCGGCCGACATCAGGTTGCCGCACAGGTTCGTCCAACCGGTCACCGTCGCGGTGTGCTCGCCGCCCAGGTCCTGGCACGCGGCCCAGACCTGGACCTGCACCATGCCGACCGAGCCGAGGCTCAGGCAGAGGAAGAGCATCATCCACGGCACGCTGGCGGTCAGCGCGCCGAGCACCAGGAACGCGGCCGCGGCGAGGTATCCGACGGCGGCGAGGCGGATTCGGCTGGACCAGCGCCGCACCAGCCGGTCGTTGAGTGCACCGACGCCGAAGACCCCGATCAGCATGGCCACCCAGGGCAGCGCGCCCAGCCAGCCCATCTGTTTGAGTGAGAGTCCGCGCGCCTCCACCAGGTAGGTCGGCAGCCAGGTGGCGAAGAATCCCTGGATCAGCAGTAGGCACGCGTACTGAGCGCCGATCGCCCAGAACTGCCCGGAGCCGAAGAAGGCACGCCAGGGCAGCTCGGCCCGCCGCTCGATCTCATCGACGTTGCGGCCGGACTCGATGTAGCGGACCTCGGCCGGCGAGATGCGCGGGTGCTCGCGCGGCTCGTCGCGTACCTGCCACCACCAGAGCAGTGCGAGCACCGCACCCAGCACCGCGAAGAGGTGGAACACCTGGTGCCAGCCGAACGACGTCATGATCCACACCACCAGCGGGGTGCCGACCACGTTGCCCAGATACAGCCCGCAGAGCAGCAGCGAGTTCGCCCGGGACTGCTCGCGTTGCGGGAACCAGCGGTGCAGGGTGAACACCGAGGCGGGCCAGTCGGCCGCCTGCCCGATCCCGAGCACCGCCCTGATCACCACGAAGCCGAGGAACACCACGCCGTACGGGGTGATGAAGGTGAAAACCGACCACCACAGCCCGGCCAGCGCCAGCGTCCGTCGCGGGCCGAAGCGGCGGGTGACCAGGCCACCGGGCACCTGGAACAGCGCGTAGGCCCACCAGAACGCGGTCAGGATCACCGACATCTGGGTGACCGAGAACTCGAGCTCCTTCTGGATGACCGGAGCCGCCGCTGTCATTGCGGCCCGGTCCATGCTCATCACGAAGGTCACCGGCAGCAACAGCCCGGCGCTGATCAGCCACCGCGTCCCGCCGGTCGGCGCATCGCCTGCCTGGCTGCCTACCGACGATCCGGTGGGACCGCTCTGAATCGACCCGGCCACGGCGTCACCGCGCCGAGGTGGGATCGAGCTTGGCCTCGAACGCGGCCAGCGCACCGGACCACTCGGCCAGCCGGGTGCCCTCGGTGATCTTGCGGCGCAGCTCCGGCTCGGCGGACTCCTTGTCCCGTAGCGTCTCGGCGATCTCCAGCGCCTCCTCCCGACCCAGTACGGCCACCCCGTCGGAGTCACCGAACACGACGTCGCCCGGGTTGACCACCGCGCCGCCCACCGTGACCGGCACGTTGATCGCGCCCTCCACACCCAGGATCCGGGTGGTCAGCGCGGACACGCCGGCGGAGAACACCGGCAGGCCCAGCTCGAGGATCTCGTCCACATCGTTGATCGAGCCGCTCACCACCGCGCCGACCGCGCCCCGGGTGGCGGCGGTGAACGACACCATGCCACCGAAGCAGGAGCGACTGTCCCCGCACTGGTCGATGACCAGCACGTCACCGGGCCGCAGCTCGTCGGCCGCGACGTGCAGGGCGGTGGAGTCCAGGTGCGGCAGCCGCACGGTGAACGCCGGACCGACGAACTTCAGGGGCCGGCGGATCGGGGTGAGCCCCTTGGGGAAGCCGTAGTCCCGCAGGTGCCCCAGGGTCGAGGTCTGCACCTTGCCCAACGCCTCGACGATCTTCGGATCCAGCGGCTCGGCGGCGCGCCCGCGCACGAACATCTTTCTCTCCCAAGTCCGGCGAGCGGCACCCGCCTGTCGTCCGATCGGCCCGCCGCGGTGCGACCGCCGAAATTGATCCCGGCCGTCGTGAGGTCAGCCGTTCTCGATCAACGCATACCTAACGCATGCGTTATGTATGCGTACCAGTCGCCTGGGCCACTCTCCAAGGCCCCGACGCAGGTGAAC
>DASYLM010000328.1:0-5708 GCA_036009565.1 Pseudonocardia sp. | reverse complement strand
CGTGCAGCCACTGGGTGGCCACGTACAGGTCGATGCCACCGTCCTCGGCGGGCACCGCGAGCCCGGACTCCGGCCCGAGGAAGGCCTGGTCCTGCATGCCCACCTCGAAGTCCAGGGCCACCACGACCGGGGCGCTCGGTGCGGGGCCGCCGCGGCGCAGCCTCAGGTGCCGGACCAGGTTGCCGCCGTCGTGCACCTTCGGCGCGTCCTCGTCCAACGCGTGCCTCGGGTCGGTCACGGCGGGCAGCACCTCGTAGTCCACCTTGATGCGCTTGGCGGCCCGTTGCGCGGTCTCCGGGTGGTCGGCGGCCACCAGCGCGACCGGTTCGCCCTGGTATCGGACCACGCCGTCGGCGAGCACCGGGGTGTCCAGGTGCTCGAGGCCGACCGAGTTCTCACCCGGCACGTCGCCGGCCGTGAGGACGGCGTAGACGCCGGGCACCTTGAGCGCCTCGGTGAGGTCGATGCCGGTGATCCGGGCGTGCGGGTACGGGCTGCGCAGGGTCACCCCCCAGACCATGTCGTCGTGCCACAGGTCGCTGGCGTAGGCGAACTCGCCGGTCACCTTGAGGGTGCCGTCCGGGCGCAGCGGGCTGTCCCCGACCCGGCCGGCTGCCTGATGAATGTCCCGACTCGCGCTGACGGAATCCCCGACTCGCGGGTTCTCGGTGGTGGTCCCTGTCGGCGTGCTGGTCCCTATCGGCGTGCTGGTCCCTATCGGCGTGCTGGTCATATTTACCGGCCGGCCTTTCGGAGTAGGGCTTTGTGTACGGCGGTGGCCTCGCGGGCCAGTGCGTCGGAGTCCACGCCCAGGACGTGGTCGCGTTCGACGACCGGGCGGCCGCCGACCAGCAGCAGCTCCAGCGGCGGCGGCGAGCCCAGGACCAGGGCGGCCACCGGGTCGGCGATGTCGGCGTGCGGCAGGCCGTCGATGCGCCACAGCGCCAGGTCGGCCAGCTTGCCCGGCTCCAGTGAGCCGATGTCCCCGGAGCGACCCAGTACGGCGGCCCCGCCCAGGGTGGCCATCTCGAGCGCGTCCCGGACGGTGAGTGCCTGTGGGCCGCCTTTCGCGCGGGCGAACAGCAGCGCGTGCCGGACCTCCTCGAGCAGGCTGCCGGCCTCGTTGCTGGCCGCGCCGTCCACGCCCAGCCCGACGGCCACGCCGGCACCGCGCAGGTCGGCCGAACGGGCGATGCCGGCGCCGAGGCGGGCGTTGGACGACGGGCAGTGCGCCACGCCCGTTCCGGTCTCGCCGAGCCGTTTCACGCCCGCGTCGTCCAGGTGGACCGCGTGTGCGAACCACACGTCCGGGCCGGTCCAGCCCAGGCTGTCCACGTACTCCAGTGGCGAGCAGCCGAACCGCTCCCGGCAGAAGTCCTCCTCGTCCAGCGTCTCGGCGAGGTGGGTGTGCAGCCGCAGGCCCCGGTCCCGCGCCAGCTCGGCGGCCTCGCGCATCAGCTCGCCGGTCACCGAGAACGGCGAACAGGGCGCGAGCGCGATCCGCAGCATCGAGCCCGGCGACGGGTCGTGCCAGCGGTCCACCGCGTCGGCGGAGGCGGCCAGCACCGCGTCCCGGTCCTCCACCACCTCGTCCGGTGGCAGCCCGCCGGCGCTGCGCCCCAGGTCCATCGAGCCGCGGCACGGGTGGAACCGCAGGCCCACCGCGCGGGCGGCCTCGATCTCGGCGGCCAGCAGGTCGCCGCCGCCCCTCGGGAACACGTAATGGTGGTCCGTGCTGGTGGTGCAGCCGGTGCGGGCCAGCCAGGACAGCGCGCCACTGGCGGCGGTGTGCACCGCGTGCTCCTCGATGCCGGCCCACACCGGGTACAGCTCGGTGAGCCAGCCGAACAGGGTCGCGTCGACCGCCAGGCCGCGGGTCACCCACTGGTAGAGGTGCTGATGGGTGTTCACGAAACCGGGGGTGAGCAGGCAGCCGCGCCCGTCGACCACCTGGGCGCCCTCGACGCGGGATGCCGGTCCGGGGCCGACGGCGGTGATCCGGTCGTTCTCGAGGACCAGGTGGCCGCCGGCGTACTCGGCCCGGCCGCCATCCATCGTGACGACGTGCGCGTTCTCGATGACGGTCGTGCTCACTGCTGCTCCTCCGCCCCGCCGGCGCTGCCCACGGCGTCCATGCGTGCTCCGCTGGCGCTGCGCACGGCGTCCAGGATCTTCTCGTAGCCGGTGCAGCGGCACAGGTTCCCGGCCAACGCCTCGCGGATCTCCGGGTCGGACGGCTTGGGGTTGCGACTCAGCAGGTCGTGCGTGCTGACCAGCAGACCCGGCGTGCAGAAGCCGCACTGCACCGCGCCGCACTCGACGAACGCCCGCTGCACCGGGTGCAGCTGCTCGCCGTCGGCCAGTCCCTCGACGGTCCGTACCTGGCGGCCGTTCGCCTGGCCGGCCGCGACCAGGCAGGCGCACACCGGCAACCCGTCCAGGTAGACCGTGCAGGAACCGCACTCGCCCTGCTCGCAGGCGTTCTTGGAACCGGGCAGCCCGACCCGCTCGCGCAGCACGTAGAGCAGGCTCTCGCCCTCCCATACGTCGTCGACGACGTGCTCGGTGTCGTTCACCGCGATGTTCACGCGCATGGCTCAGGCAGCCTTCCGGTAGTCGTTCCAGGCCCAGGTCGCCGCGCGGCGGGCCAGCACACCGAGGGAGTGGCGGCGGTAGGCCGCGCTGCCCCGGACGTCGTCGATCGGCGCGGTCGCGGCGCTCACCCGGTCGCCGAACGCCCTGGCCAGGGTCTCCGGCAAGGCCGCCCGGGACTCCCACAGCCCGGCCGCGTCCAGCTCACCGGCCAGGAACCGCTCGGCGTCGAGTGCCCGCCGCGGCGTCGGTGCGGCGGAGCCGATCCCGGTACCCACGGCGTGCCGGTCCGGGTGCAGCGCCAGCCCGAAGGCGGCCACCGCGATCACCATGGCGTTGCGGGTGCCGATCTTGCAGAACTGCTGCGGCCCGGTCGGTGGCGTGATCAGCACGGCGGCGATCAGCTCGTCGGCGGCCAGGACGTTGCGCTTCACCCCGGTGTAGAACTCGGTGATCGGCACCCGGCGGACACCCCTCGCCGCCGACTCCAGCTCGACCACCGCGTCGGCGGCCAGCAGCGGCGGGTGCGAGTCGCCGGCCGGGGACGCCGCGCCCAGGTTGCCGCCGACGGTGCCCCGGTTGCGGATCTGCGGCGAGCCGACGGTGCGGGCGGCCATCGCAAGGCCGGGCAGCAGCGCGCCGAGTTCGCCGATGACCCGTGCGTAGGTGACCCCGGCGCCCAGCCGCACCTGGCCCTTCTCGAGCGCCCAGTCCCGCAGCTCGGCCACCCGGGTCAGGTCGAGCAGCGCGGCCGGCCGGCGGTGGTCGAAGTTCAACTCCACCATCAGGTCGGTACCGCCGCAGATCGGCGCCGCGTCGGGATGCTCGGCGCGGGCCGCCAGTGCCTCGGCCCAGCTGCTCGGTTGCAGGAAGTCCATCTCGCGCTCCTCGGTGCGGTCCAGGTCACGGCATGAGCCGAGATCCAGTCCCGGTGCAGGTCCCAGCACAGGTCAGAGCCCTGGTGGGGATCTGAGTACACCGCCGTTGGCGCTCCGGCAGAAGCCGCTGGCCACACGAAAGGCGGGTCCGATCGGCAGCGGAGGTTGTAGGTTCCTCCAATGCTGGTCCGGGAGCTGCTCGCGGTGCCTGAGCTGCGGCTGCGGCTGCTCGCCGGTCAGGGCGCCGCGCTGGACCGGCCGGTTCGCTGGGTCTACAGCACCGACCTCGGCAACCCCGGCCGCTACCTGTCCGGCGGCGAGCTGGTCATCAGCGGTCTGGTGTGGCGGCGCGAGCCGGCGGACACCGAGCGGTTCGTGGCCGAGGTCGCCGCGTCGGGGGTCGCCGCGCTGGCCGCCGGTGAGGCGTTCTTCCACGGGATCCCCGACGATGTGGTCGACGCCTGCCGCCGGCATCGGGTGGTGCTCATCGCGGTACCTGAGGACGTGTCGTTCTCCGCTGTCACCGAGCACGTGATCCGATCGGTGACCGCCGCGCGGGGCGACCGACTGGCCGCTCGGTTGGGCCGCCAGCGCCAGCTTCTCAGCGCCGTGGCCGGCGGCATGGGGCTCGACGAGCTCAGCGCCCAGGTGTCCGCCGCGACCGGGTTGGTGTGCCGGGTTCTCACCCCGACCGGCCGGGCCATCGTCACCGGTCCGGCCCCACTCGCCGACGCGGACGTGGACCGGATCGTGCGCACGTTCCTGACCTCCGACCGACTGCCCGCGGTGGTCGCCGGTCGGCCCGCCTACTCGGTGTTCCCGGTCGGCCCCGCCCTGGAGCAGCGGCTGACCTACTGGTTCGCGGTGGTGGAGGGCTCCTGGCCGGCCTGGGAACCGGATGTCACCGACGCGGTCGGCGAGCTGGTCGCGATCGCCGCACTGGACCGGGCCCGGCGCACCGAAGGCTGGCGGGTGGCCAGGGACATCGCCGACGATGCGGTGAGCCTGGTCGCCGCCGGTGCCGGCGGTCAGCCGGAGACCCTGCAGCGGTTGCGCCAGGCAGGGCTCGACCCGGACCGGCCGGTAGCGGTGGCAGTGGCCGGCTTCGTGGACCGGACCGATCTCACCGAGGTGGCCCGTTCCGTACTCGACGACGCGGCCGCGCACCTCGGCGCGCCGGTGGTCGGCACGACGCCCGACGGGCTCGCGGTGGCACTGCTGCCCTGCGGCGACCCCGGTGGTGGGTCGCCGGACCCGCTCGACAGACTGCGCGCCGCGCTGGCCAGGCTGGAGCCCGGACTCGGGCCGGCACGGCTGACCATCGGCCTGAGCCGGCCGTCCGGCGCCGAGGCCCTCTCCGGCGCGCTGCGCGAAGCCCGGCACGCACGCGAGCTCGCCCGGCTGCGTGCCGGCACGTTGACCGTGGTGGCGGACGCCGAGGTCACCTCGCACGTCGCGCTGCTGGCGGTGGTACCCGACGACGTGCGGCACGCGTTCGCCGCCCGCGTGCTGGACCCGGTGCTGGAGTACGACGCGCGCAACGACGCCGGGCTCTACCAGACGCTGGAGGCGTTCCTGGACTGCTCCGGGTCATGGAGCCGAGCCGCCGCTCGGCTACACCTGCACATCAACACGGTGCGCTACCGGATCAGCCGCGTCGAGGAGCTCACCGGCCGCGACCTGAGCCGCTTCGAGGACCGGGTGGACGTGTTCCTGGCGCTGCGTTCGCGGTAGGAGTGTGGTGTCCGCCGTCCTTTGCTCTGCGTAGGGATACGCAACAGCGGGCGGTCGGCTGGTCGGGGGCGCTTTGCTCTGCGTAGGGATACGCAACAGCGGACGGTCGGCTGGTCGGGGGCGCTTTGCTCTGCGTAGGGATACGCAACAGCGGACGGTCGGGGGTGGGCTGTTGCGTATGGGTGCGCAGAGCAAAGCGTCGTGGGTGGTGGTCGTCGCTGGGCGAGGCAGTGGGTGCCGGGTGGCTGCGGTCCGGGCTCCGGTCGGGAGCGTGCGGCGTCCCGGCGGCTCGACATGACTTGGTCGGCTTGGGTTGGCTGGGCGTATTTTACCGAAGCTTTGGACGGGACAGTGGTCAGTTAGGGCGTCGGGAGCCTGACCTTTTGCTTGGGTCGGGGACGTTTGTCGGGACGTCCGGCGGGGTTCGCAAAAATCAGAAAATCTTTTTCCCGAGGGCGACGGTATCAGCCCGGAAATGTCGTACCCCTTCGCCATGATTGCCGT
>DASYLM010000327.1:0-15100 GCA_036009565.1 Pseudonocardia sp. | reverse complement strand
GGTCAGGCCGTTGGCCACGCACGCGTCGGAGAGCAGCACCCCGGACCCGCCGGCCCCGGTGATGATCACGACGTTCTCGCCCTTCGGCGTGGGCAGTACCGGCAGGCCCCTGGCGTACTCGAGCATGTCGCTCAGCCCCGGTGCCCGGATGACGCCGGCCTGGCGCAGGATGTCGTCGTAGACCTTGTCGTCGCCGGCCAGTGCGCCGGTGTGCGAGCTGGCCGCCCTGGCGCCCATCGCGGTGCGGCCGGCCTTCAGCACCACCACGGGCTTCTTCTTCGTGATGCGCTGGGCCGCCGAGACGAACGACCGGCCGTCCTTCAGGTCCTCCAGGTGCATCGCCACGCACGTGGTGTTGTCGTCGGACTCGAAGAACGTCAGCATGTCGTCCTCGTCCAGGTCGGACTTGTTGCCGAGCCCGACGATGGCCGAGACGCCCATCTTGGAGGTGCGGCTGAAGCCGAGGATGGCCATGCCGATGCCACCACTCTGTGAGGTCAGCGCGACCCCGCCCTTGACGTCGTACGGGGTACAGAACGTCGCGCACAGGTTCTCGTGCGTGTAGTAGTAGCCGTAGATGTTCGGCCCGAGCAGCCGTACCCCGTGCTCCCGCGCGATCGCCACGATCTCCTGCTGGCCCTCGACGTTCCCGGTCTCGGCGAAGCCGGACGGGATCAGCACGGCGGCGGGTACCCCCTTCGCACCCACCTCCCGCAACGCCTGGGGGACGAACTTCGCCGGCACGGCGAACACCGCCACATCGACCTCGCCGGGCACGTCACCGATGGATCGGTACGCGGTGCGGCCCAAAATCTGATCGGCCTTGGGGTTGATCGGGTAGATCTCCCCGGTGTAGCCCCCGTTGATGAGGTTCTTCATCACCGAGTTGCCGATCTTGCCGTCTTCGTTGGATGCCCCGATCACGGCGACTGCCCTCGGGTGCATCAGCCGGTTCATGGTCGCCAGGATCTCGTCCTTGCTGTACCGGACCGGCTCGACGATCTCCTCGGTCTCCAGCAGGATCCGCACGTCGGCGGCGGACGCGCCGTCCGGGCGGGCGAAGACCGGGTTGAGGTCGAACTCCCGGATCTGCGGGAAGTCGGTGACCAGGTCGGACAGCCGCCGGATGACGTCGGCCAGCGCGTCGGCGTCCACCGGCTCGGCGCCTCGGGCGCCGCGCAGAATCTCGGCGGCGGCGATGTCGTCGAGCATCGAGCGGGCGGTGCCGGCATCCACCGGGGCGAGCCGGAAGGTGACGTCGCGCAGCACCTCGACCAGCACCCCGCCGAGCCCGAACACGACCACCTTGCCGAAGGTCGGGTCGGTGGTGGCGCCGATGATCACTTCCTGGCCGCCGGTGAGCATCTGCTGGACCTGGACGCCCTCGATCACGGCGTCCGGGTTGTAGCGGTTCGCCGAGGCGAGGATGCCCTCGTAGGCCTCCCGGACCGCCTCGTCGCCGGAGACCCCGACGCGCACGCCGCCCGCCTCGGTCTTGTGCAGGATGTCCGGCGAGACGATCTTCATGACCACCGGGTCGCCGGGTGCGGTGCCGATCTCCTTGGCCAGCGCGACCGCCTGCTCGACGGTGCTGGCCAGGCCTTCACCCGGGGTGGGGATGCCGTAGGCGATACAGACCTTGCGGCCCTCCGGCGCCGTGAGCGAGTCGCGGTTCTCGGCGAGTGCCTTGTCCAGGACCTCGAGCACCGCGTCCTTGTCGTATCCGCTCATGCTCAGATCACCCCGTTCTTCTGCAGTTCGGCGAAGCGATCGGGGGCGATGCCCAGCTCTCGCACGTACACGTCTTCGTTGTGCTGGCCGAGCAGTGGTGAGGTCTCAACCGCTACCGGGGAGTCCGACAGCTTGATCGGACAACCGACCGTGGTGAAGGCGCCCCGCTCCGGGTGGTCCACCGTCACGATCATGTTGTTGTCGACCAGCGAGGCGTCGGAGATGAGCTCCTCGGTGGACAGGATCGGCCCGCACGGGATGTTGTGGGCGTTCAGCTGCGCCAACACGTCCCACTTGTCGTAGTTGATCGACCACTCCTCGATCAACTGGAACATCTTGTCCAGCTTGTTCAGCCGTGCCTCCGGGGTGGCCCACTCCGGGTCGTCGGTGAGCTCCGGCCGCCCGATCAGCGCACTGATCGGCGCCCAGCCCGGCGGCTGCACGATCACGTAGATGTAGTCGTTCGGCCCGCCCGGCTTGCACTTGACCGCCCAGCCCGGCTGGCCGCCACCCGAGGCGTTGCCCGAGCGGGGCACCTCGCCGGTGAACTCCTTGTTCGGGTACTCGGCCAGCGGTCCGTGGGCCAGCCGCTGCTGGTCGCGCAGCTTCACCCGGCACAGGTTGAGCACGGCGTGCTGCATGGCCACGGTGACCCGCTGGCCCCGGCCGGTCTGGCCGCGCTGGACCAGGGCGGCGAGGATGCCGGCCACGGCGTGGATGCCGGTCCCGGAATCACCGATCTGCGCGCCGGTGGCGACCGGTGGGCCGTCCTCGAAGCCGGTGGTGCTCATCGAGCCGCCCATTGCCTGGGCAACCACCTCGTAGGCCTTGTAGTGGGTGTACGGACCCTCGCCGAAGCCCTTGATCGAGGCGTAGATCAGACCGGGGTTCAGTCCCTGGAGCAGATCCCAGGTGAACCCCATGCGGTCCACCGCGCCGGGGCCGAAGTTCTCCACCAAAATATCGGACTGGCGTACCAGATCGGTGAAGATCTGCTTGCCTTCCGGGCTTTTCATATTGAGGGTGACGCTGCGCTTGTTGCAGTTCAGCATCGTGAAATAGAGGCTGTCGACATCCGGAATATCGCGCAGTTGCTTCCGGGTGATGTCGCCGGTCAGGGCCTCAACCTTCACCACGTCGGCACCCAACCAGGCCAGAATCTGGGTGGCTGACGGGCCGGACTGGACGTGGGTCATGTCGAGGACGCGGACACCTTCGAGGGCCTTGCTCATAATTGCTCTCCAGGGAGGAGTAAGGCGGTCATTTGTACATCGTCTGGTTCATGGTTCCGGGGGCGTACACGTCCGGATCGACCCAGACATTGATCAGGGACGGCAGGCCGGACTCGCGGGCGCGCTGGAGTGCGGGGCCGATGTCGGCGGGGTCGCGGACCTCTTCGCCGTAGCCGCCGAGCAGCTGGGCGAACTTGTCGTAGTGGACGTCGCCCAGCGTGTTGCCGACCCGGCCGCGAGCCTCGCCGTACTTCTGGATCTGGCCGTAGCGGATCTGGTTCATCGACGAGTTGTTGCCGACGATCCCGACGAACGGCAGTTTGTAGCGCACCAGCGTCTCGAAGTCCCAGCCTGTGAGGCTGAACGCGCCGTCCCCGAACAGTGCGACGACCTCCTTGTCCGGGCGCGCGTGCTTGGCCGCCAGGACGAACGGGATGCCCACGCCGAGGGTGCCCAGCGGGCCCGGGTCCATCCAGTGGCCGGGGGACTTGGGCTGCACGACCTGCCCGGAGAAGGTGACGATGTCGCCGCCGTCGCCGATGTAGATCGAGTCCTCGGTGAGGAACTCGTTGATCTCGTGCACCAGCCGGTACGGGTCGATCGGCGAGGAGTCGGAGTGCTGGCGGGGCAGCCGCTTGTGGTAGGCGGCGGTCTCCACCGCGCGCAGTTCGGCCAGCCATGACCCGCGGCTGAGCGATCCGGTGTTGCGCCGGTCGGAGGCGGCCTGGGTGACCGCCGCGAGCACCGCACCGACGTCGCCCACGATGCCGAGGTCGATGTCCCGGTTCTTGCCGACTGTGCGGTAGTCGAGGTCGATCTGGACGACCTTCGCGGCGGGGGAGAGGCGCCGCCCGTAGCCCATCCGGAAGTCGAACGGGGTGCCCACGATGATGATCAGGTCGGCCTCGTTGAAGGCGTGCCGCCGAGCCAGCTGGAAGTGCATCGGGTCGCCCGGCGGGAGGGTGCCCCGGCCGGCGCCGTTCATGAAGGCCGGCACGTTGAGCTCGCGCACGAAGTTCACGGCGGCGTCGGTGGCGCGGCAGGTCCAGACCTGGTTGCCGAGCAGCACGCAGGGCTTCTCGGCGTGCGTCAGCAGATCGGCCAGCGCCTCGATGCTGGCCGGGTCGCCGATCGAGCGGGTGGAGGCGCGGTAGCGGCCGGCCTGGGGCAGCCGGGCCTGCTCGAGCGACACCTTGGCATCCAGCACGTCGCGCGGGATCTCCAGGAAGGACGGGCCCGGCGCGCCGTTGTAGCACTCCCGGAAGGCCATCGAGACCAGGTCGGCGGCCCGCGCGGTGCTCGGTACGGTGGCCGAGAACTTGGTGATCGGCGCCATCATGTCGACGTGTGGGAGGTCCTGCAGCGAACCCATCTTGTGCTGGCTCAGCGCCCCCTGGCCGCCGATCAGCAGCATTGGGCTCTCCGCCCGGAACGCGTTGGCGACGCCGGTGACCGCGTCGCTGGTGCCGGGGCCGGCGGTGACCACCGCACACCCGGGCGTGCCGGTGACGCGGGCGTAGCCGTCCGCCGCGTGCGCCGCGACCTGCTCGTGCCGCACGTCGATGACCGAGATGCCCTCGTCGACACAGCCGTCGTAGATGTCGATGATGTGGCCGCCGCACAAGGTGAAGATCGTGTCGATCCCTTCAGCCTTCAGGGCCTTGGCGACCAGGTGCCCGCCCGAGATGAACTCGGCGGTGGGGCGCGTCTCTGATGTGTCGCTCCTGGCGGTGCTTCCAGGGATCGTCTGCGTCATCTGGTCCTCTCCGCCTCGTCACCGCCTGTAGCGGCGTCCATACTGCATACCGTATCCCCAGAATTGGTACTCCTCCGTAGAGCCGTTGTCCAGACCCGGGTTAACCCAAAGCAAACCTTGACCCGTTTGTCGCATACTGCATACTGGATACAACTTAAGACGGGAGCTCACCATGAGAGTTGCTGTGCTCGGGGCGGGCGCGATCGGCGCTTACGTCGGGGCGAGCCTCTGCCGTGCGGGTGTCGAGGTCCATCTGGTGGCGCGTGGCCCGCACCTTGCGGCGCTTCGCGGCCAGGGGGTGCAGGTGCTCAGCCCGCGCGGGGATTTCACCGCCCACCCGCACGCGACCGACAGGCCCGAGGAGATCGGCCCGGTGGACCATGTGTTCCTGGGCCTCAAGGCGAACGCATACGCGGCGGCGGGCCACCTGGTGGAGCCGTTGCTGGGGCCGCACACCACCGTCATCGGGGCGCAGAACGGCATCCCGTGGTGGTACTTCTACGGGCTCCCGGGCCCGTACCAGGGACGCCGGATCGAGAGTGTGGACCCGGGCGGAGCGGTGACCAAGGTACTACCGCTGCACCGGGCGGTGGGCTGCGTGGTGTATCCCGCGACCGTGATCGAGTCGCCCGGGGTGGTGCGGCATCTGGAGGGCACCCGGTTCTCCATCGGCGAGCCGGACCGCACGATCTCGTCGCGGTGCACCGAGTTCGCCGCCGCGATGATCGCCGGCGGGCTCAAGTGCCCGGTCGAGGAGGACCTGCGTAACGACATCTGGATCAAGTTGATGGGAAACATCTCGTTCAACCCGCTCAGTGCGCTGACCAGGGCGACGATGGCCGGGATCTGCCGGCACCAGGGCACCAAGGCGCTGGTGGCCACGATGATGGAGGAGACCATCGAGGTGGCGCGGCTGGTGGGCGCACAGGTGAGCGTCTCCATCGAGCGCCGCCTCGCCGGGGCCGAGCGCACCGGGGAGCACAAGACGTCAACCCTCCAGGACCTCGAGCGGGGCCGTCCGATGGAGCTGGACGTGCTGCTCACCGCGGTCGTGGAGCTGGCCGACATGGTGGGTGCCGAGGTGCCCACACTGCGCACCATCGCCGCCGTCGCGGACCTGCTCAACCGGCAGGTGGCGGCCGGGGCGTAGGCGGATCTCGCCAACGCCCCGGCCGGTCCCGGCCGGCCGCTGTGCATGCGGCCGGCAGGACGCCGTCGCGCCAATCCCGTGGGTCGTCACGGGGCGAGCGCGGCGGCGTCTCCTGTCTTCTGGGTCGCCGTGCTGACGCGGCGGGCCCGCACCAGCACGACGGTGACCGCGGCGATCAGCGCCGCCTTCTCCTCGCTGCTCAGCCACTTCGCGTCGCCGACCCGGGAGACCAGCAGGAAGCCGGTGGCGATGCCGACCGCGATGGAGAAGGCCCCCTCCAGCAGGAACATCCACTTCCAGCCGGCCAGCGTGTGCAGGCCGTCGAGCTCCAGCAGGGCGCCGCTGATCGGGCGCGGTGGCCGCCACCACGACACCCCAGCTGATCATGATGCGGGTCAGCGCTCCGAAGTCATGGCGGTCGGTTTGGTCATCGCGGCCGGTGGCGGGCGGGACGGCTACCAGCGGGGCAGTTGCGGGGTGACCCAGTCGGGATGGACCCGGCGCATCGCGGCCGCGTCGTCCCGGCCCCGGACGTCACTCTCGAGCCAGCGTTGGTGCAGCGCGGCCAGGCTGTCGCGGTCCAGCTCGATGCCCAGCCCCGGCCCGTCGGACACCGCGACCGCGCCGCCGACGAACCGGTGCGGCTCGGTGATCACGTCCTCGGTCTGCCACGGCCGGTGCGAGTCGCAGGCGTAGCGCAGCTCGGGAATGGTCGCGGCCACCTGCGTCATGGCGGCCAGGCTGATGCCCAGGTGGGTGTTCGAGTGCATGGACAGCTCGACGCCGTAGGTGCGGCAGACCGCCGCCAGGTCCTGGGTGGCCCGCAGCCCACCCCAGTAGTGGTGGTCGGACAGCACCACCTGCACCGCGTCACTGGCGAACGCGGTCGGGATCTCGTCGAACGCGGTCACGCACATGTTGGTGGCCAGTGGCAGGCTGGTCTTCCTGGCCACCTCCGCCATGTTGGCGGTGCCGCTGGTGGGGTCCTCCAGGTACTCCAGGACCCCTTCCAGCGCGCCGGCCACCTCCAGGCTGGTGGGGACCGACCAGGCACCGTTGGGATCCAGCCGCAGCGGGTGCTCCGGGAACGCCTCGGCCAGCGCCCGGATCGCGGCCACCTCCTCGGCCGGTTCGAACACCCCGCCCTTGAGCTTGAACGAGGTGAAGCCGTAGTCGTCGGCCATCCGGCGCGCCTGGGCGACCACCCCGGCCGGGTCCAGCGCGGCGCCCCAGTCGTCGGTGGGCTCGCCCGGCCCGGGGTGCTCCGCCCAGCGGTAGAACAGGTAGGCGCTGTAGTCCACGGCGTCGCGGACCTTGCCGCCGAGCAGCGCGTGCACCGGAACACCGAGCTCGTGGCCG
This sequence comes from Pseudonocardia sp., assembly GCA_036009565.1. Lineage (GTDB taxonomy): Bacteria > Actinomycetota > Actinomycetes > Mycobacteriales > Pseudonocardiaceae > Pseudonocardia. The sequence goes on along the minus strand of DASYLM010000327.1, from coordinate 7,872 downwards.
AGCGCGTCCAGGATGGCCACCTCGAACGCGGACACCACGCTGCGGCACACCTTGGGCAGCGTCCGGCTGCCGCGCAGGCCCTCCGCGTGGACCCGGTTGTCCAGCTCGCTCACCTCGACCCGCTCGGCGCTGGCCAGCACCCGCCCGAGCAGCCCGTTGACGGTGAGCGGCGAGCCGACCAGTTCGGGCCCGAACGCCTGCGCGACGCGGAGGTAGTCGGTGTCGCCGTAGGTCTCGCCGAGCCCCGGTGCGCCGTTCTCGGTGGTGACCTCGACGATCGTGCGGGGTGTGTAGGGCTGGTGGACCCCCTGCACGTTCAGCAGCGGTGGGTCGGAGATCAGAATCGGGGTGACTCTGACTTCGGCGATCCGGAACAACGGCGTTCCCTCCTCTTCGAGTCCGCAGGCATGTTCGGCGGTCGGGCCTGTCGGTGGTCGGGCCTATTCGGTGGTCGGGCCTATTCGGTGGTCAGGGTGCCGTCGACGCGGCGCGGGACCCCGGTCGACTCGTCGCGCAGCACCTCGGGCAGCAGTCCGGCGGGGACGTCCTGGTAGGACACCGGGCGCAGGAACCGCTCGATGGCCTTGGTGCCCACCGAGGTGGTCCGGGAGTCGGAGGTGGCCGGGAACGGGCCGCCGTGCACCATCGCGTGCCCGACGGTCACGCCGGTGGGCCAGCCGTCGAACAGCACCCGCCCGGCGATCCGCTCCAGTACCGGCAGCAGCCGCGCGGCCAGCGGGTGGTCGCTGGGGTCGGCGTGCACGGTGGCGGTGAGCTGGCCCTCGAGCGAGCGCGCCAGCTCGACGAGGTCGTCGGCGGTCGCGGCGCGAACCACGAGTGACGCGGCGCCGAAGACCTCCTGCTCGAGGGACTCGTCGCCGGTGAAGTGGTCGGCCTCGACGGCGGCCAGTACCGCCTGTCCGCCGGCTGCCGCCTCGGACCGCTGGCCCCGGGCCAGCACGGTGACCGCCGGGTTCCCGGTGAGCCGGGCCGCGCTGTCCCGGTAGGACTTGGCGATGCGGCCGGTGAGCATCGGCGCACCGGCGTCGCCCTCCACCGCCTTGGCCGCCGAATCCAGGAAGGTGTCCAGCTCCGGCCCGCGCGGGGCGAACACGAGCCCCGGGTTGGTGCAGAACTGGCCGGCGCCGAGGGTGAGCGAGGCCGCGTAGGCGGCACCCAGCTCAGCTCCCCGGGTGGCCAGCGCGCCGGGCAGTACGAATACCGGGTTGACGCTGCTCATCTCGGCGTAGACCGGGATGGGCCGGGGTCGCGCGGCGGCGGCCGCGACGATGGCCAGGCCGGCGCCCCGGGACCCGGTGAAGCCGACCGCCTGGATCCGGGGGTCGGTGACCAACCGGGTGCCGACGCCGGGCCCGTCGCCGTAGAGCATGGAGAACACGCCCTCGGGCAGGGCCGCGACCCGCACCGCCTCGGCCACCACCCGGCCGACCAGCTCACTGGTCCCGGGGTGCGCCTCGTGTGCCTTCACCACGACCGGGCAGCCGGCGGCGAGCGCGGAGGCGGTGTCGCCACCGGCCACGGAGAACGCCATCGGGAAGTTGCTGGCACCGAACACCGCGACCGGGCCGAGCGGGATCTGGCGCTGCCGGATGTCGGGTCGGGCCGAACTGCCCGGGTCGATGCGGGCGCCCTGCCAGCTGCCCTCCCGCAGCACCTGGCCGAACAGCCGCAGCTGGCCGGTGGTGCGGGCGAGCTCGCCGGTGAGCCGGGCCTCGGGCAGGCCGCTCTCGGCCACCGCGCGCTGCACCAGGGTGTCGCCGAGGGCCTCGATCCCGGCGGCGACCGAGTCCAGGAAGTCGGCCCGTACGCCGACCGGTGCGTTCCGGTACCCGTCGAAGGCCTGCTCGGCGAGCTGGCAGGCGCGGTCCACGTCGTCGGCGTTGGCGCCCGCGTAGCCCGGTTCCAGCCGGTCCCCGGTGCGCGGGTCGACGCCGTACACCGCCTCGCCGGTGCCGCGCACCAGGCTGCTGCCGATGATCATCTTGCCGGTCAGTTCAAGTGGGTTTGTCTGGGTCACGGGGTACATCCTCCGGCTCAGCGCGACGCCTGGCGGATTGGAGCCACTTTTTCGATCAGCGCGGTCAGTGCTGCCAGCTCGTGGGCGTCCAGGTCGGCCAAGGGCGGGCGCACCGGACCGGCCGGTCTGCCGATGGCGCGCATGCCGGCCTTGACGATGCTCACCGCGTAGCCCCGGCCGCGATTGCGCAGCTCGGTGTATGGCAGGACGAACTCGTCGAGCTTGGTGAGCACGGTCTCCCGGTCGCCGGCGCGGACCGCGCGGTAGAAGTCGAGCGCGAACTCCGGCATGAAGTTGAAGATCGCCGAGGAGTACGTGCTCACGCCCAGCTGCAGGTAGGGCAGCGCGAACATCTCCGCGGTGGGCAGCCCGCCGACGTAGATGAGCCGGTCGCGGAGCCGGGTGTAGATCCGGGTCATCTGCTCCAGGTCGCCGGCGCCGTCCTTGAACCCGACCAGGTTCGGGCACTCGTCGGCGAGCCGCTCGACGGTGTCGGCGGAGTAGAGCGCGTTCGACCGGTTGTAGATGATCACACCCAGGTCGGTGGCCTGGCACACCGAGGAGACGTAGGCGGCCAACCCGTCCTGCTCCGACTCGGTGAGGTACGGCGGGAACAGCAGAATGCCGTCCGCGCCGGACTTCTCGGCGGAGCGGGCCAGTCGGACGGCGGTGGTGCCGCCGTAGCCGGCCGGCGCGAGCACCGGGGTGCCCTCGGGGGCGCTCTGCGCGGCGGCCCGGACCACCGCCTCGACCTCGTCCGGCGCGAGCGAGAAGAACTCACCGGTGCCACCGGCGGCGAACAGGCCGGCGACCTCGTAGCGGCTGAGCCAGGCGATGTTGTCCCGGTAGCTGCCCTCGTCGAAGGAGAGATCGTCACGGAAGTGCGTTACCGGGAACGAGAGCAGCCCGGAGGCGACCTTCGTGGCGAGTTCGGCGGGGGAGTACCCAGTCACGCTGCTCGAATCTCCTGTGCTCGGCGAAGGGATCCATCGCTCGCACAGACCTGCTGGGGCTCGCACAGACTCTGCAGGCTCTGCGCGGACTACACCCGGTCTGTGTGAGCGGATCTCACTTCACCGTAGGGAGCGCAACCGATATAAGTCCAACACTCGTTTTGCATGGACTGATACCTAAACTAGATCGGTGTTCACCTTCGACCAGCTGGAGACGTTCGTCGCCGTCGCCGAGGAGCTGCACTTCGGGCGGGCGGCGGACCGGCTCTCCATGACACAGCCGCCGCTGAGCCGGCGGATCAAGCTGCTCGAGGACGAGCTCGGGGTGCGCCTGTTCGACCGGGCGCACCGGTCGGTGAAGCTGACCCCGGCCGGGCGGGTGTTCCTGGCTGACGTGCGCCAGCTGCTGCACCTCTCGCACGAGGCGGCGCTGTCGGCGCGGCGGGTGCCCCGGGGGGAGTCGGGCGTCGTCACGCTCGGCTTCACCGCGACGACGGCGTACTCGTTCCTCGAGCACGTGCTCACGGCGGCCGACGCCAGGTTGCCGAGGGTGGACCTGGTGCTGCGCGAGATGGTCACCTCGACGCAGCTGGAGGCGCTGCTGGCGGGCAGCATGGACCTGGGCATGATCCGGCCGCCGGCCGTCGGGGCGGACCTGGTGACGATGCCGCTGACCAGGGAGCCACTGCTCGCCGCGCTGCCCCGACGGCACCCGCTGGCGGTCCGGGCGGCGGATCCCACCGTGCACGACTTCGACGGCCAGCCGTTCGTGATGTACTCCCCGGCCGAGGCCCGCTACTTCTACGAGGTGCTGGTCAGCATCTTCCGAGGCGCGGAGTCGACGCCGGACTACGTGCAGTACCTGGGCCAGGTACACAGCATCCTGGCGCTGGTGAAGGCCGGTATCGGGGTGGCGCTGGTGCCCGCGGCGGCCACCGCGCTGCACTACGACGGGGTGGTGCTGCGCCCGGTGCGCGGCATCGACGCGCGGCCGGTGAAGCTCGACCTTGCCTGGCGGCGGGGCAACGACAACCCCGCCCTGGACGGCCTGCTGACGGTCATCCGTGAGGTCGCCGAGGACCAGCGCCCGTGGTGAGGCGCCGGCCCCCGGCGATCAGAGGCGGTGACCCGGTCAGGGCGCCTCGGCCGGCACCAGGTCCGGAACCGGCTCGTACTCGGTGATGTTGTCCAGCGACGGACCCATCGCCGCGTTCGCCTCCCGCTCGACCATGATCTCCACCAGCACCGGCAGCTGGGCGGCCTCGGCCTCCAGGGTGGCCCAGCGCAGTGCGTCGGCGATCTCGCCGGGCTGCTCCACCCGCCGGGCCGGGCAGCCGAACGCCTCCATCAGCTTGACGTGGTCGATGCCGCCCTCGCCGTAGTGCAGGTCGACCGCGTAGTTCATGTCGTAGCCCAGCTCGGCCTGGCGGATCAGCCCCAGGTACTCGTTGTTGACCATGACGATCACAAACGGGATCTGGTACTGCGCGGCCACCGCGATCTCCTCCATCAGGAACTGGAAGGAGTAGTCGCCGACCACCGCGACCACCGGCTTGTCCGGGTAGGCGCACTTCACCCCGATCGCCGCCGGGATCTCCCAGCCGAGCGGGCCGGCCTGGCCGCAGACCAGGTAGTGCCGGGGCCGGAAGGTCTGCTGGAACTGGCCCGACCAGATCTGGTAGAGCCCGATCGCGGTGACGAACGTGGTGTCCGGGCCGAACACCTCGTTCAGCTCGCGGTACACCCTCGGCGGCTTGATCGGCACGTCGTCGAAGTCGTCGCGGCGCAGCAGCGTGCCGCGCAGCTCGGTGACCCGCTCCGCCCACGGCCCCGGGTCGCGCCGGGGGGTCCGGTGCCGGGCGTGCGCGTCCAGGGCGGCGAGCGTGGGCTTGGCGTGCCCGACGATGCCCAGGTCCGGCTCGAAGACCCTGCCGAGCTGGGTCGGCTCGATGTCCACGTGGATGAACTTGCGGCCACGCCGGTAGGTCTCCAGGTCACCGGTGTGCCGGTCGCCGAAGCGGGCCCCGACCGCCAGCACCAGGTCGCTCTCCAGGAACGCGGCGTTGCCCCAGCGGGTGTGCGTCTGGATGCCCGCCATCCCGGCGAACAGCGGGTGGTCCTCCGGGAACGCACCCTTGCCCATCAGCGTGGTCTGCACCGGCACCTGCAGGTACTCGGCCAGGTCGCGCAGCTCCTCCCAGGCCTCGCCGCCGATCACGCCGCCACCGGCAAGGATGATCGGGCGCTGCGCCTCGAGCAGCATGTCGACCGCAGCGCGGACCGGCTCCGAGCGGGGCTCCGCCAGTGCGATCGGCAGCGCCGCGTCGATCGCCGGGTCGTAGAAACACATGCCGCGCTGCACGTCCAGCGGCAGGTCGATGAGGACCGGACCCGGTCGGCCGGACCGGGCGATCCGGAACGCCTCCCGGAACACCCACGGCGCCTGGCCCGGTTCCTTCAGCTGCACCGCCCACTTGGTGACCGGCTTGGCGATCTCGACGATGTCGACCGCCTGGAACGCCTCCTGGTGCAGCTTCGAGCGCGGTGCCTGGCCGGTGATGCAGATGATCGGGATCGAGTCGGCGAGCGCGGTGTACAGGCCGGTGATCATGTTCGTACCGGCGGGGCCGGAGGTGCCGAGGGTGACGCCGACCTTGCCGGTGGCGCGCGCCCAGCCGTCCGCGGCGTGCGTGCCGCCCTCCTCGTGGCGCACCGTCAGGTGCTTGATGCCGCTCTTCCGCAGGGCCGCGTAGAGCGGCAGGATCGCGGCGCCGGGGATGCCGAACACGGTGTCGACGCCCTCCGACTCCAGCACCTGGGCGACGGCTTCCATGCAGGGGATCTTGCTCATGCCGCTGTCCTTCCGGAGGCGTTCTCGAGCACTTTGAGCAGCGCCGAGTGGTCGAGCGCGCCGTAGCCCTGGGCCCGGGCGGCGGCGATGAGCTGGGCGACGAGTGCTGTCACCGGCAGGGAGATCTCGGCCTGCCGGGCGGCCGCGACCGCGATGCCCATGTCCTTGTGGTGCAGGTCGATGCGGAAACCGGGGGCGAACTGCCGGTCCACCATGGACTTGCGCTTGAGCTCGAGGATCCGGCTGCCGGCCAGCCCGCCGGCGAGTACGTCCAGCCCGCTGTGCGGGTCGACCCCGGATGCCTCGAGCAGCACGATCGCCTCGGCGACCAGTGCGTAGATGCCGCCCACCACCAGCTGGTTGGCGGCCTTCACGGTCTGCCCGGCGCCGGGGCCGCCGACGTGCACGATCGTCTTACCGAGCGCCTCGAGCACCGGCAGCGCTGCCTCGAAGTCCTCCGCGGCACCACCTACCATGATCGACAGAACCGCGTCGACCGCGCCCTTCTCGCCCCCGCTGACCGGGGCCTCGAGCGCCCGGACGCCCAGGCCGGCAGCCTCGGCGGCAACTGCGCGCGAGGTATCCGGCCTGATCGTGCTCATGTCGATCAGGAGCAGGCCGGGCTTGGCGTGCTCGAGCACGCCGTCCGGCCCGAGCACCACCTCCTCGACCTGCGGGGAGTCCGGCAGCATGGTGATCACGACATCGGCGTCGGTGGCCTCGGCCAGCGAGCCGGCGGCGTGGCCACCGGCGGCCACCAGCTGGTCCCGGCGGGCCGCGTCGAGGTCGTAGCCGGTGACGGTGTGCCCGGCCTTGACCAGGTTGGCGGCCATCGGCGCGCCCATGATCCCCAGGCCGATGAAACCTATGTTCATCGCACGCTCTCCTCGATCGGCTCGGTCGTGCTGATAACGGCGGGGTCGGTGCCCGCGCGGTTGGTGCCGGCGGGGTCGGTGCTGCCGGCGGCACGGTGCGCCCGGGGCAGCCAGCCGAAGCTGTCCGCGCTGGGGCCGACCGGGCGGTACTCGAGCCCGACGTAGCCCTGGTAGCCGTGCCTGGTCAGCGCGGTGAGCACGGAGTCCCAGTCCAGCTCGCCGGTTCCCGGCTGGCCACGCCCGGGTACGTCGGCGATCTGTACGTGGCCGAACCGCCCGGCGTGCTGCTCGACCAGGCGCTGTACCGACTCGCCCATCCGGGCCAGGTGGTAGAGGTCGGCGAGGAAGGCGACGTTCCCGACCTGGTGGACCACCCGGAGGTAGTCGACGATCTCCAGCGCGTGGCGGGAGGAGGTGATCGGGTAGCGGGCGTTCTCGTGGCTGTTCAGCGCCTCGATCACCACGGTGGCGCCGACCCGGCTCGCCGACCTGGCGGCGAGCACCAGGTTCTCGGTGGCGAGTTCGCGCTGGGTCGATCGACTCACCCCGGGCTCGGTGTTGCCGTACAGCGCGTTGAGCACGGTGCAGCCCAGTGAGGCGGCGAAGTCGACGGCCACGTCGATGTTGGCGCGGAACCGGGCGCTCTGCGCCGGCCGCGAGAGCAGGCCGCGGTCGCCGGCGGCCATGTCGCCCGCGTCGAAGTTGAGCCCGACCAGCCGGGTGCCGGCGTCGGCGATGGCCCGGCGCAGCGCGGCCAGGTCGCGCTCCGGCGGATCGGGTTCGCTGAACGGCCACCACAGCTCCACCGCGGTGAACCCGGCCGCCGCCGCTGCGGCCGGCCGTTCCAACAGCGGGAGCTCGGTGAACAGGATGGACAGGTTGACGTCGTAGCGCAGCGGATCACCGGGCATCCGGTGCCTCCTCGGGTGGCGGTTGAGGTCGGTGGCGGGGCGGGCGAGCCGGCGCTCAGGCGGCCGTGCTGCCCGCGAGGGCGGCGAGCAGCGTCCGCATCAAGGTGGCGGTTTCGCTGGGGGTCTTGCCGACCTTGACCCCGGCGGCTTCGAGGGCTTCCTGTTTGGCTTGGGCCGTTCCGGTGGAGCCGGAGCCAGAGCCGGAGACGATGGCGCCGGCGTGGCCCATGGTCTTGCCCTCGGG
>DASYLM010000326.1:0-1862 GCA_036009565.1 Pseudonocardia sp. | reverse complement strand
CGATCATCGGGAGATCACTCAGACCAGCTCCAGCCGTCGTGCCATATCGGAGGTGAACACCCCGTCCGGGTCGGCGGCGGCGCGGACCTTGCGCCACTCGTCGAGACGGGGGTAACCGCGCCGGATCGCCGCCGGCGAGGTGCGCGACTCCTTCGCCAGGTAGTGCCGCCCGCCGGCGTCCAGGACCATCGCGTCCAGTTCGTTGCACAGCTCGGCGAGGCCCGCCGCGATCGGGAAGTCCACGCAGATCGTCCAGCCCGGGGCGGGGAAGGACAGCGGTGCCTGATTGCCCGCGCCGAACCGCTTGAGCACGTTCAGCCCGGAGGAGTGGCCCGAGGACGCAATGGTCTCCACGATCCGCCGGAACACCGTCTCCGCGCCGAACGGGACGATGAACTGGTACTGCAGGAAACCGCGCTTGCCGTAGACCCGGTTCCAGTCCGCGAAGACGTCCAGTGCCTGGTAGAAGGCGGTGATGTTCTGCACCGCGTCACGTTGGCGCTTCGGTGCCTTGCGGTACCAGAGCTCGCTGAACGCGCGCAGCGTCCTCGGGTTCGCCAGCCCGTTGGGGAACACGTCGGGGAAGCGCAGCAGCTGCGGCGCGTCGAACCGCAGCGGGTTGCCGCGCAGCTTGGCCGGCAGTTCCTCGCGCCGTGCCAGCGAGCCCCGGGTGAGCACCGCGCGGCCGAGTGCGGCACCGGTGGTGGTGGTGTCGAACCAGGCCGCCGAGTAGTCGTACCGGTCGTCCGATCCGTCGGTGAGCAGCGCCATCAGCTCGTCCAGGTCGGCGGTGCGGTCGGTGTCGACCACGAAGTACGCCGACTCGCACCGCTTGAGCGCGATCGTGGCGCGCAGCGTGATGCCGGTCAGCCCCATGCCGCCCACAGTCGCCCAGAACAGCTCGGCCTGGGGCCCGTCCGGGGTCAGCGTGTGCACGGTGCCGTCGGCGGTGGCGAGGTCGATGGACAGCACATGGTTGCCGAAGCTGCCCGCGCTGTGGTGGTTCTTGCCGTGGATGTCGGAGGCGATCGCACCGCCGATGGTGACCTGGCGGGTGCCCGGCAGCACCGGTACCCACAGCCCGAACGGCAGCGCCGCGCGCATCAGCGTGTCCAGTGACACGCCGGCGTCCACCCGCGCGAGGCAGGCATCGGAGTCGATCGCATGGATCCGGTTCAGCCCGGTCATGTCGAGCACCAGTCCGCCGGCGTTCTGGGCCGGGTCGCCGTAGGAGCTGCCGAGGCCGCGGGCGGTGATGCCGCGGGGACCGGGGGAGCGCAGCGCGGCCAGCACCTCGGACTCGGCGGTGATCGGCGCCACCAGCGCGGTGGTGGGCGCGGTCCGGCCGAACCCGGTGAGGCGCTGCTGTCGGGCGCTACCGGGAACGCTGGTACTCGGCTCGCTGGGCTGCGGAGACATCACCGGCCAGGCTACCGATCGGCGTGACCCCGTCCGGGCACGGGTCCGGCGTTCTCGGTGGATACCGGGGTCGGACGCCCCGGGATGCACGCCCTCGCCTACCCTGGGGCGGTGGATGTGAGCCCGGCGACCGCACCCAGTATGGACCCTCGGTCCGGACTGGCCCGCCAGCTCACCCGGTTCGTGCTGGTCGGCTGCATGTCGGCGGTGGTCGACTACGGCCTCTACCAGGCGCTGCTGCACCTCGACCTGCACGCCAGCCTGGCCAAGGCGATCAGCTTCATCTGCGGCACCACCACGGCGTACCTGCTGAACCGGCGCTTCACCTTCAACGCGCCGACCGTGCGGGGCGCGAGCCGGTTCACCGGGTTCCTGCTGCTCTACGGCACCACGTTCTTCGTCAACGTCGGGGTCAACGCGGTGGCGTTGAAGCTCATCCCGGA
>DASYLM010000325.1:0-8980 GCA_036009565.1 Pseudonocardia sp. | reverse complement strand
CCGGGCCCGGATGACGGCCGGCCGCAGCCAGGGCAGCTCCGACTCGAGTGCGGCACGGACCGCCGAGGAGAACCGCGCCGGCGTCTGCATCACCACGTCCACCAGGAACCTGCGGCCACCGAGGCGGACCTGGTCGCGTTGCCGGTCCAGGTCGGTGATGGCCTGTTCGACCTGCCGTTGGGTGCTGGCCCGGACGCCGCCCCTGGCGTTCAGCACCCGGTCGACAGTGGCCTCGCTGACCCCGGCCTGCACGGCGATCTCGTGGAGCGGGTACGGGTGCGGCACGGCCACCAACTTGAGGGGTTTTTGATGGGTTCTTGCGGTTCCGCACTCCACCCTAGTTCGTACGCTCAGTCCATGTCTCACACCCTGACTCCGACCGCCAGAGACTGCCGGCTGGACGACCTGCTGGCGGTGCTCGACGAGCCCACGAACCTCGCCGACTACCCGCACGCCACCGAGGTGATCGACGGCGTGCTGATCTACTCGACGGCCGCGCTGCGCGACACCCCGGCGGAGGAGCTGGTCCGCGCGCTCGCCGACGGCCCCGGCGTCCTCGCCGTCCGGGACGCCGTCCCGCTGGCCACCGTGCACCGCGCGAGTGCCGCGTTCGAGGCGATGATCGCCGAGCAGCACGCCAGCGGGGCCGCCGGCGGTGACCACTTCGCCCGCCCCGGCGCCAACGACCGGATCTGGAACGGGGTACAGAAGCTCGCGGTGCGCGATCCGGAGACGTTCGTGGACTACTACTCCAACGACGTGCTCGCGGCCGTCAGCCACGCGTGGCTCGGCCCGGCTTACCAGGTCACCTCGCAGGTGAACGTGGTCAACCCGGGCGGCGCCGGCCAGGTCGGGCACCGCGACTACCACCTCGGTTTCCTGCCGCCCGCGCGGATCGAGCAGTACCCGGAGCACGTGCACCGGCTGTCCCCGGTGCTCACGCTGCAGGCCGCGGTCGCGCACACCGACATGCCGGTGGAGACCGGGCCGACCTGCTACCTGCCGCACTCGCAGAAGTACCCGGCCGGCTACCTGGCGACCAGCCGGCCGGAGTTCCGCGAGTACTTCGACTCCCACCACATCCAGCTGCCGCTGTGCCTTGGCGACGCGGTGTTCTTCAACCCGGCCGTCATCCACGGCGCCGGTACCAACCGGACGAGCGAGGTCAAACGGATGGCCAACCTGCTGCAGGTGTCCTCGGCGTTCGGCCGGGCGATGGAGAGCGTGGACCGCGAGCGGTTGTGCAACGCCGTCTACCCGGCGCTGCTGGCCCGCGCCGCGCACGACCCGGACGGTGCGGCGAACGCGGTGGCCTCGGCCGCCGAGGGTTACCCGTTCCCCACCAACCTCGACCTCGACCCACCGCTGGACGGCCTCGCGCCGCCGAGCCAGGCCGATTTGGTGCACCGCGCGCTCTCCGGGCACTGGCCAGCGGGCCAGCTGCGCGATGAGCTGGCGCGGCAGAGCGCGCGCCGGATCGCCCGATGAGCGCGCCAGCGGGCTCAGCACAGCCGATCGGTGTCGGCCTGGTCGGCCTCGGCTGGATGGGCCGGCTGCACACCAAGGCCTACCAGGCGGTCCCGGTGACCTACCCGGACCTCGGGGTCCGCCCGGTACTGGTGCACGCCGCCGACACGGCGCCGGACCGCGCCGACTACGCCCGCGACGTGCTGGGCTACCGCAACGCCAGTGCCGACTACCGCGCGGTGCTCGCCGACGAGGGCGTCGACGTGGTCTCCATCTGCGCACCGAACGCGCTGCACCGGGAGATCGCACTGGCCGCCGCCGAGGCCGGCAAGCCGTTCTGGATCGAGAAGCCGGTCGGCCGGGACGCCGCCGAGACGGCCGACATCGCCGCCGCCGCCGCGAAGGCGGAGCTGGTCACCTCGGTCGGCTACAACTACCGCAACGCCCCGGCGGTGGCGCACATCCGCGACCTGGTCGCCGGCGGCGAGCTGGGCCGGGTCACCGGGGTGCGCTGCGTGTTCCTGAACGGCCAGGCCGCCGACCCCAGGGTGGCACTGTCCTGGCGGTACCAGCGCGAGCACGCCGGCAGCGGGGTGCTCGGCGACCTGCTCTGCCACGTCGCCGACCTGGTCGCCTACGCGGCCGGCCCGTCCACCGGGCCGATCACCGAGGTGAGCGCGGCCTCGGCCATCGTGCACGCGCGCCGGCCGATCGCGGAGATGGGCACCGGCACGGTGTTCTCCCGGGTCGAGGGCGACGACGTCGAGCTGGGTGAGGTGGACAACGAGGACCACGCGCTGGCGCTGGTCCGGTTCGCCGGCGGGGCGATCGGGAGCGTCGAGGTGTCGAGGGTGGCGGTCGGCCCGCAGTGCCAGCTGCTGCTGGAGGTGTCCGGCACCGAAGGTTCGGCCAGCTGGGACTTCGAGCGGATGAACGAGCTGCGGGTGGCCCGGCTCGGCGGCGCCGGCTACACCACGGTGCTGGCCCACGGCGGGCTCGGCGAGTACGCCCGGTTCCAGCCGGGGCCGGGCATCGCGATGGGCTACGACGACCTGAAGGTCATCGAGGCGGCCCGCTTCCTGGGCGCGGTGCTCGAGCGGGACACGACCGGCTCGGGGCACTGCACCGTGGCGGACGCGCACGCGGCGGCCGAGGTGGTGCAGGCGGCGGTCGACTCGGCCGCGTCGGGGTCCTGGGTACGGGTGACGGAGGTTCGGTCATGACACTGCTCGACGAGCGGGTGGTACTGGTCAGTGGCGGTACCCAGGGGGTCGGCGCGGCGGTCGCCAGGGCGGCGGCCCGGGAGGGCGCGGCGGTGGCGGTCACCGGGCGGCGACCGGAGCCGGGCAACGCGCTGGTCGAACAGCTGCGGGCGGGCGGCGCGCGGGCCAGTTTCGTGGCCTGCGACGTGGCCGACGTACCGGCCGCGCAGGCCGCGGTGCGCGCCGTGCTGGCCGAGTTCGGCCGGATCGACTGCCTGGTCAACGCCGCCGGGCTCACCTCGCGCGGCACCCTGCTGGACACCACGCCGGAGCTGTTCGACCAGCACATCGCGATCAACCTGCGCGGGCCGTTCTTCCTGATGCAGTCGGTGGTCGCCGACCTGGTGGCGCGCAAGGCGCCGGGCACCATCGTCAACATCATCTCGACCTCGGAGCTGGGCGGGCAGCCGTACCTGGCGCCCTATGTCGCGGCCAAGGCCGGGCTGGCCGGGTTGACCCGCAACGCCGCGCACGCGCACCGCTGGGACCGGATCCGGATCAACGGGCTGGACATCGGCTGGACCGACACCGAGGGCGAGGACGCCACCCAGCGCGAGTTCCACGGCGCGGAGGACGGCTGGCGGGAGCGCGCCGGCAAGTCGCTGCCGATGGGCAAACTCGGCCAGGCCGACGAGGTGGCCGACTTCGTGGTGTTCCTGCTGTCGGACCGTAGCGGGGTCGTAACCGGATCGATCCTGGACTGGGACCAGAACATCTTCGGGGGGCTTGACTGACCCGAACGGACGTACTCCTGAGAACTTCCTGGTCCGAGTGGGTGAAGCCGCCTCAGTTTCCCTAGGCCATTCGGCGTCCCCTAGCATCCTCCCCCAACCGCGCGAACCGCGTGCGGTTGATCCAGAGGAGGAATGCTTTATGCAGCGTCGTCTGCGCATCGCCCTGGCCGTCACGGCCGCCGCCGGAGCCGCACTGCTGGGCACCGGCACCGCCTTCGCTGACGGCTTCACCGACATTCTCGGTGGCGCCGACACCAGCCAGGCCAGCACCGCGACCGACTCGGGCTCGACCGACGCCGACTCCAGCGACAGCAACTCGGACTCGAGCGACGCCGACTCCAGCGACAGCGGCTCGGACTCGAGCGACTCCGACTCCAGCGACGACTCGAGCGACGACTGAGGTCGTCACCCGGTAGTACCTGAGGGAAGTCTCCTCAGCCGCACGACAGTCAAGGCGCAACGAAATCCCCGAGGACCTATGCGGCTCGCCCCGGGCGAGCGAGGGGACGCCGGTGAGGTCATTGCCGATCCGCCGGTGTCCCTCCTCAGTTCCGATGACCAGGTGGCCGCCAGCTCCCCAGGCGGCCACCTGAGTTGTTTTCCGGCCCGGTCAGGCGGTGTGTTCGGCGGGCGCCGGGTGGGCCGGCCCGACGCGCCGGACGGGTTGCGGGATCAACCGGTACTCGGCCGGGTCGAGCGTGCGGGTCCGCTCGCCGTACTCCGCCATGTAACCGGGCCAGTTCGCGATGACCCGGCCCTCGCCGTTGCGGTACCACGAGTCGCACTGGGTCCACGCCGTCCCTGCGAAGTGGGCCTGCACCGCACGGTCGCTGACCGCTTCCACCTCGGGCCGCACGTCGATGGCGGCGGCACCGTCGGCCCGGACCCGGTCCAGCGCCTGGCGCAGGTAGCCGGCCTGCGCCTCGAGGTAGTAGATGATCGAACCACCCGAGGTGTTCGTGTTCGGCCCGTACAGGATGAACATCGAGGGGAACCCGGGCACCGTGATACCCAGGTGCGCATGTGCCCCGCCGGACCAGGCATCCCGCAGGGATCCCCCGCCGGCGCCGGTCACCTCCATCGGGAACATGAAGTCGTTGGTCCTGAACCCGGTGCCGTAGATGACACAGTCGACGTCGTGCCGGCGGCCGTCGGCGGTGACCGGGCCCTCCGGCGCCATCCGCTCGATCGCCTCGGTGACCAGCTCCACGTTGTCCCGCTGCAGCGCCGGCAGGTACGCCGAGCTGAACAGCACCCGCTTGCAGCCGAACGTGTAGTCCGGCCAGGCCTTGCGCCGCACCTCGGGGTCGCGCAGCTGCCAGCGCATGAACAGCGACGCGCGCAGCCGGCCGAGACGCCCGACCGTGGCCGGGTTGCGGATCGCCGCGGTGATCGTCTCCATGTAGCGGAACAGGAACGCCCTGCGGACCCGCTGCACGCTGGGTACCCGCGCGAACAGCACCTTGAGCAGTGCCGGGTAGGCCCGGTTGCGGCGCGGCAGGAACCAATTGCCGGACCGCTGGAACACAGTCAGCTGGCCGGCCTGCTTGGCGATCTCCGGCACGAACTGCACGGCGCTGGCCCCGGTGCCGATCACCGCGACCCGTTTGCCGCGCAGGTCGTAGTCGTGGTCCCAGCGCGCCGAGTGGAAGCTGTGCCCGGCGAAGTCGGCCAGCCCCTCGATGCGTGGGGTGGCCGGCTGGTTCAGCTGCCCGGTGGCCAGTACCAGTGCCTCGGCGTGGCGCTCGGTGCCGTCCTCGGTGTGCACGGCCCATCGGGCGGTGGCGTCGTCCCAGCGGCAGGCGGTCACCGTGGCGCCGGTGACGATCCGCTCCTCGATGCCGAACTCGGCGGCGACGCCACGCAGGTAGCCCAGGATCTCCGACTGGGGCGAGCAGAGCCGTGACCAGTCCCGCCGCTGCGCGTAGGAGTACGAGTAGAAGTGACTCGGTACGTCGCAGGCGGCACCCGGGTAGTCGTTGTAGTGCCAGGTCCCGCCGAGCTCGGGGGCCGCCTCGAGCAGCGTGACGTCGTCGAATCCGTGCCGCCGCAGCTCGATCGCGGCCGCGATGCCGCCGAAGCCAGCTCCGACAATGACCACTCGCATTCGTCGACCTTCCTCGTGTCGATACCCTGACCAGCGGATGCTAGGGACACAACGACCCCTTGCGCCTGTACCGGGCGCACAACGTTCGGCGCCTCCGCTGTAGGGCGCGACCCACAGCACCCTCCTAAGCTGCGAGCATGGCGGAGTACGGGACGATCGGATTGGCCGGCTTGCCCACCCGGGTGACGATCTGCGAGGTCGGGCCCCGCGACGGGTTGCAGAACGAGTCCACGGTGCTGCCCGCCGAGGTCAAGGTGGAGTTCATCGAGCGGCTGGTCGCCGCCGGGCACCGGGTGGTCGAGTCGACCAGCTTCGTCCACCCGAAATGGGTGCCGCAGCTCGCCGACGCCGAGGACGTGCTGGACCGGGTGCGGCGGGTGGCCGGAGTGCGCTACCCGGTGCTGGTGCCCAATGAGCGGGGTCTGAGCCGTGCGCTGGAGCGGGGCGTCACCGATATCGCGGTGTTCGGCAGCGCGACCGAGACGTTCGCCCAGCGCAACCTGAACCGCACGGTGGCCGAGTCGCTGGAGATGTTCGCACCGGTGGTGGCCAGGGCCAGGGAGGGCGGGCTGACCGTGCGCGCCTACCTGTCCATGTGCTTCGGCGACCCGTGGGAGGGCGAGGTGCCGATCGAGCAGGTCGTCTCCGTGGCCACCCGCATGATGGCGCTGGGCTGCACCGAGCTGAGCCTCGGCGACACCATCGGGGTAGCCACGCCGGGCCGGGTGGTGGCGCTGCTGGACGCGCTGCGGGCCGCCGGCGTGCCGGTCGAACAGATCGCGGTGCACTTCCACGACACCTACGGCCAGGCACTGGCGAACACGCTGGCCGCGCTGAACCGGGGGGTCACCATTGTGGACGCCGCGGCGGGCGGTCTCGGCGGCTGCCCGTATGCGAAGAGCGCCACCGGGAACCTGGCCACCGAGGACCTGATCTGGCAGCTGGACGGCCTCGGCATCGAGACCGGGGTGGACCTGGGCCGGTTGGTGGAGACCAGTGCCTGGATGGCCGAGCAGCTGGGCCGGCCGAGTCCGTCCCGGGTGGTGCGCGCACTGACCGGCGGAACCGGCGGCTGAGGTCAATTAACACTCTGTAACATTCGGCCCGCGGACTTCCTCTTCCCGCATCGGTGTCGTCATAGTCTCGGGCCAAGCGAGTAACTCGTCTGCTCACGGTACGTCGCCTGGTCGGCGCAGTGGCGATTGAGTACACTGATCCGAGTGGGCTAGTGGTACCACTTGCAATCACCCATACGGACTGCCCTAGCATGATCCGCGTTGCACCTACCCAGTGTGACGAAATCCCCCGAAGAGGAGACAAGCATGCAGCGACGTCTGCGCATTGCCCTGGCCGTCACGGCCGCCGCCGGAGCGCTCGCCCTGGGCGCCGGCACCGCCTTTGCCGACGCACCCAGCGAAGGCATCAACGGCGCGAACACCCCGAGCCTGCCGAGCAGTTCGTCCACCGACGGCATCAGCGGACTCGGCAGCAGCCTCGGCTCGCCGGCCCAGACCAGCGACGCGGACAGCAGCAATGCTGGCGCCGACAGCAGCGACGCCGACAGCAGCGACGCGACCAGTGGTGCCGCTGCCCCCGGCGGCGTGCTGAGCAACGGCTCGATGAACACCCCCTCGCTGACCAGCGTCTCCAAGTAGTTCGTCGCCCGGTCACCTAGACCGGCGCTCCCCCCGGAACCGGCTGATCAATGTCGATCGGCCGGTTCCGGCGTTTTCCGGCAGCTGTGGGTGAGCTCGCTCAGTCGGTGCGCTCGTTCAGCAGGTCCGACGTGCGGGGGCTGAGCGGCGCGGTGAGCAATGCCGCGACCAGGTCGGTGAGCTGGCTGGCGAACAGTCGGTCGTCCCGCCTGGGCAACGCCTGCCGGGCGCGTCGCCCCAGCTCCACGTACACGAACCGGGTCACGGCGAACCGCCGGTGCAGCCGGCCGGCCGCGTCCGCCGGCAGGTACGGCTCCACCAACTCACTCCAGCGCCGGTGGCGCCCGATCAGCAGGGCGATCGGAGTGCCCGGTGCGAAGATCCAGTCGCTGCGGTTGACCACCTCGGCGGCCACCTGCAGGAACTCCGGCCCGCCGTCGAGGCAGTCCAGCTCCGCGCACAGCGGCATCACCAGCACGTCGGCCAGGTCCCGCAGCCCGGCGGAGCTGTCCGGCGGTGAACTCGTCTGATACCGCTCGAGCAGGATCTCGTGCCGTGGCGCCACCTGCTCGAGATGGTGCTCGAGCACGGCGCGCAGCAACCCGTCGCGGGAACCGAAGTGGTAGCCCACGGCAGTGCTGTTGCGCTGCCCCGCTTCCCTGGTGATCTGGCGCAGCGACACCCCGTCCACCCCGTGCGCCGCGAACAGCCGCTCCGCGGTCCGCCGCAGCCGGGTCACCGTGTCGCCGGCCGCCTCCGGGCCGGCGACGTCAGTGCCGGACAGCTCACCGCCGGCCGCCTCGGCACCGGACAGCTCCATGCCGGCGACGTCCGCGCCGGTCACAAGTTCGCGGTCGCCGCCGTGAGGTAGTCGGCGAACTTCCGCTCGGCCGCCTCGCGCCGGGTCGGCACGTGCTCGGTGGGCACCTCGGTGGGGGTGTAGCCGCGCAGGATCCGGCGCGCCACGGTCTCCTTGTGCACCTCGTCGGGCCCGTCGTAGATCCGCGCCGCGCGCGCCGAGCGGTACATCTGCTCCAGCGGCAGGTCGCCGGAGAAGCCGAGCGAGCCGTGCACCTGGATGGCCCGGTCGATCACGTCGTGGAGCACCTTGGCGCCCCAGTACTTGATCATCCCGATCTCCACCCGGGCGTTCGACGCGCCCACCTGGTCCATCGTCCAGGCAGCATGCAGGGTGAGCAGCCGGGCGGCCCGCATCTCGGCGGCCGAGGTGGCCACGAAGTCCTGCACCATCTGCTTGTCCGCCAGGGCCGAACCGTGCGCGTGCCGGCTCACCGCGCGCTCGCAGAGCATGTCGAACGCGCGCTTGGACTGGCCCAGCCAGCGCATCGCGTGGTGGATCCGACCGGGACCGAGTCGCTGCTGGGCCAGCCGGAAGCCGTCGCCCGGGTTGCCGATCAGGTTCTCCCTCGGCACCCGCACATCGGTGTAGATGATCTCCGCGTGGCCGCCGTCGAGGCCGCCGGTCCACGGGTGGTCCATCACCGGGATGTCACGCAGGATGTTCACCCCCGGGGTGTCCACCGGCACGACGATCATCGAAGAACCCTGGTACGGCGAGACGTCCGGGTCGGTGACCGCCATCACGATCAGGAAGTCGGCGATCGAGGCGTTGGACGAGAACCACTTGTGACCGTTGATCACGTACTCGTCACCGTCGAGCACCGCTCGGGTGGACAGCATGGTCGGGTCGGCCCCGGCGCCCGGCTCGGTCATGGAGAAGGCGCTGCGCAGCTC
>DASYLM010000324.1:0-8008 GCA_036009565.1 Pseudonocardia sp. | reverse complement strand
GACCTACGTGCAGGCCTTCCAGTTCGGCCTGAAGCTGCTGCTGTTCATCATCCCGGCGATCTGGCTGGTGCTGCACGTCGGGGCGGAGACCCGGCGGGACGCGCTCGCCCCGGTCGAGTTCACCCGCTTCGACCGCGCGGCGCCGGTGGAGTTCCGTCTCGACGTCGAGCTGACGATCACCGAGCCGACGCCGGTCTCGATCTCCGGCGGGCCCGCCGAGGTGCTCCGCCCCGGCCGGTACGAGGCGGTGGCGGGAAGCACCTGGACGTTCCCGGCGGGCGCCGCCGTGCCGAAGGTCGACGGTGCGCTGCCACCGGGTGGCGACCGCTGGTCCCGCCCGCTGCTCGATCCGAACGATTCCGGGTACCCGCTGCTCTCGACGTTGTCGCTGCTGATGGCGACGGTGCTCGGCGCCATGGGCCTGCCACACATCATCGTCCGGTTCCACACCAGCTCCGACGGGCGCGGGGCCCGCCGGACCGCGGCGATCACGGTGGCCATGCTCAGCGTGTTCTACCTGTTCCCGGCGGTGTACGGGGTGCTGGGCGCGGTGTTGCTGCCCGAGCTGTACCTCTCCGGCGGCACCGACACGGTCGTCGTGGCGCTGCCGGCCCGGGTGGACTCCGGGTGGGCGGGTTCGCTGTTCACGGCGATGCTGTCGGCCGGCGCGTTCGCCGCGTTCCTCGCAACGTCGCTGGGGCTGCTGCTCGCCCTCTCCGGTGCGGTGTCGCACGACCTGCTGCCGGGCGCCACCGTGCGTCGGTTGCGGCTCACCACGCTGGGTGCGGCCGTGCTCGTGGTGGCACTCGCCCTGCCGGCCGCGCACCTCGACGTCGGTGCGCTGGTCACCTCCGCCTTCGCGGTGGCCGCCTCCACCTTCTGCCCGCTGCTCGTGCTGGGCATCTGGTGGGCCCGGCTGACCGCGCGCGGCGCTGTCGTCGGGATGGTGGTCGGGCTGCTCTCCTCCGCCGGAGTCATCGGGGCGAGCTTCTTTCTGGCGACACCACCCGGGCTCGCGGCCACCCTGCTCGGGCAACCCGCTCTGTGGTCGGTTCCGCTGGCCTTCCTGACGATGGTGCTGGTGTCGCTGCGCGGTCGGCCGCCCGCCTGGGCAACGGCGGCGATGCTGCGGCTGCACCTCGACGAGACGGAGCGTTCCCGCCAGCGCCGCTGACCGTTCGACGGTATCCGGGACCGTTCGTCGACCGCTTGTCGCACGGTCCGGCGACGTGTCGTAGGCCACTTCCGCTCGCGCGCCGGGGCCCCTTTGCTGTCCTACCCAAGGGCACGGGCGAGTGCAAGGAGGCACCGTGAGCACCACAGAATCCGCGTCGTCGGGTGGGCCACCGATGGAAGCAAAGGATTGGGAGGCGGTCCAGGCAGCCCCCGAGTTCCAGGAGCTGCGGCGCAGGCTGCGCACCTTCGTCTTCCCGGTCGCCGGGCTGTTCCTGACCTGGTACCTGCTCTATGTGCTGATGGGCAGCTACGCCCCCTCGGTGATGTCGATCAAGCTGTTCGGCAACGTGAACGTCGGCCTGGTGTTCGGGCTGCTGCAGTTCCTGTCCACCTTCGGGATCACCGCCTGGTACGTCCGCTACGCCAACCGCAGGCTCGACCCGCTGGCCGGCGACCTCCGTGACAAGCTCGAAGGGGAGCAGGCATGACGGTTCTGGCCGCCGCCGGTGTGGAGGGCAGCAACCCACTGCTCAACATCGGCATCTTCGGTGTCTTCGTGATCATCACGCTGGTGATCGTGGTGCGGGTCAGCAGGCGCGCGACCCGCGGCGCGTCCGACTTCTACACGGCGGGCGGTGGCTTCACCGGCCAGCAGAACGGCATCGCGATCTCCGGCGACTACCTCTCGGCGGCGTCGTTCCTGGGTATCGCGGGCGCCATCGCGCTCAACGGGTACGACGGTTTCCTCTACTCCGTCGGCTTCCTGGTCGCCTGGCTGGTCGCGCTGCTGCTCGTCGCCGAGCTGTTGCGGAACACCGGCAAGTACACGATGGGCGACGTGCTCGCGTTCCGGATGCGGCAGCGCCCGGTGCGGGCCGCCGCGGCGACCTCCACGCTCACCGTGTCCTTCTTCTACCTGCTCGCCCAGATGGCGGGTGCCGGCGGTCTCATCGCGCTGCTGCTCAACATCACCAACAAGACCGGCCAGGCCGCGGTGATCGCGATCGTGGGCGCGGTGATGATCGCCTACGTGCTCATCGGCGGCATGCGCGGCACCAGCTGGGTGCAGATCATCAAGGCTGTCCTGCTCATCGTGGGGGCCGGCGTCATGACGCTCTGGGTGCTCGCGCTCTACGGCTTCAACCTCTCCGCCCTGCTCGGCGACGCGGTCGCGCACGGCGGCAAGGCGGGCGAGGCGCTGCTCAACCCCGGCAAGCAGTACGGCAAGAGCGGGTTGACCCGGCTCGACTTCGTCTCGCTCGCCCTCGCACTGGTCCTCGGCACGGCAGGGCTCCCCCACGTGCTGATGCGCTTCTACACCGTCCCCACCGCCAAGGAGGCCCGCAAGTCCGTCGTCTGGGCGATCGGCCTGATCGGCCTGTTCTACCTGTTCACCCTCGTGCTCGGCTACGGCGCGGGTGCGCTCGTCGGCCCCGACGAGATCAAGAAGGCACCGGGTGGGGCGAACTCGGCCGCGCCGCTGCTCGCCTACGAGCTGGGTGGGACGCTGCTGCTGGGGGTCATCGCGGCGGTCGCGTTCGCCACGATCCTGGCCGTGGTCGCCGGGCTCACGATCACCGCGTCGGCGTCGTTCGCCCACGACATCTACGCCAACGTGATCAAACGCGGGAAGGTCGACGGCAAGGACGAGGAGGTCAAGGTCGCCCGGATCACCGCCGTGGTGATCGGGATCGTCGCGATCTTCGGCGGGATCCTCGCCAACGGGCAGAACATCGCGTTCCTGGTGGCGTTGGCTTTCGCGGTGGCCGCCTCGGCGAACCTGCCGACGATCCTCTACTCGCTGTTCTGGAAGCGGTTCAACACCGCCGGCGCGCTGTGGAGCATCTACGGCGGGCTCGGGATCACCGTAGTGCTGATCATCTTCTCGCCGGTGGTGTCGGGCAAGGCGGTGGACGCGGCGACCGGCCGCAGCCCGTCGATGTTGCAGGG
Source organism: Pseudonocardia sp. (assembly GCA_036009565.1). Taxonomy (GTDB): domain Bacteria; phylum Actinomycetota; class Actinomycetes; order Mycobacteriales; family Pseudonocardiaceae; genus Pseudonocardia. The sequence continues at coordinate 4,882 of DASYLM010000324.1, read as the reverse complement.
CGTCGACTTCAGCTGGTTCCCGCTGGACAACCCCGGCCTCGTCTCGATCCCGCTGTCGTTCCTGCTCGGCTACCTCGGCACGGTCCTGAGCAAGGACAAGGGGAACCCCGGCAAGTACGCCGAGATGGAGGTCAGGTCGCTGACCGGCGTCGGCGCGGAGAAGGCCGCCGCGCACTGAGCCGGCACCCGCCTCCGACCTCCTCGGCCAGCGGCGAGGTCGGAGGCGGGCGTCGCGGGCGCGGTCAGGCCGTGGCGCGCCTGGTGGCGGTGTGCAGGAGCTGGCGCAGCGCGGCGCACGAGCTGGCGCGGAGCAGCTCGGGGTCGTCCGGCCGGGCACCGTTGAACATCTCGGTGAGGATGCGCCCCACCAGCGCCATCGTCGAGCGGTTGCGCCACATCGTCCAACTGACGTGCAGGTCCGGGCCGACCTCCTGGACGACGACCACGGCCCACTCCCGCCCGTTGCTCACGAACAGCGAGGGGTGGCTTCCCAGCTCGTCCACCTCGAGGGTGAACGGCGGGCAGCGGGGCGTGACGGTGGCCCGGATCGCCTCGAACACCGAGCCGCCCCGGCCGGCCGAGTCCTCGAGCAGCACGTTGCTCTCGGCCACGGCCTCCCGGACGGGCGCGAACAGGCTGGTGATCCAGGTCAACAGGAAGATCATGAAGCCGCCGAGGCCGACCAACGCGAGCGTCGAGGAGATGTCCGGCGGGAGCACCAGCGCCTGCAGACCGACCGAGGACAACCCCCCGAGCAGGCTCGAGGTGAGCCCGATCATCCAGAACGTCAGGAAGACGACGGCGACCGTGAGCACCACGACCGAGCGCGCCAGGTGCGACCGCAGCGTCCTCGCCGCCCAGAAGTCGGCCAGGTCCACCTCGGAGTGACCGGCGGCCGGCGCGGACCGTGGTTCGGTGGCTTCCGCCATTCTCTTACCCCGTCATCCACTCGGAGATCCACTCTGGTGCTGGACGATACGCCCCGGGTGGCCGTCCGACCCGATCTCCGACCCCGGGCCGGGATACACCGGCGCCGCCCGCTCTAGCCCGGCGGTGCGGGGGCGGTGGGCTGTTCGGCGAGGTGGTGGAAGACGACCCGCCCGCCGTCCTGGGCCCCGGCCGGGCTGTCGGCCTGCTGGTAGTCCCCGGCCTGGAACCGCACGGTCTGGCCCATGAACGGCGCCGGGACCGGAGCCTCGACCTGTCGCGTGTCGCCGTCGTGGGACGCGGCGAACACGAGGCTGCCGTTACCCAGATCGGTGATGGTGAAATCGAACCGGCTGTTGAGCCCGACGTTGTCCAGCAGCGGGTAGTTGACGTGCGCGTTGCCGTCTTTGACCTGTTTGACGACGACCTTGACCTGGCCGTCCTGGAATCGCAGCATCACGTAGGGCACCGCGCTGATGTCGCCGGCCCCGTGGATCTGGCCCAGGATGATGCCGCCGCCGTCCTGGGGCACCTGCAGCAGCGTCACCGAGGCGGCCAGGGTGTGCGGGCCGGTGCCGGCGGCGAAGTTGGTGAGACTGTCCAGCTCGGTGCGCGGATTCTCGGAGTTCTTGGTGGTCGCCCCGGACGCGGGCGCCCAGAACATCAGGCCGCCGTCGGGCGCCCTGCTCAGCCAGGGCACCTTGAGGACCGCCGGTTGGATGGTCGTCGCGTCACCGTTGTTGTTGGCCTCGGGAACGCTGAGCTTCCAACCGGCGAGGCTGACCCCCGCGCTGGGCGGAGTCGGTGGCGGTGCGGCCGTACCTGCCGGCGGCGGGCTCGGGGGCGTCTCCCGGTGCACGAGGGTCGAGATGAGCAGACCGATCCCCAGGCTGGCCACGAGCAGCACGACGCAGGTCACGGCGATCGTCTCGCCCCGGCGTCCGAGCAGAGCAGCGAGCTTGTACGGGATTCCGCGCCGCATCACCGCGCCACGCTAGCGCGGACACCCAGCGTGACCTCCGACTGTCCATCAGGGGGTGCTTCAGGACGCCGAACCGGGTAGCTCGATCCCGTAGATCCGGCGGATGTCCTCGGTGTACTCGGGGCCGGCGTGGGCCAGGACCCCTCGCTGCCACCACGGCCACGCGGGCGGCCCGATCTGGACGTCGGGTAGGAACAGCCCCTTGAGGCGTGTGTCGGCGAGCGTGATTCGTTCGCGCATCGCGGTGATCTGCGGCTCGAAGACCGCGAGGCGGTCGTCGGTGAGTGCTTTCTCGAGCAGGTTCCGAACGCGGAGGTCGTTGGTGTACTCGACCTCGCACCAGCTGTAGGTGCCGCCGGCGAAGTCCTCGACGAGGGCTTCCCACTCCTCGACGAGGTCCCACGGGGTCTGGCTTGTCGGCCGGCCGTGTCGGCCGTTGAACTCGCGGAACGTCCGCAGGAACTCCACGACGCTGTTCATGGTGTCGACGGTACGGCGTCGCGAGGCCGCTCTGGCCCGGGTGGCGGCGGTTCAGGAGGACGGCGGGATGGAGATCACCGTGATGGTGATGTCGTCGCCGGCGCCGGCCGCCTGGGCGGCCCGGGTGAGTTCCTCGGCGGCCAGCCCGGGGTTGTTGTAGGCGTCCGGGGTGAGCAGCTCGGCCATTTCGGCGGGGCTGCCGAGGTGGCTCCAGCCGCCGTCGGTGGCCAGTACGAGCAGGCCGGGCTCGGCCCGCTCGGTGTGTAGCTGTGGTTCGGGGGTGTGGTCGGCGGCGAGCCACCGGGTCAGTTGGCCGCCCAGTTCGCCGGTGTGGGTGTGATCGGTGGTGAGCTCGCGGGCACCGGTGCCGGTGCCGGGCAGCAGGTAGGCGCGGGTGTCGCCGAGCCAGCCCAGGGTGACCTCCACCGCCCGGCCCGGGGTAGTGACCAGTTGGGCGACCAACAGGGTGGTGGCTGGCAGTGCGTCCAGGGTCACCGCGGCATCGACCCCCGCGGCGGCGGTGACGAGTGTGCTGGCCGCGTTGCGGAAGGCGGCCCGGGCGTTCAACCGGGGGTTGCCGCCGGTGGTGGTACGCAGGTAGCGGATCGCCGCTCGGACGGCGGCACTGGCGGCCTCGCGGGAGCCGGCGGCGTTTCCGAGGCCGTCGGCGAGCACGGCGGCGACGCCGTTGGGCAGCTCCACGAGGTCGACCGAGTCCTGGTTTTCCTGGTTGCCGCGACCGCGCACGGTGCGCGAAGCGGCGCCGCGCACCTGGTTGGCGTGCATCGTGCCGGGGGTGGCATCGACCAGGGCGAGCGTCGGATGAGCCAGGCTGAGCTCGTCGGCGGCCTGGCCGGCCTGCAACATCAGGTAGAAACCGCCTTGGCCGCGGTCGAGTCGGGCGGACCGGGCGTAGTCCTGGGCTTGATGTTCACGTTCCAGGGCGCGTTTGGCGTTGGCCGCGGCGCCGTCATATGCGGAGGTGTGTTCGGCGGCGGCGTCGAGCTGGCGGTGCGCGGCGCGCAGGTCGGCGATCGCCTCGCGCAGCATGGCGGTTGGGCTGGATGGTGCCTGGTCCGCGCCGGGGGCGTCACCCAACAGGCGGCGGGCCCGCCGCAGGGTGCGTTCGACCTGGTAGGCGTGTGCGTCGATGTCGTTGAGTGCGGTGAGCGCATCCTCGGCGGTCTCGGCCAGGCTCAGGTAGGCGCGCACCCGCTCGGCTTGGGCGCCCTGCAGGCGGCTCAGGGCGCGCAGCCAGTCGTCGCGCGAGCCGGAACCGTCGGACCAGTCGCGCAGTGCGTCGATGGCGGCCAGCCGCAGCCGCAGGTAGGCCCGGTCGGCGCGCAGCACCGCCCGCACCGGCGCGCGCAGTGCCCGCTGTCGAGACACCGGGACGCTGCCGCGGAGTCGGCTCGCGCCCAGTTCCGCGCGCATCCAGCGGCCCGCCCTGGCCAGCTGGCCGGGGCTGCTGTGCTCGGGTTCCCAGTCGATCCTCGACGCGGGGTGGCGCGCCCGGTAGCCGATGCCGCGCAGCCACCGCCCGGCGATGCCGGCGTCATCGACCCAGCCGTCGCGCCAGTGGCGGCGTGCCATGGCGCCGTCCTCGAGCAGCCGCAGCAGCGCCGGGAAGGCGGCCTGGGCGGGCGGGCTGTGCGGAGAGAGGGTGTCGCCGGTCAGCGGGGCCAGCGCGGCGCCGCCGGGTAGCGGCGCCGGGTCGGTGCGCAGTGCTTGGCGCAGCTTCGGCTCGGCGGCGCGCCACAGCGTGCGCAGCTCCTCGGTCGCCCGGTAGCCGTCGCCGTCGGTGACCAGCGCACCCATCGCGTGCAGGGCGCGCAGGGTCGGTGCCCAGTCCTCGGCAGTCCCGCCGAACTGGGTGGCCAGTCCGCGCGGGGTGACCGGGTTGGGTCGCCCGGCGACCAGCAGCAGCACCTGGAGCGGGGTTCCCGGCGAGACCGGTGAGCTGATCGGGTCACCGGGTGCGGAATTGAGGACAGTGTTCATTCCGGTGTCCCACGGCACCTGGGCCTGTGCGCGGCCGAACCAGGACAGCCGCAGCTCCTCGGTCAGGTCGGCGGAGGCTCGCAGCAGTCGCATGGCCGCTTCGAGTTGGGTGTGGTCGTTGTCGCGGGCACTGCGGCGGCGTTGGTCGAACAGCTCGATGAGCACCGGCAGCGGCTCGGTCGGCACCTGGCGGGTGTCCTCGCGGTGCTGCTCGCGCTGCACCATTCGCCGCGCGAGGTAGGCCCGGACCAGGTTCTCGCTGCCCGGGTCGTGCTCGCTGTAGTGCGCGATGATCGAGTTGAGCAGCGCGGTGCGCGGGCCGGCCAGGAACTCCGCGCGGGCGGTGTTGCGTTCGGCCGTCAGCTCCGCCAGCAGCTCCGGCCAGGTGGTGTCCGGGGTACCGGTCAGCGCGTGCAGCTCGGGTTCGGTGATCAGTTGGTTGAGCACCGTCTTGGTGAAGCCCAGGAGCTCGGTGGTGGCGAACCGGCCGTA
>DASYLM010000323.1:0-5323 GCA_036009565.1 Pseudonocardia sp. | reverse complement strand
GCCCGTCCCGCTGGCTCACCCCGAGCAGATCGCTCACCGCGTCCCGCGAGTACATCCCCCGCTCGAGGAACTCCCCGTCCCGATCTAACCCGGCCACCAACACCAAGGAGACGTAGTCACAGTGGCGGCGCAAAACCCGGTGACATTTCAACCCGTCAATCTGGGACTCCGCATCACCGGTGAGCTCGAGTGCGCGCAACTCGGCCATGGAATCCATGACCACCCGCCGCGCCGCAACAACCGAACCCTCCGACATACGGCAATTATGGCGAAGGGGTACGACAATTTCCGCCGAGATACCGCCGCCCTCCGGAAAAAGATTTCATGATTTTTGCGAACCCCGCCGGACGTCCCCGACAAGCGTCCCCGACTCAGACCCAATAGCGACAGTTCAAACGCCCTAACTGACCGCTGTCCCGTCCAAAGCTTCAGTAAAACGCGTCCAGCACATCCAAGACGAGAAGACGAGAAGATCAACGACGCCGCCGCGACAGCACCCCCCGCACCCGTTCGACCAGCACCGCGAACACGATCCGGACCGGGCTGGGGCCGGTGCCTACCGATGGTGCCGCGCCGGTGCGGGCGGCCTGGTCCACCGCCGAGGTGAACTGCTCGAACATTCGCCGGCTGACGTCCCCGGCGAGCGCCCGGCCGAACTGGGCGATCCGCCCGGACAGATACAGCGACACATCGGCCCGCAGCTCGGTGCCACCGTCGGCGCCCGGCGCGGCCCACAGCCGGATGTCCGCCTGGGTCGCGCTGCCGCCGGCGTCCGCGCCCTGCGCCACCACCCGCAGCCGATGTTCCCCCGGATCCCGCTCCAACACCCGCGCCACCCCGTCGAAGGTCAGCTTGACCGGGCCCAGGGCAACCACCGCACGCCCCAGGTAGCGCCCGTCCTCGAGTACCTCCACCAACGTTGCCCCGGGCAGGCAGCGGGCAAGTTGGTCGAAGTCGTCCAGCACCCGCCACACCGCGTCCACCGGCGCGGACAGCGCGCCGCGGACCTCGACGGTCGCCGACGGAGTCCCGCCGGGCAGCCGGGGCTCCACGGCGGAAACGGCGGAAACGGCGGAAACGGCGGACCGCGACGGCTCCCCCGCGGACGACCCACCGGCATCGGGAGCCGCTGCCGCCGACCGACCGCCGGACCGCCCCAACAACGCCCGCGCGGCACAGTTGCCGGGACCGGGCAGGCCGTCCGGATAGGCGGCGGCGACATCCGCGACGGCGGCCAGAATGCCCCGGTAGCCGGTGCACCGGCAGAGCACGCCGGACATCTCCACCGGCAGCTCGCCCGGCGCCACGGCGGTCCCGGCCGGTCCGTTGGCGAGCAGGTCGTAGCTGCTCATCAGCATGCCGGGGGTGCAGAAGCCACACTGCAACCCGTGGTGCGCGGCGAACGCCCGCTGCAGCGGGTGTTGATCGGCCGGGGAGCCGAGGCCTTCCACGGTGACGACCTCGGCGCCCTCGCACTGCACAGCGAACAGCAGGCAGGCCCGGGCCGCCTCACCGTCCACCAGCACCGTGCACATCCCGCACACCCCGTGCTCACAACCGAGGTGGGTGCCGGTCAACCCGAGGTGCTCGCGCAGCGCGTCGGCCAGGTGCATCCGCAGCGGCACCCGGACCGTCACGGCGCTGCCGTTGACGGTCAGCGCCACGTCCACCAGTTCGTGCGCCGCCACCCGCGCCCTCGGCGCGCGCGTCACGAGCCGGCCCTGTCGTACGCCCGGCCCAGCTCACGCGCGGCCAGCACGGTGAACAGCCGCCGCCGGTAACCGGTCGAGCCGTGCGCATCGCCCGCGGTGTCCACCAGGTCGGCGGCCAGCTCGGCGGTGCCCTCCCGCAGCGCGGCCGGAAGGCCATCACCGGCCTGGACCAGCTGGGCGACGTCCCGGGTCACCGGCTGGTCGGAGATGCCGAATCCGGTCAGCGTCGCGGCGACCACCCGATCGCCGTCACGCTCCACCCGGGTGACCACCCCGGCGAGCGCGAAGTCACCGTGCCGGCGGGCGATCTCGGCGAAGCCGAAGCCCTCGCCCGCGCGGGCGACCGGGAACTCCGCCGCCACCAGTACCTCGTCCGGCCCGATGGCGGTGGTCATGGCACCGGCGAAGAACTCCGCCGCTGGCACCCGCCGGTGCCCGGACGGCCCGGCGATCTCCAGCACCGCGTCCAGGCAGCACGCCACCGCAGGCAGCTCGGCGGCCGGGTCGGCGTGCGCCAGGCTGCCGCACACGGTGCCCCGGCTGCGCAGCTCGCGGTGCCCGACGAAGGGCAGCGCCATCCCGAGCAGCGGCACCCGGCGTGCCTCATCGGACCGTTCCAGCACCCGCTGCCGAGCCGTCGCACCCACCCGCAGCACCTCGCCGGCCCGGGAGCCGGACACGGTCAGCTCGTCCAGCTCGGCGACCGAGTTGATGTCCACCAGGGTGCCCGGCCGGCCCAGCCGCATGGCCAACACCGGCACCAACGACTGCCCGCCGGCCAGCACCTTGCCGTCGCCGGCGGCCAGCTCACCGAGTACGTCGGCGAGCGAACCGGGGCGGACGTAGCTGAACGGGGCCGGCTTCATACCGTCACCGCCCGGTGAACTTGGGCTTGCGCTTCTCGGTGAACGCCGCGACGCCCTCGGCGAAGTCGTCCGTGGCGCGCAGCATCGCGTAGGCCTTCCGCTCCAGTTCGATGCCGGTGTAGAGCGGCCCGTCGACGCCCTTGTCCAGCACCTCCTTCGCGGTGCGCTGGGCGGCCGGGGAGAAGTCGGCCATCTTCGCCGCGAGCGCATCGACGGCCGTGTACAGCGCCTCCCGGTCGTCGTGCAGCTCGGCGAGGATGCCCCAGTCCAGCGCCTGCCGGGCCTGGATCCGGGTGGCCGTCATGATGTGGAACTTGGCCCGGGACAAGCCGACCAGCCGGGCCAGGCGCTGGGTGCCGCCGGAGCCGGGGATCATGCCCAGGTTCATCTCCGGCAGCGCGAACTGGGTGCGCGGCGTACCTAGCCGGATGTCGCAGGACAGCGCCATCTCGCAGCCGACCCCGAAGCAGTAGCCATCCACCGCCGCGATCACCGGTTTGGTGCTGCGGGCCGGCGCGGTGACGTTGTGCCCGAGGTCGGTGAAGTCGATCGGGTCGACCTCCATGAAGCCGGCGATGTCACCGCCGGAGGTGAAGTGCTCGCCGTCGCTGCGCACCACCACGACCCGGATCTCGGGGTCGCGGTCGATCTCGGTGAACCGGTCCGCGACGAGCTGCCGCATCTCCCAGGTGATCACGGTGTAGCGGCCGTGGGACAGCGTCAGGTAGGCCACCCGGCCGTCCTGGCTGCGCTCCAGAAGTACCTCGCCGCCGGTCAGTGCCATCTCAGCTCCTCAGAGCCCTGTGAGTGGTATTGGTCGCCATAGCGACCACTACCACTCACAGGGTCAGTAGTTGGTACAGGACCTCGCCGTGCAGGGGTAGCGAGGTGATCTTCACTCCGGCCGGCGCCAGCGCGTCCGCGACCGCGTTGGCCAGCGCCACCGGGAAACTCATCGAGGAGCCCTCGCCGCAGCCCTTGGCCCCGAGCGGGGTCAGCGGGGACGGGCTGACCAGGTGGTCGGTGCGCAGCTCGTAGCCGGCCTCGGCGCTGGTCGGGCACAGGTAGTCCAGGAAGGTGGCCGAGGTCGGCTGCCCCGACGGCGCGTAGTGGAACTCCTCGTACATCGCGCCGCCGAGGGCGTGGGTGAGCGCGCCGTACACCTGCCCGTCCAGCAGCTGCTGGTTGAGCACGGTACCGGCGTCGTGCACCGAGGACACCCGGTCGATGGTGATCTCGAGGGTGTCCGGGTCGATGCGCACCGCGACGATCTCGGCGACGAACCCGTAGCAGAGCGAGGAGTTGATCCGGTCGTCCCGGGTGGCCGCGCGGACCTCGCGCGGGGTGAACGCGGCCTCCTCGTACAGCCGGGCCGACACCCCCGAGGGCAGTGCGCTCGGATCCCAGTGCACCACCCCGGCGGCGTGCCGGAACTGCGCGGCGCGGGACGGATCGGTGCGCGACCGGACCTGACCGTCGGCCAGCTCCAGCTCGTCGGCGGGCAGCCCGAGCAGCACCGACCCGGCCGCCCGGATCGTCGAGGCGATCCGGTCGGCGGCCTGCACCACGGCGCTGGTCACCAGGGGCGCGAACCGGGACGAGTAGCTGCCCGAGGTCACCGTCCACGGCGTGGTCGCGGTGTCCATGTCGACCACCACCCGGACCTGCTCCACCGGCAGCCCGAGCCGCCGCGCCGCCACGGACCGGGCCACCGTGGCGTGCCCCTGGCCCTGCGGCACGCTGCCCAGCAGCACGGTGACCACCCCGGACAGGTCCACCGAGATCCGCACGTGCTCGGTGGAGCCGGACTTGTCCCGCCCGGGTTTGCGCTGCTCGGCGGGGGTGGCGAGACCGACGTAGCCGATGTTCGTGCCGGACGGGTCGACCACCAGCCCGACGCCGATGCCGTAGTAGCCACCGCCGGCACGCACCTCGTCCTGCCGCTCGCGCAGCTCGGCCAGATCGACGTTCTTCAGCGCCAGCTCGACGGCCGCGGCGTAGTCCCCCGAGTCGTACACCCCACCGGTCGGCGTCTCGTACGGGAAGCCGGTCACCAGGTTCCGCCGCCGCACCTCGAACACGTCCAGCCCGGCGGCGGCGGCCACCTCGTCCATCAGCCGCTCCAGTCCGAAGTACAGCTGCTGACCGCCGAAGCCCCGGTTCAGCCCGGTGGGCATCTGGTTGGTGACCACCGCGCGGGCCCGGATGCGTACCGCCGGGATCCGGTACGGACCGGTGATGTTGCCGAAGCAGCGGTACAGCGTGGACGGCTCCGGTGGGCGCAGGTAGGCGCCGACGTTGTCCACCAGGTCGGTGTCCAGCGCGGTGACCAGCCCGTCGGCATCCACCGCCGCCCGGAAGCACATCACCCGGTCCGCCCCGCTCGAGCTGGCCAGCAGGTGCTCGATGCGGTCCTCGGTCCACCGCACGGGGGTGCCGGCGTGCCGCGAGGCGAGCGCCATGAGCACGACGTACGGATAGATGCCGGCCTTGATCCCGAAGCTGCCACCGATGTCGGCCGGCACGTGCAGCCGGACCCGCGAGGTCGGGATGCCCAGGGCCCCGGCCATCACCGGCACCATCGTGAACGGGCCGTGGAAGTTGGCCCACGCCTCGACGCCCGGCCCGTCGGCGCCGTCCTGCCACTGCGCGATGACGCTGTAGCACTCCATCGGCACCGAGGAGTAGCGCGGGAAGTCGTACTCGCCCTCGACGAGGTGCGTCGCTCCGGCGAAGGCGTCGTCC
>DASYLM010000322.1:0-8729 GCA_036009565.1 Pseudonocardia sp. | reverse complement strand
GTCGTGCTTGTCCAGGAACTCGTCCAGGTACGCCCACGTGGTGTCCCGCGCGCGGCGCCCGGTCAGCACCCCGAGGTGTCCGCCCGGCGCGGTCTCGAAGCGCACCTCGGGCGAGCCGGTGAGCAGCTCGGTGCCCCGTCGCACCGCCCCGAGCGGCGCGATCACGTCGTTCTCGCCGGCCACCACCAGCACCGGGACCCGCACCTCGGACAGCTCGATCCGCCGGCCGGCGAGCTCCAGCCCGCCGTCGCTGAGGTCGATGGAACGCATCATCAGATGGTAGATCTGGCCGGACGTGCGCCCCGGGTAGCCGTGCATGTGGCTCATCAGGTAGTCCACGGCCTCGATCTGCTCCAGCACGTCCCGGTCGCCGAGACGGGACAGCACGGTGAGCGGCTTGGCGCCGGCAGCTGGGAGGCCCGGTCGGCGGCGGTGAGCAGCGAGAAGAGGCCGCCGAGGCACCACCCGACGAGGTGCACCGGTGTGCCGGCCCGGTACGCGCTGACCCGGTGCACCGCGCGCGGCACCACGTTCTCCACCCAGAACTCGATCCCGAGGCCGCGCTGGCCGAACGAGATGTCGCCGTAGTCCACCAGGTAGACGTCCCGCCCGGTGCCCAGCAGGTGTTCCACCAGGCTGCAGCCGCGCCGCAGGTCGTAGGCGAAGTCCGGGGCGCCGAGCGGCGGCACCAGCAGCACCGGCGCCAGGTCGGGGTCGGGCTGGCTCGCCTGGCCGTCCAACGCCAGGTAGCGGTAGAGCGTGGCCGAGGGAGCCTCGTCGATCAGTTCGCGGGGCATCCGGCGCAGGTCGGCGAGGTGCCCGGTGACCGCCCGGTCACGCACGTTCGCGGCCGCGCCCAGCAGATCCATGACGCGAGGTTACCGGCAGGTGCGCATGTATGTGAGACTCGATGCATGGAGCGGAACATCTTCGACGACGACCATCGGGCCTTCCGTGACCTCGCCCGCACCTTCGTGCAGCGCGAGGTCGAGCCCTACCACGAGCAGTGGGAGGCGGACGGGCAGGTCAGCCGGGAGGTCTGGCTGGCCGCCGGCAAGGCCGGCCTGCTGGGCACCGACGTGCCCGAGGAGTACGGCGGCGGCGGGGTCGACGACTTCCGGTACAACGCGATCATCGACGAGGAGCTGGTCCGGGCCGGGGCCAGCGGCATCGGGTTCCCGCTGCAGAACGACGTGGTGGCGCCGTACCTGCTCCGGCTGGCCAACGACGAGCAGAAGCGCCGCTGGCTGCCCGGGTTCTGCTCCGGCGAGATCATCACCGCCATCGCGATGACCGAGCCGGGCACCGGCAGCGACCTGCAGGGCATCCAGACCACCGCGGTCCGCGACGGGGCCGGGTCCGACGCTGACTACATCGTCAACGGGTCCAAGACGTTCATCACCAACGGCATCCTGTCCGACCTGGTCATCGTGGTCGCCAAGACCGACCCGGACGCCGGCAGCAAGGGCTTCAGCCTGATCGTGGTGGAGCGCGGCATGCCCGGCTTCGAGCGCGGCCGGCGGCTCAAGAAGGTCGGCCTGAAGGCGCAGGACACCGCCGAGCTGTCCTTCACCGACGTACGGGTACCGGCCGCGAACGTGCTGGGCGAGGTCGGCCAGGGCTTCATCTACCTGATGCAGAACCTGCCCCAGGAGCGGCTGTCCATCGCGGTGGGCAGCGCGGCCGGTGTGGAGCAGGCGCTGGCCACGACCGCGCAGTACACCAAGGACCGCAAGGCCTTCGGCAAGTCGGTCTCCTCGTTCCAGAACACCCGCTTCGAGCTCGCCGAGATCGCCACCGAGGCCCAGATCGCCCGGGTGTTCGTGGACCGCTGCCTGTCCGAGCACGTCGTGGGCAACCTGTCGGTGACCGACGCCGCGATGGCCAAGTGGTGGACCTCCGACCTGCTCAAGCGCACCGTCGACCGGTGCGTGCAGCTGCACGGCGGCTACGGCTACATGCTGGAGTACCCGATCGCGAAGGCCTTCCTGGACGCGCGGGTGCAGTCCATCTTCGGCGGCACCAACGAGATCATGAAGGAGATCGTCGGCCGCAGTCTGTTCAGCTGACCGGGGTCGGGCGGCCGCCGCCGCACAGTCTCGTTCGTGTTCCGCACGCGCACGTGTTCCGCGCACGCACGTGTTCCGCGCACACCCGGTTTATGCGCCGCGCGCCCGCTGCAGTGGGTGCGCGGCGCACAATGACGGTGTCCGGAGCCGTCGTGGCCGGGCCGCCGCCTGCTTGGTTCCCCGCCTTTGCGAATGCACACCGCGCGGCGCGCCGGTACGCGTCGCGCACCGTGGATGGTTGCCGCACACCTCGCCCGGCCGTCACGCACGGAAGGCGCGCGATGTCCACCGACCAGGCGCCGGCAGCGACTTCATGATCACGAGTACCCCGCGGGTGTTTCGCGCGCTCGCAACCGCTGACCGGTACTGGTGATCACCGAGAGCCGCCGACGAACCCTCACCGCGGGCTGCCGACAACATTCCGCGAGCCTCGACGCGGGCGCCCTAGACAAGCACTCATGATCAACGGGACATCAGGGCTGTTTCTCCGCCGAAAAACAGCACTCATGTCCCGTTGATCATGAAAGCCATTGCGGCGGCTCCGCGCACCGAACCTCCCCCGTACCTCCCGGGTACCTCCGAGACCTCCCGCGCACCTCCCGAACCTCCCGCGCACCTTGCGTCACAGACAACACACCACAACACGCGCAGGACGGAGCGCCACCCTGCCCCGGCGCGAGGCTGTCGGGGCCGGGCCGCACCATAGGGACATGAGCCTGGCCCAGCCGACCGACCCCGGGCGTACCGACACCGGGCGCGCCGACACCGAGTTGCGCACCAACACCGGGCGCACCAACACCCAGCGCACCGACACCCAGCCGACCGACCCCGGGCCCACCGAACGCACCGAGGCCGAGTTGCGCACCAAGCGCACCCACCCCGGGTCCACCGAGCGCACCGAGGCCGAGTTGCGCACCGAGGCCGAGGCGGCGCTGCGGGCCCTGGCCGGCCCGGACGCGGTGCTGCGCGAGGACCAGTGGAAGGCCGTGCACGCGCTGGTCGCACAGGGCCGCCGGGCGCTGGTCGTGCAGCGCACCGGCTGGGGCAAGTCGGCGGTGTACTTCGTGTCCACCGCGCTGCTCCGCGCCGCCGGCAAGGGTCCGACGGTGATCGTCTCGCCGCTACTGGCGCTGATGCGCAACCAGATCGACGCCGCCGCCAGGGCCGGCATCCAGGCCGCCACGGTGAACTCCGCGAACACCGACGACTGGGAGTTGGTCTACCAACAGGTGCAGGACGGCAAGATCGACGTGCTGCTGGTCAGCCCGGAACGACTGAACAACCCCGAGTTCCGCGACCGGGTGCTGCCCGAGCTGTCCCGCACCGCCGGCCTCCTGGTGGTCGACGAGGCGCACTGCATCTCCGACTGGGGGCACGACTTCCGCCCGGACTACCGGCGGCTGCGCTCCCTGCTCGCCGACCTGCCGGCCGGGGTCCCGGTGCTGGCCACCACGGCCACCGCGAACGACCGGGTGACCCGCGACGTCGCCGACCAGCTCGGGGTGACCGGCGGTGACGCGCTGGTGCTGCGCGGCCCGCTGGACCGCGACTCGCTGCGCCTGGGGGTACTGCGGCTGCCCACCGGCACGGACCGGTTCGGCTGGCTGGCCGAGCACCTCGGCGAGCTGCCCGGCTCCGGCATCATCTACACGCTCACCGTCAGCGCCGCCGAGGAGCTCGCCGGCTACCTGCGCGAGCGGGGCCACCCGGTCGTCGCCTACACCGGCAAGACCGACCCCGCCGAGCGGCAGCGCTCCGAGGATGACCTGCTGGCCAACCGGGTCAAGGCGCTGGTCGCCACGTCCGCGCTGGGCATGGGGTTCGACAAGCCCGACCTGGGCTTCGTGGTGCACCTCGGCGCCCCTGGCTCCCCGGTCGCCTACTACCAGCAGATCGGCCGTGCCGGCCGTGGTGTCGAGCACGCCGAGGTGCTGTTGCTGCCCGGCCCGGAGGACCGCGACATCTGGGCCTACTTCGCCTCGCTCGCCTTCCCCGCCGAGCCGGCGGTGCGGGCCACCCTCGCGGTGCTCGGCGCCGCCGGGCGGCCGATGTCCACCTCCGCGCTGGAGCCGCACGTCGAGCTGGCCAGGGGCCGGCTCGAGATGATGCTCAAGGTGCTGGACACCGACGGCGCGGTGCGCCGGGTCAAGGGCGGCTGGGCGGCCACCGGCCAGGACTGGGAGTACGACGGCGCGCGCTACGCCGGGCTCGCCAGGGCGCGGCGTGCCGAGCAGGACGCGATGCTGCGGTACCTGGACACCGACGGCTGCCGGATGGAGTACCTGCGCCGGATGTTGGACGACCCGGACGCGGTGGCCTGTGGGCGCTGCGACAACTGCACCGGGCACCGTTACGACAGCTCGGTGCCCGAGGAGGTCCGCGGCGGCGCCGGTGACTGGCTGGGCCGCCCCGGGGTGCCGGTGGCGCCGCGCAAGATGTGGCCGTCCGGGATGACCGCGCTGGACGTGCCGCTGTCCGGCAAGCTCGGCCCGGCCGACGCCGCCGGGGAGGGTCGGGTGATCGGCCGGCTGGTCGACGTCGGCTGGGGCCCCCGGCTGCGGCCGTTGCTGCGCGCCGACGGCCCGGTCCCGGACGAGGTGGTGGCCGCCGCCGTCGACGTGCTCAAGGGCTGGGGGTGGGACACCCGGCCGGCCGGCGTGGTGGCACTGCCGTCCCGGGCCCACCCCCAGCTGGTGACCTCCTTCGCCGAACGGATCGCCGCGATCGGGCGGCTGCCACTGCTGGGCACCCTGCTCGACTCGGCGCCGCCGCTGTTCCCGGTCGAGCACGACCCGGACGACGAGGACTTCGACCCGGAGATCGCGGCCGAGCCGGAGCCGCCGAACTCGGCCCAGCGCCTGGCCCAGGTGCACCGCAGGCTGTCCGTGCCACCCGGGCTCGAGCTGGGCGCCGGCCCGGTACTGCTGGTCGACGACGTGATCAGCTCGGGCTGGACGATGACGGTCGCGGCCATGCTGCTGCGCCGGGCCGGTGCGCCCGCCGTGCTGCCGCTCGCGGTGGCCTCCACAGGCTGATCCGCGGCGGGTTTCGTGGCGGGTCGGGCCGTGGTGCCAAGTCCGGGGCGGCGGGGCAATTGGGCAGCGCGGGCCGGTTGGACCGAGCCCATTCGAGCCGAGCCTGTTCGAGCCGAGCCCGTTCGAGCCGAGCCCGTTCGAGCCCGTTTGAGCCCGGCCGGGCGGGCCAGTTTCGACGCCGGAGCCGACGGGCACCTCGAACCAGGCCGAGATTCATGGTCAACTGAACCTGACGCTGGTTTGATCATGCGTTGACCAGCGCCAGGTTCAGTTGACCACCGCCACCTCCGACCACTGGCACCCCCGCCCCGGCCCACCCCGCCCGGGCCCGGTCAGGGTCGACGGTCCAAGGTCGAAGGTCGAGACCAGCAGACCGTCGCCGCGGACCACGCCCAGGAACGTGAACGCCGCCCGGACGGCCCCGCGCGATCCGTGGTGGGATAACCCGGTGTACCGGCTGTTGCCCCTGACGGCGCCCGACCCGACATCTCTCGGCGACGACGAGCTGGCCCGGCTCTACGCCTACCCCGAACCGCTGGACCGGCCCTACCTCCGGGTGAACTTCGTGGCCAGCGCGGACGGGGCGGCCACCGCCGACGGCCTGTCCAGAGCGTTGTCGTCGGCGCCGGACCGACGGGTGTTCGGTGTGCTGCGCCAGCTGGCCGAGGTGGTGCTGGTCGGCGCCGGTACGGCCCGTGCGGAGAACTACGGCGGCGCCAGCCAGCCGAACCGGACGACCGGGGTACCACCCAGGATCGCGGTGGTCACCGCCACCGCGCAGCTGGACCCGGCCGCCCGGCTGTTCACCGACACCCAGGTACCGCCGTTGATCCTCACCTCGAGCACGGCACCGGCGGCCAACCGGCGCCGGCTCGCCGACGCCGGCGCCGAGGTGGTGGTGCTGGCCGGTGACCGGGTGGACGGCGCGCAGGTGATGACCACGCTGGCCGGGCTGGGGCTGTACCGGGTGCTGTGCGAGGGCGGTCCGCACCTGTTCGGCGACCTGCTCGCGGCGGACGTGGTCGACGAGCTCTGCCTGACCGTCTCCCCCATGCTGGTCGGCGGCGGCATCGACCGGGTCGCGATGGGGCCGGACCATCCGCCGCGCGGGCTGCGCCTCGCCAGCGCGCTCGCCGAGGACGACGTCCTGCTGCTGCGCTACCTGCGAGATCGGTAACTCGCTCCGCCCCATCGGCGTCGGCTCACCAGATCCTCACCGGTCGCCTAGCAGTCTGTACGTTGCGGCGTACTCCGCGCCGCGGGTGACCTCAGGGAGACAGGCGTGCCGCGATCGGCCCCTCGACCACGCAGGCCGGCCGTGCTGGCGGCGTTGCTGGCGGCGTTCGGGCTGCTGCTGTGCTCCTGCGCGGTCGGGCCCTCGATCCGCCCCCCGGTCGCCGTGCACGGGTCGAGCACCGGGAACGGCGCCCCGGAGCCGCCCCCTCGGCCCGTCCCGCCCGGTCCCCAGGTCCCGGTGCCCGACGTCGGGGATGCCAGCCGCGTCGACTTCATCGACTGCACCGACGACATGCGGGCGGTGCTGCCGGTGCCGGTCCCGGCCGGTCGGGCGCTCAAGTTCGAGTGCGCCGACATGCCGGTGGACACCGACTCCGACAACGGGCGCCGCCGGCAGTCCTCGATCGGGCTGATGCGGGTGTCGCTGACCGACAAACCGGCGCAGGCCAGGCCACCGCTGCTGGTGCTCGGCGACAGCGACGGGGAGACCGGCACGCTGCGCGCCGCCCGGCTGGCCGCCCAGGTCCCGCTGACGCTGCTGCAGCACTTCACCCTGGTCGGCATGGACCGCCGGGGCGAGGGCACCAGCCGACTGGACTGCGCGCCGCCGGACGTCCGCGAGGACATCCTGGATACCGACCTGACCGGCGCCGACCCCAGCGCGGCGGACCGGTTGCTCGACGACGCGCGCGAGGTGGTCCAGGAGTGCTATCTCACCGAGGGCGACACCCTGACCAGGTACGACACCGGCGACACCGCGCAGGATGTGGAGCGGGCCAAGGCCCTGCTCGGGGTGCGCACGCTCAGCGCCCTCGGGCTCGGTGACGGCGCGCGGGCGCTTGAGGTGTGGGCGCAGAACTTCCCCGGCTCGGTGGGGCGGCTGGTGCTCGACGCTCCCCCGGACCCGACCCAGGACTCGATCGGCTCCACCGAGGCACGCGCGACGGCGGCCGAGGCGGCCTTCGATGCCTTCGCCCAGTCCTGTGCCACGCGCCCGGGGTGCCCGCTGGGCACGAACCCGCGCGTCGCGGTCACCCAGCTGGCCGACCAGCTGCGGGGCAGGCCGCAGACCGGCCCGGACGGCGAGCAGCTGACGGCCAGCGCGATGCTGCACGCGGTGCTGATCGGGCTCGACGACCCGGACGGCTGGTCGGCGCTGGCCGGCGCCATCGGAGCGGCCAAGACCGGGAACCCGACCGGGTTGCTGCAGTACCTGGACCAGCTGCTCGGCCTCAACGGCCGCTTCGACCTGGCCCTGGCCACCCGGTGCAACGACACCACGCAGCGGGTCAGTCCGCCTCAGGTCATGGCGTTGGTCGGCAAGTGGCGGACCGCCCACCCGCTGTTCGGCGCGCTGATGGCGCAGCAGCTGTTGCTGTGCACGGCGTGGCCGGTGCCGTCGGACCCGGCCAGGGTCGGCCCGGCGGCCGCCGCGCCGCCGATGCTGGTGCTCACCACCGCGGTCAGCCCGAGGGTGCCCGAGCAGGGCTACCAGCGCGCCGCCGACCAGCTCGGGCCGGCGCGGGTGGTGAACTGGGAGGGTGCCGGGCGCGGTGCCTACCCGCGCACGCCCTGTGTGACTCAGGCGGCGGACTCGCTGTGGGTCGACGGCACGGTGCCGCAGGCCAGCGTGCTCTGTCCACCGTGACGGCCCACCGTGACGGCCCACCGTGACGGCTCGGCACTGCTACCACCCGGTTGAACCAGCGCGGTTGATGACCCTGCGTGAGATCCTCTCAGGATAGAGACATGGAACTCACTCGTTAGTGGGTAGATAATGGATTCTGGGCTGTGGCTCATCTTGCTCGTCGGCGTATTTCTCGGGTTCTACCTCGGTCGATGGCGCGCCGAGAACCGTCGGGCCCGCTTCGACCAGAACCGCATCTGGAACGGCCGTAAGACCTACCGGGACGACTAGGCCGTTCGACGCCTGGCATGCTCTGCCCTGTGATACCTCGGGCACGGCGCGCACCAGCGCAGCGGCGGCGGCTGCGCACGCTGTGCCACGACTGCCGAGGAGACGGCGCCCTCGGCTATCACCGCCTCACCGTGACGAGCGGGGACGAGCCGCTGCACCCCTACGAGGTGCGCCCCTGCCCGAGCTGCGGCGGCCGCGAGTGGCTACCGGGCGCCGTGCCGCCGGTCTAACCGTGCCGCCGGTCTAGCCGCACGCCACGGCCTTGCCGGCCCGCTACGGCTCTCTCCAGGCCCGCTACTGCTCGTCCGGCCCGCTACTGCTCTTTCCGGCCGCTACGGCTCTTTCCTGGCCCGGGACGGCTGCACCCGCTTGGGCTCGCCGGGCATCTTCGGGTAGTCCGGTGGGTAGGGCAGGTCGCCGAGGCCCTCGGCGGTGTCCTTCTCCGCCCAGCCCAGCACGTCCTCCAGGCCG
>DASYLM010000321.1:0-6603 GCA_036009565.1 Pseudonocardia sp. | reverse complement strand
CTGCCCACCGAGCGGCACGCGGCCTACTACGCGGCGCGGGCGGCCGGGGGCGCCGGGCTGGTCGTCACCGAGGAGCACACCGTGCACCCGGGTGACCGGCCGTACGAGAAGCTGATCCGCGGCTACGACCCGGCCGTGCTGCCCGGGTACCGCCGGCTCACCGACGCGGTCCACGCGCACGGCGTCCCGGTGCTGGCGCAGCTCAACCACAACGGCGGCCAGTCCAGCGGGATGTACTCGCGGCGGCCGGTGTGGGCGCCCTCGGCGGTCCCGGACCGACTGTTCCGTGAAGTGCCGGTCGAGGTGACCGCCGCCCAGATAGGGGAGCTGGTCAGGGGTTACGCCGAGGTGGCCGCCCGCTGCGTGGCCGGCGGCTTCGACGGCGTCGAGCTGCAGTGCTCGCAGTCCTCGATCGTCCGGCAGTTCCTCTCCCCGGTCACCAACCACCGGGCCGACGGCTACGGCGGCTCGCCGGCCGGGCGGGTCCGGTTCCTGCTCGAGCTGCTGACCGAGGTGCGTGCCGCGCTCGGCCCGGACCGGGTACTCGGCGTCCGGCTGGGCTGCGACGACCTGCCGGGAGCCGGCGCGGCCGGGCTGGGGTTGGCCGAGGTCGTCGAGGTGGCCCGGCTGGTGGCCGGCACCGGGCAGCTGGACTACCTGAACACCGCGGTCGGGGTGGCCGGTTCGACGCAGTACCGGGTCACGCCGCCGATGGGCGAGCCGGCGGGCTATGCACTGGACGTGGCGAGCGCGCTGCGCGGGGCCAGCGGGCTGCCGGTGGTCGGGATCGGTCGGTTCACCACGCCGGTGCAGGCCGGGCAGGCGCTCGCGGACCGGGCCTGCGACCTGGTCGGTGTGGTGCGCGGGCAGCTCGCGGATCCGGAGTTCGCCGGCCGGGCGGTGCGCGGCGAGCCGGTGCGGACCTGCCTCGGCTGCAACCAGGAGTGCGTCGCCCGGGTGGGGATGAACCGGTGGCTGGGGTGCGTGCGGAACCCGGGAGCGGGGCGCGAGTCGATCCCGGTCGCGCGGCCGGCGGCCGGACGGCGGGTGCTGGTGGTGGGTGGCGGCCCGGCCGGGCTGCGGGCCGCCGCGACCGCGGCCGCACTGGGGCACCGGGTCACCCTGTGCGAACGCGCCGAGGTCACCGGTGGGCAGGTGCTGCTGGCGGCGCGTGCCCCGGGCCGGGTGGAGTTCGGCCAGGTGGTGGCCGACCTGCTGGCCGAGTGCGCCCGGCACGGGGTGGCGATCCGGACCGGTGTCGAGGTGGACGCCGCGTTCGTCCGGCGGTCCGAGCCGGACGTCGTGGTACTGGCCGCCGGGTCGCGGCCGGCGCCGCCGGGGTGGGCGGTGCCCGGCGTCGTCGATGTGCGCGACGTGCTGGCCGGGCGGTGCGCGCCGGCCGGTCGGGTGCTGGTGTACGACGAACTGGGCTTCCACCAGGCCACCTCGGTCGCCGAGCTGCTCGCCGCCCGGGGTTGCGCCGTGGAGATCATGACGCCGGCGCTGGTCGTGGGCCAGGATCTGGGGCTCACCCTGGACCGGGAGCGGTTCCGGCGCCGCGCCGCCGAGGCGGGACTGCGGCAGTCCACCGACCGGGTCGTGCTCGGCGCCGCGGCCGCCGGCGGTCGGGTCACGGTCGAGGTGCTGCACCATCCCACCGGAGCACTCGAACAGCGGGAGCTCGACGCGGTGGTGTGCGCGTTGCCCGGCGAGCCGGAGGATCAGGTGTGGCGTGAGCTGGGTGCGGCCGGGCCGCCGGTGCACCGGGTCGGGGACTGTCTCGCACCTCGGCGGCTGGACGCTGCGATCATCGAGGGGGACCGGGTGGCACGACTGGTGGGACGGGTGCGATGAACCTGGGCGGTCGGACCTGGCCGGAGCTGGACGGCGCGGCGACGGTGACCCTGCTGGTCCCGGTCGGCTCGACCGAGCAGCACGGCCCGCACCTGCCGCTGGACACCGATACCCGGATCGCCGAAGCGGTGGCGCGCGGCGCGGCGGCCAGGCTCGGCGAGCACGTGCTGGTGGCGCCCTCGGTGAGCTTCGGGGCGTCCGGGGAGCACGAGATGTTCGCCGGCACGGTCTCGATCGGGCAGGACGCACTGCGGTCGGTGCTGGTCGAGCTGGGGCGCTCGGCCGGGCGCTGGGCGCGGCGGCTGGTGTTCGTCAACGGGCACGGCGGCAACGTGGGCGTGCTGCGGTCGGCGGTCGAACTGCTGTGCGCGGAGGGGCGTGACGTGCGGTGGTACGGCTGCGGCCTGCCGGCCGGCACCGGCTTCGTGCGGGACGGCCATGCCGGGCGTACCGAGACGTCGCTGCTGCTGGCGCTGGCCCCGGAGCTGGTGCGGCTCGAGTTGGCTCAGCCGGGAAACACCGGTGCGCTGGCCGCGCTGTTACCCGCGATGCGCGCCGGCGGGGTGCGCGCGGTCAGTGCGAACGGCGTGCTGGGCGATCCGGCCGGGGCGAACGCCGAGGAGGGGGTGGCGATGCTGTCCGCCCTGGTGGAGGCCTGTGTGGTGGCGGTGGACGGGGCCTGCTGACCGGGCGTTCGCCGGCGCTTTGCTCTGCGTAGGAATACGCAACAGCCGGATCCGCTGCGCTTCGCGGCGCTTTGCTCTGCGTAGGGATACACAACAATCTCCTGAACTGTTGCGTGTCCCTACGCAGAGCTTGCTCTGCGCACTTATACGCAACAGCCGGATCCGTAGTTTGACACCTACGTAAGTGACTGCCTACACTATCTCTCATGCAAGCCGTACTGGAAGCCGTGGTCGAGCCACGCCGGCGGGAGATCCTGCGGCTGGTCCGCGTCGGGGAGGCGTCGGCGGGTTCGATCGCCGCGCACTTCCCGGACGTGTCCCGACCGACCGTCTCGCAACACCTGCGGGTACTCCGGGACGCCGGGTTGCTGCACGAGCGCCGTGAGGGGACCCGGCGCCTCTACCGCACCCGGTTCGAGGGGTTCACCGAGGCGCGGGCCTTCTTCGAGGAGTTCTGGGACGACCGGCTCGCCGTCCTGAAGGTCGCCGCCGAAACCGAGCAGAGGAGAAAAGATGCCGACCGAGACCGCTGAGCCGCTGATCCGGGAGATCGACATCGAGGCGGCTCCGGAGACCGTCTTCGAGTTCTTCATCGATCCCGCGAAGCTCACCCGCTGGCTGGCCGTCGAGGCCACCCTGGACCCGCGTCCGGGCGGCGTCTGCCACCAGGTGCACGAAGGGGCCGGCCCGGAGCATCGGCGGTTCTCCATGGAGGGCGAGTTCGTCGAGGTGGACGCACCGAAGCGGGTGGTGTTCACCTGGGGGTTCAGCGGCCCCGACGCGGTCGTGCGGCCCGGCGGTTCCACCGTCGAGGTGACCCTGTCGCCGATCGACACCGGCACCCGGGTGCGACTGGTGCACCGCGGCCTGCCGGCCGCCGCTGTCGCGGACCACTCGGGCGGCTGGACGATGATGCTGGCGCGGCTGGCCGAGGCGGTGCGCGGAGCATGACCGGCACGGAGTGGTGGACCGAGCTCAAGAGCATCACGCTGCACGTCGAGGCGGACAGGCCGCCGATGTGGCCGGCCGCGGCAAGCGAGGAGTACCGGGTCGCGCGGCAAGCACTGGTCGAGGCGGAGATGGCGCTGCGTGACCAGGTCGAGGCAGTGGCCGCGCGGCGCCGGGCGCTGCCAGCCGGGCCGGTGCTGCCGGGTTACCAGCTCACCGAGGGGCCGATGGACCTGGCCGCGGACGGGCCGATGTCAGCGGTGACACTGGCGGATCTGTTCGGTGGGCACGACGAGCTGGTGGTGTACCACCTGATGTTCCACCCGGAGGACGACGCGGCGTGCGCGATGTGCTCGATGTGGGTGGACGGGCTGCACGGCGTCGCGCAGCACATCGGGCGCCGCGCCGGGCTGGCCGTCATCGCCAGGGCGCCGATCGACAAGCTGCGCGGCTGGGGTCGGCGGCGCGGCTGGCAGGGGTTGCGGCTGGTGTCCGGGTTCGACTCCACCCTGATCCCCGATTTGGGGGTCGAGGGCTCCCGGGGCGGCCAGTTCCCCGCCGTCAGTGTCTTCACCAGGGACGGCGACGAGGTCCGGCACGCCTACACCCAGAGCGCCGACTACCCGGACAGCACCGGCCGGGGCATCGACCTGATCAACCCGGCGTGGCAGACCCTCGACCTGCTGCCGTCCGGGCGGGGCGAGTGGCTGCCGGACAACACGTACCCGAACGCGATCGGTTGCGTATAGCTGCGCAGAGCAGCTCTGCGTAGGCATACGCAACAGGGTCGCCGTTGCGTATGCCTGCGCAGAGCAAAGCGCGCTCAACCGCGCAGCAGCAGCAGCGGGATGTCCTGCTCGGCGGCGGTGAGCGAACCGTGCTGGCCGGGCAGCACGGCGAGGAACTTCTCCGCCTTGGAGCGGACCACCGCCGCCGAGCCGCGCACCGCGACCACCACGTCGCCGACCCTGGACCGCACCTCCGGCGACGCGATCGGCCCGAACCAGCCGTCGGCCACCGCCTGCGCACCGGTCCGCACCCAGGCCCGGTCGCCGAGCCGCTCGGTCCAGGCCGCCAGCACATCGTCCGCCGCCCCCGGCGCGGAGTACACGTGCCGGGAGCGGGGGTCGCCACCGAGCAGCCGCACCCCGGCGCGCAGTGCGGCGTCGGTGTCCGCGTCGAACTTCTGCTCCGGGTCGACGGTGATCATCCCGTGGTCGGCGGTGACCACGAGCAGGCCATCCGGTGGCAGCGCCTCGGCGACCAGTGCGGCCACCCGGTCCACGATGGTCAGCTCGAGGCGCCACTGCAGCGAGCCGGGCCCGTACACGTGCCCGAGCGCATCCAGGTTCGCGTGGTAGCCGTAGCAGAACACCGGGCCGGGGGCGCTCAGCGCGGTGATCAGCTCGGCGGCCAGGTCACCCAGCGCGTGCACGCCGCGGAACTGCCCGCCGCGCAGTGCCGCCCTGGTCAGGCCGGAGCCGTCGAACATCGGGGCGGACGCCACCCGCACCTCGACACCCGCCCCGGCCGCGCGGTGCAGCGTGGTCTCCAGCGGCTGCACCCACTCCGGCGGAAGTTCCTCGCGCTGGTCGACGGGGCGGCCGCCGCGGTGCGTGGTCCAGCGCAGCGAGTCCAGCAGCTCGCCGCGGCTCGCCTCGAAGCTCACGCCGAGGACGCCGTGGCCACCGGGCGGTGAGCCGGTGCCCAGGGTGCTCAGGCTGACCGGTGTGCTGGACGGGAACCCGGCGGTCAGCGAACCGGCACCGGCCTCCTTCGGGTGCGCCGCGAGCCCGGCCAGGAACGGCGCGTCCGCGGCGTGCTCGGCGAGCTGGTTCGCGCCGAGACCGTCCACCAGCAGCAGGCACACCCGCCGGGCCGGCCCGATGCCGAGCGGGTTGGCCAGCCCCGATACGCCGAGCGCGTTGAACAAGGAAGGGGTGAGCTCGGCCAGCGAGCGGCGGCCGTAGGCGGGGAGCACCGGTCCGGCGTCGAGTCGAGTGTCGAGCATTCGACCAGCGTGACACGATCGCCGATGTGGCACATAGCGGGCGGGTAGCGCTGGTGACCGGGGCGGCGCGGGGGATCGGCGCGGCCGTGGTGCACCGATTGGCCGGCGACGGCTGGCGGGTGGTTGCGGTGGACTCCTGCGAGGACCACCCGGATCTGGACTATCCGCTGGGCTGTCGCGAGGAGCTGGACGCGGTGGCGGCCAAGCACCCGGACGCCGTGCTCCCGGTGGTCGCCGACGTGCGCGACCAGTCGGCGATGCACGACGCTGTGCGGCTCGCCGTGACCGAGTTCGGCGGGCTGGACGCGACGGTTGCGGCGGCGGCCACCATGGGCGGCGGTAAACCGCTGTGGGAGACCACCGACGCGGAGTGGGACGCGCTGTACGAGGTCGGTCTACTCGGCGTGTTTCACCTGGTCAGGGCGGCCGTCCCGGCGTTGCTGGCCCGCCCCGAGCCGCGCACCGGCCGGTTCGTGGCGATGGCGTCGTCCGCCGCGCACCGCGGTTTGTGGCATCTCGCGCCGTACTGCGCGGTCAAGCACGGGGTGCTCGGGCTGGTCCGGGGGTTGGCCGCCGACCTGCGCGGTACCGGGGTCACCGCGACCGCCGTGTCGCCGGGCTCCACCGACACCGCCATGCTGGCCGCCACCGCCGCGCTGTACGGGCTGGAGTCGACCGCCGAGTTCCACAAGCACCAGTTGGTCGACCGTCTGCTCGACCCGGCCGAGGTGGCGGCGGCGGTCTGTTGGCTCTGCCAGCCCGAGTCCTCCGCGGTCACCGGCACCGTGGTGCACGCCGACGGCGGGTTCATCGGGTGAGCGGACCGGGTGCCGGGTGCGCCAGGTTCGCGGGCCTGTTGCGTATGCCTACGCAGAGCAAAGCGTCGCCGATCGGGTGCGCGGGTCTGTTGCGTATACCTACGCAGAGCAAAGCGAACTCGCGGATGTCTAGTGTCCTGAGTCGGAAGTTCTCTGTACCGACTTCGGCGCCCAGACGACGCCTGGCTGCGTTCTCGATCGCCTGGATATGCCCGATATCCAGGCGATCCGCGGCCTGGCAACGAACTTCGGAATCAGGAGACTAGAGGACCACCTCCCCTGACCT
>DASYLM010000320.1:0-4724 GCA_036009565.1 Pseudonocardia sp. | reverse complement strand
GGCCTGGGCGGTGCTGCGCACGCTGGACATCCCGTTCCTCTGCCCGTTCAGCGACGGTGACCCGATCACCGCCGCGATGGCGCCGATCCTGAAGCGGACGATGCCCGGCGCGCTCGGCCGCGAGCACCCGACGATCACCGGCGCCGGCCACTTCCTGCAGGAGGACGCCGGTCCCGCCCTGGCCGAGGTGATCGCCGACTTCGTCCGCTCGACGTAGGAGGGCGCTCCGCCGCCGCCGGGGGACTGGCGCGGGCGAAGGGCGATACATGGCACGGGGCCGAGCGACCGGCCAGTACGGTTCCCGGCATGGACCTGCTCGCGGTGGATCACCCGCTCGTGAAGACCTGGCTGTCCACACTGCGCGACCGGCACACCGACGACGCCGCCTTCCGTGCCGCGCTGCGTGAGCTGACCGGCATGCTGGTGTACGAGGCCTGCCGGGACTCCGAGCTGGTCAGCGGCTCGATCGACTCCCCACTGACCAGCACCACCGGCTACCGGTTGGCCAAGCCACCGCTGCTGGTGCCGGTACTCCGCGCCGGGCTGGGTATGGCCGAGGCCGCGCTGGAGCTGCTGCCGCAGGCGCGGATGGGTTTCGTCGGAGCGGCTCGGGACGAGCGCACCCACCGGCCGGTGCCGTACATGGCCTCGCTGCCCGAGTCGCTGGTCGGGCACCCGGTGTTCCTGCTCGACCCGATGCTCGCCACCGGCGGCACCCTGGTGCACGCGGTGGAGCTGGCGATGGCCAGGGGCGCGACGGCGATCACCGCAATCTGTGTGCTGGCCGCCCCGGAGGGACTGGAGACGGTCGCGGCAAGCGGCCTGCCGGTCCGGGTGGTCACCGCGCAGGTCGATGAGCGCCTGAACGAGGACAAGTTCATCGTGCCCGGCCTCGGCGACGCCGGGGACCGTCAGTTCGGCCCGTTCTGAGCACCTGAGGCCTGAGCGCCCGAGGCCTGAGCGCCCGAGGCCTGAGCGCCTGACCGCTGAGCGCCCGGTGCCGTGCGCCAACCGTTGCCCAAGGCGCGGAAGACGAACCGGTAGAGGTCCGTCGGCTCGCCGGAGCCGGCCGGCAGCAGCGCGCGCAGCTCGAGCGAGACCAGTCCGTGCACGGTGGCCCACATCGAGGCGGCGATGCGGACCGGGTCCTCGTCGATCAGCAGCCCGGCGTCGATGGCCCGCTGCACCGCGTCCAGCAGCGGACGGAACGTGGCCATGCCGCGCTCGACGGATTCCGGCTCCGGTGTCATCGCGCCACCCACCGGTCCGAACATCACCTGGTAGAAGTGCGGCTCCTCGAGCGCACTCGCGCGGTATGCCGCACCGAGCGCGGCCAGGTCGGCGATCGGGTCGGCGGTGGGCTCGACCGCATCGAGCCGCTGGCCGAACCGGGTGAACGCCTCCTCGTACACCGCATTCAGCAGCTCCGGCTTGCCACCGAACAGCGAGTACACCGCCGTGGTCGAGGTACCGACCTGGGCGGCGAGCTTGCGCAGGCTCAGCGCGTCCGGCCCGTCCTCGGACAGGGTGCGGACCGCCTGCTCGAGCAACCGAACGCGCAGCGCCTCGTCGTGGACCTTCGGGCGGGGCATTCGGGGAGGCTAACCCAACCGCGCGGGCCGGCCCGGTAGCGGTTGACCTGGAGTGCACTCCAGCGCCTACCGTCGGACCCGTGACGACCTCAGTGCGGCCCTCGGCCACCGGTCCGGGGACCGGCCAGTCCAGCTTCACCATCGCGGAGGTGGCGGCGCGCAGCGGCATGTCCGCCGACACGCTGCGCTACTACGAACGGATCGGTCTGATCGACCCGCCGGCGCGCAACTCGGCCGGCCGCCGCGCGTACCGGCCGGAGGACCTGGACTGGTTGGGCTTCCTCAACCGGATGCGGGACACCGGCATCCCGCTCCGGGCGCTGCGCGAGTACGCCGCACTCCGCCGGGTGCGCACCGAGACCACCACGGCGCGCCGCAAGCAGATCCTGGTCGAGTACCGCCGCGACGTCGAACGCCGGATGGCGAAGCTGCGGAACAGCCTGGACGCGCTGGACTACAAGATCAGCAACTACGAACTGGTGGAGCGCAAGCTCGCCGCCGTCTCGCCCGCCGTCTCGCCCGCCGAGGAGAGCTGAGGCACGGTCAGTCCATCAGGGTGGCGGCCACCGTGGCACCGAGCTCCCAACACGCCTCGAGCGCCTTCTTGTCCGGGCTGCCGGTGACCACCACCGGGGCGCACACCGGCTTCCAGTCCAACCCGTCGGCGATCGACCCGACCGCCTTCACCGCGCCCTCGGTGCCCAGGTTGCCGTGCACGAACAGCCCGTACGGCCGGCCCCGGGTGTCGTCGAGCACCGGGTAGTACACCTGGTCGAAGAAGTGCTTGAGCGCGCCGGACATGTAGCCGATGTTCGCCGGCGTGCCGAGGATCAGCCCGTCGGCGGCCAGCACGTCCGAGGCGGTGGCGGCCAGCGCGGCGCGGCGCACCACGTCCACGCCGGTGATCTCCGGATCGGTGGCGCCGCGCAGCACCGCGTCGAACATCTCGGCGGTGGCCGGCGACGGCGTGTGGTGGACGATCAACAGCGTGGGCACCGGGACAGTGTGCCGCCCCCGGGCCTCTACTGAACTCCGGTCCCGTCCGGTGGCCCGGGCGGATCGTCGGCCGGCCGTGCTTCCGGCGCGCCGATCATGGCGCTCACCTGTGCGCGCAGTGTGTCCAGCCGGTCCCGTGCCAGTCCTCGGGCGGCCCACAGTCCGGGGGTGTCCGCCGGCGCCGGCTCGACGACCTCCAGGTAGGCCTTCAGCTTGGGTTCGGTGCCGGACGGCCGGATCACCGCGCGGGTGCGTGGGCCGGTCAGCACGAACACGTCCGGCGCCGGGCGGCTCAGCTCACCGGTGGCGGTCGGCAGGCCGGATCCGCTGGCCAGCCGGGCCACCGCCTCGGCGCGCTGCTCCGGCGTCACCAGCGCGGTCACTGCCTCGGTCAGGTACACGCCGTGCGCCATCGCCAGCTCGTCGAGCGCATCGAGCAGCGAGCCGCCGGCGGCGCGGCGGGTGGCTGCCAGGTCGGCGGCCAGCACCGCGGCGGCGATGCCGTCCTTGTCCCGCACCGCGTCGGGGTCGACGCAGTACCCCAGCGCCTCCTCGTAGCCGAAGACGAACCCCCCGCCGGCCCGGACGATCCACTTGAACCCGGTCAGTGTCTCGGCGTACCGGGCGCCGCGGGCGGCTGCCACCGCGCGCAGCTGTGTCGAGGACGCCACTGTCGTGGCCACCAGCGGGTCGGGGTGCACGGCGCGGTCCAGGGTCGCCAGCAGATGATCACCGAGCAGTACGCCGGTCTCGTTGCCGGTGAGCATCCGCCAGCCGCCCGGGCGGGTGGGATCGGGCACGCCGAGCGCGCAGCGGTCCGCATCCGGGTCGAGCGCCACGGCGAGGTCGGCGTGCACCTCGGCGGCCAGCGCGAGCAGCGCGTCGGTGGCGCCCGGCTCCTCGGGGTTCGGGAACGCCACCGTCGGGAAGTCCGGGTCCGGCGCGGCCTGGCTGCGCACCACGTGCACGTCGTCGAACCCGGCGCGGCGCAACGCGTGCACCGCGACCGCCCCGCCAACCCCGTGCATCGGGGTGAGCGCGATCCGCAACGCACGGTCGGTGCCCCGGGGCAGCCGGGCGACCCGGTCCAGGTACTCCTCGAGCAGGTCGGCGGGGTCGATCGGGGTGACCGGCGCGGTGTCGATCGAGCGGGCCGCCGGCGCGGCGGCGATGGCGGCCTCGATCTCGGCGTCGGCCGGCTCGACCAGCTGGGCGCCGTCGGACAGGTAGACCTTGTACCCGTTGTCCGCCGGCGGGTTGTGCGACGCGGTGAGCTGGACGCCGGCGACGGCCTGGTGGGCGCGTACCGCGTAGGCGAGCACCGGCGTGGGCAGCGGCGTGGCCAGCGCGTACACCCGGAACCCGGCGGCGGCGAGCACCTCCGAGGCGGCCACCGCGAACTCGGCGGAACCGTGTCGGGCGTCCCGGCCGACCACCACCGTGCCGCCGCCGTGCCCGTGCGCGCCCAGCCAGCTCGCCAGCCCCGCGGTGGCGCGGCGCACCACGGCGACGTTCATCCCGGCCGGGCCGGCGCGCACCGGTCCACGGAGCCCCGCGGTGCCGAAGCGCAGCATGCCGGCCATCCGCTCGGCGAGGTCCTCCGCCGGCGCTTTGCTCTGCGTAGGTATACGCGACAGCGCAGGATCGCCGCCCCGGTGGGAGCCCGGCTGTTGCGTATTACTACGCAGAGCAAAGGGCCCGCCGGCCAGCGCCGCGGCCAGTAACCGCTGCAGCTCGTCCCGGGTGGCCGGGTCCGGGTCGTCGGCGATCCAGCGCAGCGCCGCATCCCGGACCGCCGGCGTCAGGCTCACGCCCCGACCCCGCTCACACCCGGTGGCAGGCTCACGCCCGGTGGCCGGCTTGCGCCCGGTGGCCGGCTCACGCCCGGTGCCCGGCTGACGCCCGACCCCGACCCCCGGTCACGCGCCCTGCCCGGGTCACGCCCCGACCCCGACCCCCGGTCACGCGCCCGGCCCGGGTCACGCCCCGACCCCGCGCCCGGTCACGCGCCCGGCCCGCTCACGCCTGGGTCACCAGCTCGCACAGCAGCTCGCCCATCCGGCCGGCCGACGCGGCACCCGCCTCGATGACCTCCTGGTGGCTCAGCGGTTGCCCGCTCAGCCCGGCCGCCAGGTT
>DASYLM010000319.1:0-2391 GCA_036009565.1 Pseudonocardia sp. | reverse complement strand
GGCGATCGCCGGCCCGGTGCGGTGGTAGTGCGCCCGCCAGTTGCCGGGGTTCGTGTACTGGTAGAGCCACAGGTACCGGTCGTCGGAGGCGCACGTCGCGGACGTGGCCGATCCGCCCGCCGAGACGGCCGCTGATGGTCGGAGGGCAGCCGACGGCGCGCGTCGGCCGGCGCTCACGAGTCCGGCCCTGGCACCACCAGCACGTCGCCCCCCAGAGCCCGCTCGACCTCGTCCAGCCCGTCGACGACCGCCACCCGGTTCGGGTCGGCCGGCGTCCCGGATACCTTCTCCCGCCCGGTGACCAGCAGGACGACGCTCTCCGAGCGGTCCGCGTGGCCGTGTTCGACGGCCGCCCGCCAACCGGCCAGGGCCGCCGCACCGGCGGGTTCGGCGGCTACGCCCGCCCGGCGGGCCAGGGCCGCCACCGCGTCCAGCAGTGCGTTCTCGGTGACCGCCACCATGCCTCCGCCGCCGCGGCGCACCGCGTCCAGCACGGCGTCACCGATGGCCGGGCGCAGCACCGCGATGCCGTCAGCGGCAGTCGCGCCGGGGTCCAGCTCTGCCGGCCCGGGGGGTGTACCGAGCCAGGCCCGCACCAACGGCTGGCAGTGCTCGGCCTGGACACCGATCAGCCGCGGTCGTCGCTCCGCCAGGCCACAGCTGACGAGTTCGGCGAAACCCTTGTCGAGGGCCACCAGCGTGGGACCGTCGCCGACCGGGACCATCATCACGTCCGGGAGCCGGCGGCCGAGCTGTTCCCAGATCTCGAACGCCACGGTCTTCTTCGCCTCGACGGTGGCCGGGTTGGCCCCGGTGTTGCGGTCGAGCCAGCCGAACGTGCGCGCGGCGGCCCGGGACAGGTCGACCGCGGCCGCGTAGCCCGCGCGCAGCTGGAAGACCCAGGCACCGGCCGAGGTCATCAGCGCGGTCTTCTCCGGCCGGCAGTCGGCGGACACGAAGATGACGGCCCGCAGCCCGGCTGCCGCGGCACCGAAGGCGGTGGACACGGCCGCGTTGCCGGTCGAGGCGGTGGTGATCGTGGACACCCCGCGCCGCAGCCCGTCCTCGATCACGAGGGCGGTGGCGCGGTCCTTGTTGGACGCGGTCGGATTGCGTGTCTCGTCCTTGATCCACAGATGCGGCGTGCCCAGCGCCTGTCGCAGTGCCGGGGCGGCCAGCAGGGGTGTGCCACCGATCGGCACCGGAAACCGCACCGGACCGTCGGGGAGCGGCAACAGGTCCCGGTACCGCCACATGGTGAAGGAGTCGGGCCGGTCCGGCGGCATGAGCGCGGGGCTGTAGTCGTACCGCAGCCACTCGCAGCCGGCCTGGTCGACCGACCCTGTGACGCTACCCACGTCCCGGCCGCCTGACGCCGATCGATGGCCCGGGGGCCGGACGGGTCGCCCGACCACGCGGGTACGTCCTCCTGGTCATCTGCACGCACTCGCCCGTTCAGCCGTACCGGCGCAGCTCGGAGAAGAAGTCCTCGACGACGTGCAGCTCACCGGCGCGGACCACCTCGTCGTAGACGAACTTTCCCACTGCGAGATCGAGCACGCCGAGACCGAAGGGCGAGAACACCACCGGCCGGTCCGCCGGCACCGTCACCCGCCCGGCGATCACGTCGGCCAGCGTGCCGGTCAGGAAGTCCCGGTTGCCGGTGAGTTGTTCGACCAGGTGCGGCGAGGTGTCGGCCTTCAGGCAGTGCTCGACGTCGTCGACGACGTTGGCCGAGGCCATCAGGATCTCCGGTGCGAGGTCGCGCAGCGACACGTGCAGCACCGTGGGGTTGTGCTCGAACCACGACACGTCGGTGACGTGCGGCTGGCCGGCGACGGTGGCGAACACCACCAGGTCGCTGGCGCGGATCAGCTCCTCGGCGCTGTCGTGCACGGTGATCCGGCCGGCGCTGCCCGTCTGCTCCAGGTAGCCCCGGAAGCCGGCCGCGCTGTCGGCGGACAGGTCGTATACGCCGGTCTCGTCGAACGACCAGCCGGTACCGGCCAGGAAGGTATGGATGTAGCGGGCGATCAGGCCGACCCCGAAGAACCCGATGCGCGTCGGCCGTTGCCGGCCGCGGGTCAGCCAGTCGGCCGCCGACGCGGCCGACGCGGCCGTCCGGGTGGCGCTGATGATCGAGCTCTCCAGGCAGGCGAACGGGTACCCGGTGTCGTGGTCGTTGAGAATCAGCACGGCCGAGGCGCGGGGGACGCCGGCCGCCACGTTGTCCGGGAAGCTGGAGATCCACTTCAGGCCATCCACCCGCACGTTCCCGCCGATCGATGCGGGCAGGGCGATGATCCGGGCGGTGGGGCGGTCGGGGAAGCGCAGGAAATAGGACGGTGGGTTCACCGAGTCCCCGGCGTCGTGCAGCCGGTAGGTGGCCTC
>DASYLM010000318.1:0-2282 GCA_036009565.1 Pseudonocardia sp. | reverse complement strand
CGATGCCCACCGACTCCCAGAAGGCCACCGCCTCGCTGACCTCGGTGGCGGCGGTGGTCGCTGCGGTGGTGGTCGCTGCGGTGGCGGTCGGGGGTGCGGTGGCCGCCCCGGTCTCGGTGTCCGCCGCGGCGTCGGCGTCGGGTTCGGCGTCGGGTTCGGCGCGGACCACGCCGGTCTCGGCGGCCAGCTCCCGGCGGGCGGTGGCCAGCGCTGTCGGGTCGACCTCAGGCACGACCACCACCGCGTCCAGCGCGTCGATGACCTCGTCCCAGCGGGCCACGATGGTGTCGGCCAGCTGCTCCCACAGTTTGCCGCCCTCACGGCCGTTGAACGCCCAGGTGCCGCGCTCCAGAAGCGCGAACCCCTCGGCGGCGTTCAGCACGTCGTGCACGGCGGTGAGCTCGCAGGTGTCGGCCAGTGAGCGGACCAGTGTGGTGATCCCGGCCAGCTCGCTGACCGTCCAGGTGTCCGGCTCGTCGGCCACGATCTCCGGGACGCCGACCAGGTCGTAGCACTGGTCCTCCTCGGGGACCAGTTCGGCCACGGTGAGCTGCAGGACCTGCGGCCAGGCCGGATGGTCGTTCAGATCGTGATCGCTGACCGTGCGCACGTACGCGGCCAGCGCGGCAGTGTCCGGGAAGGCGTGCACCGCCTCCTCGTCACCGAGGAAGCCTTCCCACTCCTCGCCGTCCTCGCGCCAGCGGGGCGCCCACAGCGTGATGAGGTCGCCGGCGGTCAGCGAGAGCTGAATCGGCACGATGTCCATGGCCACGGCTCGCAGGGTAGCCAGCCCTCGCCACCCACCGGGTCCCGGCGTGCCCCGAACGTCGAGTCCCGGGGTCGCTCACCGACCCTCCCGGGTGGATCGCCGGGTCGGCCGGTGCGGCCGACCCGGCGGAAGGCTCGGTGCGGGGAACCCGGAGGTCAGCTCGCGTCGTGCAGCCGGACCACGCCGACGCTGACGTCCGTGAGGCCGCCCTCGTCGAATTCATGGCGAAGGCGATCCGCCTTTAATGTGGCCGCCATACCGTCATACGGGCCATGCGCATCGACCTCCCCCGTCTGCGGATCAACGGCGAGAACAATATAGCCATCGCATTGCCCGAGTTGCTCCGCCGCCGCAACCAATGCTGCATTTGCTTGTGCGTGCTCTGGCACTTTGATCACCTCCTGACGACTGTCTCCTCATGAGTACAGCGGGCCGAGAGGGGAGAACGTGTCACTCATTCCCGGATACCACCCGTTTGGGTCAGGCTCACGGGTCACTGTGGGTGACTTGACTGAGGGACGTCCGTGTGCGTGACCCCTCGGCGTCCACCCGCGGTCGGCCGCGTTGACATAACCGCAGGTGGCGACGATTTCCCAAAAATGTTGCCGCTTGCAACATATTGCACGGGTCAGTACCCTGGGGAGCAGACCGGAGGACCCTCAGGGTGGCAGGATCAGGCCATGCGGACCCTGCGTACTTCTGAGGATCTATTCGGTTCGGTACCCGATTTCCATTACGACCCATGTTACGCGGAACTGTCAGATGATGACGGCGCCACATTACGAATAGCGTACATTGAGGCTGGGCCAAAAAGTGGTCCGGTCACTCTGCTGATGCACGGTGAACCCACATGGTCGTTCCTCTATCGGATGATGATCCCCGTGTTGGCGGACGCCGGGTTGCGCGTTGTTGCACCAGACCTGGTTGGGTTCGGCCGTTCGGACAAGCCGACTGAGCCATCCGATCACTCCTATGCGCGGCACGTGGAGTGGATCCGGGCGCTGGCCTTCGACGTACTCGACCTGCGGGACGTGACGCTGGTCGGGCAGGACTGGGGCGGGCTGATCGGGCTGCGCCTCGTGGCCGAGCAGCCGGACCGGTTCGCCAGAGTGGTCGCGGCGAACACCGGGCTGCCCACCGGCGACGTCGACATGCCGGAGGTGTGGTGGCAGTTCCGGCGGGCCGTGGAGAAAGCCCCGGCGCTCGACATCGCCCGCCTGGTGGCCAGCGGTTGCCGGCACGCACCGACGCCGGCTGTCCTGGCCGCCTACGACGCGCCCTATCCCGACGAGTCGTACAAGGTCGGCCCCCGGGTGATGCCCACACTGGTGCCCACCCGACCGGACGACCCGGCCACCGAGGCCAACCGGGCGGCCTGGGCGGTGCTGCGCACGCTGGACATCCCGTTCCTCTGCCCGTTCAGCGACGGTGACCCGATCACCGCCGCGATGGCGCCGATCCTGAAGCGGACGATGCCCGGCGCGCTCGGCCGCGAGCACCCGACGATCACCGG
>DASYLM010000317.1:0-6259 GCA_036009565.1 Pseudonocardia sp. | reverse complement strand
TACTCGACCAGCAGTTCCAGTGGTGCGCCGACCAGCGCCGGGTCGTTGGCCAGCACCTGGACGGCCACCGCGACGATCCGCCGGTGTTGGTCGCGCCGCGCTGCCTCGGCGGCCCGGTACTCGGCGAGCACCCCCGCGTCGATCACCCCTGTCTCGGCCAGCTCGGACCACCAGGTGTCCGGCTCGGGGACCGGGTTGGTGAGCACCTGGACCAGTGCGGTGGCCACCTGTCCGGCCAGCTCCGTGGTCAGCACCGGGTGCCGGCCGGAGTAGGGGATGCCGAGCTCGTCCAGCAGGGTACGCAGGGCCCGTCGGTAGGTGCGGGTGTGATGCCAGGGTCGGGGCCCGGTGGCCAGGCTGGCCCGTTTCGGGTGGCGCATCACGCGGGCGGACTGGTAGCCGTCGTAGTTGCGGCGGTGTTCGAGCCAGTCCCGAATCCGGCCGCTGGCCCATACCCCGACCGTGACCACCCCGGCCTGGGCCAGCACATAGGGCAGGGTTGCCGGCCAGCCGAACCAGGCGTGGCTGACCAGCGCCGAGGCCAGGCCACCGAGTACCGAGTTGGCCGCCTTCCACGGCAGCATCCGGTTGTCGACCGTGGAGATGTTCTCGGCGTCGTAGCGGAACCGTTGCGCGCGCAGGTACCGGATCAGGTCCTTGAGCCGGGTGGACGGCGTGGTCGCCTTCCGTCGGTCGCTGCTGTGTTCGGCCAGCCGGCGCCCGCCCCAGGCGACCGAGTAGTCGGCGATCGGGGTGTTCGCGGAGACCGCGATCGCCGAGCCCAGCACCGCGGACCACCAGCTCCCGACGCCGCCGGACAGGTGCTGGTCCAGGATCGGGGTGAACCAGACGACGCCGAACGCGAGCGGGCCCGCGATCCCCGCCTTGGCCAGCTCGCTCAGCCCGAGGTCCTTGTTCTGCACCCCGGAGCTGACGATCGAGGCGAGCACCGCCCCCGCGGAGACCAGCCCGAGCACCAGCGGCGAGGCGCTGTGTGGCACCAGCAGATCAATCAGCTTGTAGCCGCCGGACACACCGACCGCCAGGATCGCCGACCGCCACGCGGTACGGCGCGGGTTGATGTCCTTGTCGCGTTCGGCGTTGCGCAGTTGGCGGCGCAGCACCGTGCGGAAGGCCACCGCGCCACTGCCGATGGTGGAGGCCAGCAGTGTGGTCAGCGCCGACGGCTGGGTCAGCCACAGCGTGATCGCGCCGGTGCCGAAGCCGAGACCCACCGCGGTGGCGATGCGGGTGACCGCGCCGGAGGCCCAGGCCCCCGCCAGCGCGGTGCGCGTCGGGGCACGGATCTGCTTGGGCGTCCACACCGCGCGGACGAACCCGGTGACGCCCGCGCCGAGCACCCACCAGCGCGGGTCGCTCCACGCCGCGGCGGCGCCGGTCGTCAGCAGCCCGGCCATCCAGCCGGTCAGCAGCGCCGAGCCGGTGGACAGCATTGCCCTCGGGTAGGTGCGCAGCGGCAGGTTCAGTCTCGTCGCGGTCACCACCGTGTGCCGCAGCCGGTCGGCGCCGCGCCACGCCGACGCCACGCCCGTGCGCACGCCGCGGGCCCCGGTGGCGAGCCCGGCGCCGACCCGACGGACGCTCGACCACAGGCCGAGGCCCGCCGAGGTGAGCAAGCCGCCGGCCCAGCGGGTCGCTGTCGCCAGGCCGCCGGCCATGGCCCCCAGTAGCCGGCCGGCGGCCCTGCCACCTGTGCGCACCCGGGCAGAGGTGGACCGCCAGGCGTTGGTCGGGCCCTGTTGCACCGCGCCGCGCACGGCGGTGAACCGGCCCATGCCGGCGGCTCGGCCAGCGTGGTAGGCGCGCACGGTGAATCCGGCGGTTACCACCCCCGCCGTAAGGACGATCGCGCCGCTACTCAGCGCGATCCAGAGCCAGGTGCCCGGCGGGCCCCGAGCCGTGGGCGACGCGGTCGGGCCGGGCACCGGCGCCGGGGATGTCGTGCTGGGTGCCGGGGAGGACGTGGTCGGCGGAGCCGGTCGGTGGGTTCCCGGCTGGCCCGGCTGCCCCGGGCGGGGCTGACCCGGCTGACCCGGACCGGGCTGACCGGGCTGACCCGGCTCACCCGGCTGACCCGGCAGCCCGATCCGCTGCTCCGGGAAGATCAGGTTGGGGTGGGTCAACCCGGGGTTGGCCCGGGTCAGCTGATGCCATCCGCCGGGTAGCGCGAACTGCTCGGCGATCCGGGACAGCGTGTCACCCGACCGGGTCCGCCAGACGCCGTCCCAGCCGGCCGGGATGGCCAGCCGCTCGCCGGAGGCGATCAGGTCCCGGCTGGCCAGGGTCGGGAACCGGTTGGCGTTTGCCCTGGCCAGCTCGGCCGGGCTGACTCCAAGCGCGGCGGCCAACTGGTCGAACGTATTACCCGGCAGCACCACCACGTGGGTGGGCCGGGTCCCGCTGGCCGCGGTCGGAGCGGTGTGCTCGCCGGCCGCCGGGGCGGTGACCACGGTGGCGGTCGAGATGGCCTGAGCGTCCGCCGGGAGTGCGGTGGCCGTTGCCAACGGGCCGGTCAATGCCATACCCAGCAGCGCCCCGGCCACCAGCCGGGCCCGCCAGGTCATGGCCCGGGGGCGAGCCGTGGTTGCGGCGCCGGCCCGGCCGGCCGCGGTGGCCTGGCTGGCTGTGCCGACCGGGGCGTTCGCGCCGGCCGGGTTGGGGGCGGTAGCTGGGTTGGGGGTGGCAGCGGTACGCAGCGCGGCGAGCAGCGACCGCTTGTCCGCCTTGGACCAGTCCAACCGGTGTCCGGCGGCGAACTCACCGATCCACTGCGCCGGCTTCGCCCGACCGGTCCAGCCGCCGACCTGCAGCAGCTTCATCGCATCGGTGCTGCTCAGTGTGCCGTTGCGGACCATCGCGCTCAGGTCGTCGCCCACCTGGTCCGGCAGGGCGCCGATCAGCCCAATGACGGTGCTGGCCACCTGCCGATCCGTGGCCCGGTTCCACTGGGCCATCGCGCGGGCCCTGGTTGCCGCCCGGTGCGCGGCCCGAGTGGGCTTGTCCGGGTGGTCGGTCGACAGCGAGATCCGCAGCGTCCGCTCGGTCAGGCCAGCCTGGGCCAGGTGCCGATCCTGCTCGGCCTGCCACCCGGCCGCCCGCTCGGTGAAGCTCATCGCCGCCCACTGCGCGGAGCTGATCGACGACGGCGCGACGACGCTCAGGTCCTTGCCCGCGCCCCGGAAGACGTTCCGCACCAATCCGAACGGCCCAGATCCGCCCTGATAGGTGAACCACCGCGTGTCGAACAACAACGGCGGGTTGTCCGGCAGCGTCCGCCCCGGTGTCCCGGGTCCCTCGGGCGCCCGGATCTCACTACCCGCCACCACCCGTGGCGCCCGGGTCTCGCTGCCCGCCGCCGGGACTTCGCTGATCTCCGCACCCGCGGCACGTGGTGCCGGCGGCTTCACGGCGCCACGGCCGGTCAGTCCGGACAGCCCGTCCTCGGGGTGCGCGACGGTGATCACCACGGCGGGCCTGGCGGTACCCAGTTCAGCGCTGGGCGCGTGCCAGGCCGTACCGTCGGGCACCAGCATCTTCAAGGTGACCACGGCCGGCAGGACGAACCAGGTGCCCAGCGCCCGCGTCCAACTGGCCAGCCAGCCGCGCCACCCGTCTAGCGGGGCCTTGGCGGCCTTCGTGGATGTCCAGCTCAGGTTCTCCACCTGGGGTCGCTGCGCCGGACTCTCGTGCGCCGTGATCTGCTCGTCCACGGATCGCTGGACCTCACCCGACCGGTACGCGGTGCGCAGCATGTCGCCGGCCCGCTCGGCCCAGGGACGCGAAGGTGCGTCACCGGTCAGCGCTCTCAGCACCGACTCGGCTTCGCTGATCTCCGCGTCCGGACGCGGAGCGCGGTCGTAGCCGGCCTGGTATGCCTTGTTGATCGCCGAGTTGACCTGGTCGCGCCGCGGATCCGCTGGTGGGGGTCCGCGTTCGTTGTCGGGGTTGGCCCGGTCGGACGAGGCGCTGTCGGGTGAGGTGGGCGTCCGGTCCGGTAGTGGGTCCATCCGGCGGCTGGCCGCCCAGCTCCCGGGCATCTCGTCGACCGCGCCGCCACCGACCCGGGGCACCAGGTGGCCCTCGACCACGTCGAACCGGGCCTTCGGGGCGGCCTGCACGGCGTCCCACACCTCTTGCGGGCCGACCGTGCGGCCCATCCGCTGGGAGATGGTCTCGGCGACGTCCTCGAGGGTCGGGATCTTCACTCCCGCCTTGCGAGCCTCGCCGAACGCCGGCCCGACGTGGTCGATCACCTTCGTCGACGGCGTCCGGCTCGGTGCCGGGGTCGGCCTGGTCTGTGGCTTGGTGCCACCGGGTCGGGCGGTGGTAGTCGCCTTCGTGAACTGCTCACCGAAGTACTGCAGCCACTCCTCGCGGCCGCCCTCGGGCCGGAAGAAGGTGCGGATCACACCGTCGGGGCCGCGGGTGCCGAAGTACCCCGACTTGGGATCCAGCCGCACCAGGTCGCCGCCCCGTCGAATCCCCTCAATGGTCCCCTCGCGGGCACCGCCGCCCAAGAAGGCCCGGGCGGCGGCCAGGTACTCCGAGAAGGTGCGGAACTCCGGGACGTCCGGTGTGACGGCTTTCAGTGAACCGTCGGCACCCAGGTCCACGCCCTTGACGTGCTTGGCGAAGTGCTCGAGGGCGGCCTGCTTGTCCTGGAAGTCCCCGACCCGTTCGAGGGCACCAGGGGCGTCGGCGCGAGGCCTGACGCTGTCGGACGGGACGCTGTCGGACGGGGCGCTGTCGGACGGGGCCCTGTCGGACGGGGCAGCGTCGGACGGGGCTGCCGGCCGTTCCGGGAGCGGGTCCAGCCGGCGGTTGGCTGCCCAGTCCTCGGGCATCTCGTCGACCGCACCGCCGCCGACCCGCGGCACCACGTAGCCCTCGACCACGTCGAACCGGGCCTTCGGGTCGTCCTGCACGGCGTCCCACACCTCTTGCGGGCTGACCGTCCGGCCGGTCCGCTGAGAGATGGTCGCGGCGACGTCCTCGACCGTCGGGAACCCGCGTCCGCCGGCCGCGCGGAACTGGCCGAACGCCGGCCCCACGTGGTCGGTCACCAGCGGCGTAGGCCGGCCAGTGCCACCGGTACCGGTGGGGTTGACGCCCGCCGGTGTGCCAACCGCCCCGGTCGACGAGCCAGGTGGCGTGAACTGGTCGCGGTAGTACTGGATCCAGCTCGCTGGGCCGCCGTCCGGCCGGAAGAACGTGCGGATCACGCCGTCCGGGCCGCGGCTGCCGAAGTAGCCCGACTTGGGGTCGAGCCGCACCAGGTCGCCACCCGGTCGGATTCCTTCGAGGGTTCCCTCGGAGGCACCGCCGCCCATGAAGGCCCGAGCCGCGGCCAGGTACTCCCGGAAGCTGGGGAACTCCGGAAGGTCCGGTGTGACCGCTTTCGCCTTGCCGTTTGCTCCCAGGACAACGCCCCGCACGTGCTTGGCGTAGTGCGTGAACGCCGCGAGCTTGTCCCGGAAGTTTCCGACCCGTTCGATCTCGCCCGGATGGGCGGACGTCGGACCGGCCTCGCCCTGGCCAGCAGCCGGGGCGGTGTCAGAAGGGGTACCGGACTCTGGAGGCCCCTTGTTGTTGACCTCCGTCGGCCTGCTCACGGTGTCGATGCTGTGCTGGTCGGGCTCGCCGGCCTGGGTGTCGGTCGGTCGCGTCGGGTTCTCATCGAGCACCCCGGAGCTTCCCGAACCGTTCCCGCCCGGGCCGTTCGGACCGTTCTTCAGCTCGGACTCGTCGCCTTCGCCGCGCTGACCGGTGGACTTGTTCGGATTGTTGTTGTTGCCTCCCGGCTTGGTCGGTTCGGGGGTCCGGGAACCCGGCTGTGGTTCGTTCTGGTTCTGGTTCGGGGTGCGGTTCGGGTTCTGGGTCCCGTTGTTGCTGCTCGGAGCGCCACCCCGGGTCGGGGACTGGGTGCCGTTGCCCTGCGTGCCGTTGCCCTCGGACTCGCCGCGCTCATTGACCGGCCGCTGGTTCTCCTCGTTAACCGGCCGCAAGTTCTCCTCATTGACCGGCCGGAGGTTCTCCTCGTTAACCGGCCGGAGGTTCTCCTCGTTAACCGGCCGCACGTTCTCCTCATTGACCGGCCGCAAGTTCTCCTCATTGACCGGCCGCAAGTTCTCCTCATTGACCGGCCGCAAGTTCTCCTCATTGACCGGCCGCAAGTTCTCCTCGTTAACCGGCCGCAAGTTCTCCTCGTTAACCGGCCGCAAGTTCTCCTCGTTAACCG
>DASYLM010000316.1:0-1928 GCA_036009565.1 Pseudonocardia sp. | reverse complement strand
GGTGGTTGCGGCGCGGCGCTCGAAACACCGCCGCAGCCGGCCAGGGCGCCGACCGCAGTCAGCAGGGTCGCTGCCAGCAGCCGGCTCCGTGCGCTCGGTCGTAGGGCCTTCATCGCCGGGATCGTGCCGGTCGGTTGCGGCCTGGTCCAGCAGCGATACCGGAACGTCACTCAACGGCGTCACGCCGGCGCGTCCCCACCGGCCACCGCCCAACCTGCGCCACTGTTCACGCGAACAGACGACCCCGCGGTTGCCCGGGAGGCAGCTCCAGTTGTGCGGTGCTGAGGCCAGGTGGCCAGCTTGGGGACCCTTCCGGCGGCGGGCGTCTGTGCTGGTGCGCAATCTCCAGCGAGAATGCCGCGATGGTCCGGCTGCTGTTCACCTGTCGACCACTGGCTGGGCACTACGAACCACTACTTCAGCTGGCTTCAGCCGCCCAGGATGCCGGCCACGCGGTCGCGTTCGCTACCGGCGCACCGGTGGTGGCACGGGCACGCCGCGACGGCTTCCACGCCCTGCCGGCGGGGCCAGGGGAGAACTTCCGGGCCGAGTGGGGCCCCCGCTTCCCCGGCTGGGAGCGTCTGGTCGGTGATGAACAACGCCGGTTCATGTTCACCGAGATCTTCGCCGACCTCGAACTCGCACCTAGAGCCGATGATCTTGACCGCGTCCTGGACCGGTGGCGTCCCGACCTGGTCGTTCACGAGATGGCGGAACTGGCCGCGCCGCTGGTCTGCTCCGCCCGCGGGCTGCCCTATGTCGATGTCAGCTTCGGCCCGCTGATCCCAGCCGCTCTGCTGCGGGCCGCCGGGCAAGCGGCCGCACCGCACTGGCAAGCACGTGCACTCCAGCCTCATCCTTTCGCTGGCCTCCTGCGGCACCTCTACATCGACATCTGCCCCAACAGCCTGCAGAACGCAGAGATCACGTCGGTTCCGGTGGTCCAGCCTCTGCGCCCCGTCGCCGCTGCGCTCGCAACCGCACCGGTGCCGGACTGGCTCGCGGCGCTGCCCGACCGGCCGCTGATCTACCTCACCCTGGGGACGCTCTTCAACCGAGACCTGCGCGTTTTCGCGACCGTCCTGAACGGTCTTCGCGACGAGCCGGTGTCGGTCGTGGTGACAGTCGGACAGAACAACGACCCGTCGGCGTTGGGACCTCAAACGGCCAACATCGCGGTGCACCGCTACGTGCCACAAGCCGAGCTGTTGCCCCACTGTCACGCAGCGGTCGTCCACGGTGGCGCCGGCACCATGCTGGGCGCCCTGGCGGCGGGCGTACCACTGCTGTGTCTGCCGCAAGGAGCCGACCAGCACTTCAACGCCGACCGGGTGGTCGCGGCCGGCGCTGGACTCAAACTCCTGCGCGACCAGCTCACCCCCCATGCGATCCAAGCCGCGGTGGCCGCCCTACTGGACGAACCCGGCTACCGGCTGGCCGCCCGACGCATCGCCGACGAGATCGCCGCCATGCCGACACCCGTCGAGGCCCTAGCCGCCATCATGCGATTGATCGCCTAACCGGACCTCGCCCTCCAACAACGACGGCCCTGCCGGCGACAGCCCCAACCACGGCGCGGGCGCGAAGCCAGGACCCGCGCGTTTCAAACGAGCCCAGAGGCCGGCCGACTGGTTCGGCGCTGATGTTGCCAGTCTGGCCACGTCACCGACCCAGGCGACCGTCGGACGCCGGAGCATGCCCATGGTCCGGCGAGGACCGGAATCCGCCAAGCAGGGCGTCCGGGCATCGGCCTCCGGCCCGATTTATCAACCGAGATCACACCTTGCTGCCGAACTCGTGGGTTGCCGAGTTCGGCAGCAAGGTGTGCTTTGGGGGGAAAGTCCTCCCCACCCGGGGGCACCAGCTCGACCGCGGTGGCCGCCAGGCTGCTGGCTCCGCACCGTCCGACGAAGGGGAATGCCGGTCGC
>DASYLM010000315.1:0-7129 GCA_036009565.1 Pseudonocardia sp. | reverse complement strand
ACCGCGATCTGGTGCGCGCCGGGCAGGTTCCGGCGGATCCTGCGCAGCAGCACGTTGCGCGCCGCCTCCGCCTCGCTCACGCCCGGGTTGATCCGCCCGCCGGAGGCGGAGAACACCGCGCCGCGCCAGCCCATCGCCGGCCGGTCGGCCCTCGACCGGACGATCATGTCGTCGGTGAGGTCCGCCGCGCTGCCGGTGAACCCGTAGGTGGTCGGGGCCGGCCGGTTCGGCGGCGGACCGGGGTGGCCCTGACCCCGCGGCTCCGGGCCAGCCCGGTCCGGAGCCATCCCCTCGGCCGACCACGCGGCCTCGGTGGACGGCGGCCCGCCGGCCGCTGGTCGGCTCGCCGGGGGTTGCGGGCGCGGGGCGGCGGGTGATGGATAGCCGGCGCCCGGCGCCGCGGCGGGGCGGGCCGCGGCGCCCACCGCCAAACGACCGGTCTCGGCGGGATAGTCCAGTTCACCGTCGTCCAGGCCGCCGCGCAAGCGCCGGCCGGCCGCCCGGTGCGCCGCGCTGCAGTACTTCCGCGCCGGTTTACCCGG
Source organism: Pseudonocardia sp. (assembly GCA_036009565.1). Taxonomy (GTDB): domain Bacteria; phylum Actinomycetota; class Actinomycetes; order Mycobacteriales; family Pseudonocardiaceae; genus Pseudonocardia. Next base: position 6,587 of record DASYLM010000315.1, on the reverse strand, counting down.
CACCTGCTCGATGCTCACTTCGCACCCGGGCAAGGCGCACTGGTGCACCGAAATCTCCCCCATGCCCAACTCACTCCCGCGCATCGACCCCCCGGCACCGCACAATGCGCGGTGCCGACACCCCGACCACCCTAATAAAATGCCCGTACCGGCGGTACTCGTAGACACGCTTGAAACGCTGTTGTCGCATTGGGCACCCCGCTCGCACGCGGCACGACCACCGCTGACCGGCTGTTGGGCCCAACCTGAGCGAGCTACAGGGCCAACTGGCGTACCGGGCGCCGCAACCGGAGCAATCCCACGTTGCTCGACGCCACCGGGCCACCTGTCACCGATACCGCGTAACCCCGCCTCTCAGGTACGGCGGGCTGGCCGGGACGGCTGCCTACATTCGGCAGTGCTCCAGCCCGAGCAGCGCGTGCTCCCCCCTGTCCGATCCCCAGCGGACAGCGCGAGCTGCTCGGCCCGGTGCGCGACCCGTGTCGCGTGCCGGCACACCCCCGAAACGAGGAGCTCGAAGTCAGATGGGACAGCATCTCCGTAGCCTGCGCCGCCAGCGCGAGCGCGGGCAGCGGCGGGTCACCGTGGTCACCGCCAGCAGCGCGGCCGGCGCTACCGCACTGGCCGCCGCGTTCGGCGCGGTACTCGCCGCCGGCCACACCCCGCCCGCCGCGCCCACGCACGCACCCGCACACGCGTCGACCGAAACCGCCGCCGTGCGGCCGGTGGACAGCGTCGCCGACGTCACCCGGTCCGTCACCGCCCACCACACGGCGGCGGCCGTCGTGCCGCCCGCCGGGCCCGCCAGGACACCGGCGGCCGCGGCGGTCCGGGTCCCGGCCGCCACACCGAAGTCGATGACCGGCCCCGAGCGGCTCCGGGCGCCCGAGCAGGCACCCCGTGCGGTAGCCCCGAAGGAGACCGCGCAGGCGCCCTCGGGTGCTTCGTGAACGGCGCGCTCACCCTGCCCGGCCGATTCGAGCTGACCGCGTTGGGTACCTCCGCGCTGCTGCTGGTGACCCAGCCGCGGCTGCTCGACCGGGCGGCCGAGGTGCTGCGCGGTGAGCTCGCCGAGATCGACCGGGTGTGCAGCCGGTTCCGGCCCGACTCCGAGATCACCAAGCTGCACCGGGCAGCCGGCCGCACGGTCATCGTCAGTCCGCTGCTCGCCGAGGCGCTGGACGCTGCGCTGCGGGCCGCCGCGATCACCGGCGGCCTGGTCGACCCCACGGTCGGTGCGGCGGTGCGTGCGTTGGGCTACGACCGGGACTTCGCCCAGGTCCGGGCGATGGAGTCGCGGCGCGGCGCCGAGCGGGGCGGTGTCGACGGCAGAGGCACCGGCGGTTCGGCGCCGATCGAGGAGCCCCGTCCGGCGCCCGGCTGGTGGCGGCTGCACTGGGACCCGGCCGCCCGCGAGCTGCTGCTCCCCCGCGGTGTCTCGCTGGACCTCGGCGCCACCGCCAAGGCGCTCGCCGCCGACCGGGCCGCCCGGCGCGCCGCCGAGGTCACCGGGTGCGGCGTGCTCGTCGGCCTCGGCGGTGACCTCGGGATGGCCGGCGCACCGCCGGAGGGCGGCTGGCGGGTCGCGGTGGCCGACGACCACCGCGACGCCCTGGACGCCCCGGCGCAGACCATCTCGGTGGCCTCCGGCGGCCTCGCCACCTCCAGCACGGTGGCACGCGCGTGGCGGCACGGTGGCCGCCGCCGGCACCACATCGTCGACCCGAGGACCGGCGACAACCCGGCGCCGCTGTGGCGAACGGTGAGCGTCGCGGCCGGCAGCTGCCTGGACGCGAACATCGCGAGCACCGCGGCGGTCGTGCTCGGCGGCGTGGCGCCCGACTGGCTGGCCAGCCGCGGTCTGCCGGCGAGGCTGGTCACCGAGACGGGCCAGGTGGTGCACACCGCCGGCTGGCCGATGACCGAGGAAGGGGTGTGATCCGTGGACCACGCACTCTGGTTCGCCAGCAGGGCCACCGGCCTGGTCACGCTCGTCCTGCTCACGCTGAGCCTGGTGCTCGGCATCGTGGGCGGCGGGCGGGCGGTGAGCGAACGCTGGCCGCGCTTCACCCTGGCCGCGCTGCACCGCAACATCGCGCTGATCAGCGTGCTGTTCCTGACCGTGCACGTGGCCAGCGCGGTTGTCGACCCGTATGCCGGGATCGGCTGGGTCGACACCGTGCTGCCGTTCGTGTCGGTGTACCACCCGTTCTGGCTCGGGCTCGGCGCGGTCGCACTGGACCTGCTGATCGCGGTACTGGTGTCCAGCATGCTGCGGACCCGGATCAGCGTGCGGCTCTGGCGCGCGGTGCACCGGGTCGGCTACGCCTGCTGGCCGGTCGCGCTGGTGCACGGCCTCGGCATCGGCGGCAAGGACGCCGGCCTGACCTGGGTGGTCAGTCTCAACGTGAGCTGCGTGCTCGTGGTGGTCGCCGCGACGGTCGGCCGCCTGCTCGGTCGCGGCCACCCGGACAGCGCCGCCCGGCGCGCGGCAACCCTCGGGGGGCGATGACGATGGGCCGCCACTCAGTTCCCGGCCCGGCCCCGGTGGCCGAGCCGGCCGTGGCACCGCGGGCAGAGCCGCACTCGGAGCACACCCAGCCCATCCCGCTGCGGAGTGCGCCACCGAGCACCGTGACCAGCCGGTCCGTCGCACCGGCCCCACCCGTCGGTCCCGGCTCGGTGTTGCCCCGCCGCATTCCGGGCGCCCACCATGTCCCCGGTGTGCCGGCGCCACGCCAGGTCCATCCGCGCACGGTCGCGGGGTTGGGCAAGGTGCTGGACATGGCCAGCATCCTGGGTCTGGACGCGGACGTAGGCGCGGACCTGGACCGGGAGCTGGCCCCGGAAATGGGTCCCAGCGCTGATCTGGCCGCGAGCCGCGGGGCGAACGGCACCAGCTCACGCGGCGGCCCGGACGCCTCCGCCACGCCCAGCGGGGCCATCCCCATCCCCCGTACCCCAGCGATCCCCGGTCAGCGCCGACCGGTGCTGTCCTCCGGCCCACTGCACGCGGTCCGGCCACCCGCGCCGGCGCCGAACGGCAGGGGCACACCACGGCCGAGCACAGGGACCACCCCACCCACCGCACCGCCGGCCGTCCAGTGGTCGCCCTCGCCGGACGCCCCGCCGGCCGTCCCGTGGTCCCCCTCACCGGACGCCCCGCCGGCCACCCCGTGGTCCACCCTCCAGCAGCCCGCTCTCGCGCCGCCGGTGCCGCCCAGCCGCCGGGCCGCACCGGCACCCGCACCGGCCCCGCCCACTCCCCGGCGCGCCGCCGCACTCCCGGCCGCCCAGTCGGCGCCGCGGCTGCTCGCCGGCTGGCTGGCCACCGGTCAGCCCGCCGAACTGGAGGAACACCTGCGCCGCTACGGCGAGCTGCCCCGCGCGCGCTTCGCCGGCCGGCACGGCGCGGAGCGGCTCCGTGAGCTCACCGAGGACGCCGGGTTGCGCGGCCGGGGCGGCGCGGGCTTCCCCACCGCCCGCAAGATGGCGGCGGTCGCCGGGGCGGCCACCGGTCGGCGTCGCCCGGTCGTGGTTGCCAACGGCTGCGAGGGCGACCCGACCAGCGCCAAGGACCAGCTGCTGCTGCACGCCGCACCGCACCTGGTGCTGGACGGCCTGGCACTCGCCGCGCACGCGGTCGGCGCCGACCAGGCCATCGTCTGCGTGCCCAGGGGCAGCGCGCTGGTCGAACCGCTGGAGGACGCCGTCGCCCGGCGCCTCGAGGACCCCGCGCAGGTGCACGTGGTGACCACGCCGCGCCGGTTTGTCGCCAGCGAGGCGTCCGCCCTGGTCAACTTCCTGACCAGCGGTGACGCCCGGCCGACCAGTTCGCCGCCGCTGCCCGCCGAGCGCGGTGTGCAGGGCCGCCCGACTCTGCTCGACAACGTGGAGACCCTGGCCCAGCTGGCGCTGCTGGCCCGCCACGACGCGGACTGGTTCCGTGGCCGGGGCACCGCCGACTCGCCGGGGACCGCCCTGGTCACGATCGGTGGCGCGGTGCACCGGCCCGGGGTGTACGAGGTGGACCTGGGCAGCCCGGCCGGGCAGGTGGCCCGGCTCGCCGGCGGGGTCACCGGTCCGGCGGGCGCGGTGCTGCTCGGCGGCCTCGGCGGCACCTGGCTCCCGCTCGAGGGTGCGGCAAGCGTGCCGCTGGACTACCGGCGACCCGGCTGGACCGGTCCCTCGCTCGGCTTGGCGTCCCTGCTGGTGCTGCCGGCCGAGGTGTGTGGCCTTGCGGTGACCTCGGCGGTCGTCGGATACCTGGCCGGCGAGTCGGCCGGCCAGTGCGGGCCGTGCATGTTCGGCCTGCCGGCAGTCGCCGCCGACCTGCGTGCCCTGGCGGAGGGCACCGGGCGTGCCGAACTGCTGGAGCGGCTGCGGCGGCGGCTCGGCGTCATCCCCGGCCGCGGCGCCTGCGGCCACCCCGACGGCGCGATCCGACTGGCAGCCAGTGCGCTCGAGGTGTTCGCCGACGACGTCGCGGAGCATGCCGACGGGCGCCCCTGCGGCCGCCGCGGTGCCGACGCGGTAGCGGTGCTGCGGGAGCTGTCCAACACCGAACGGGGCTGGCGATGAGGCGGCGGTCCCGGGCCCGGCTGCGGGTCGACCCGATCGGCTGCCGGGCGCACGGGCTGTGCCAGGAGCTGCTCCCCGAGCTGGTCGACCTCGACGAGTGGGGCTATCCGCTGCTCGCCGACAGGGTGGTCCCCGCCGAGCTGGTGGCGCACGCCCGCCGCGCCGCCGCCGCCTGCCCGACGCTCGCCCTGCGGCTCGTCCGACAGGACGAGTAGGCCCGCCGGACGGAGTAGCCGAACAGGGCCGACCGGGCGGTCCACCAGCGGAAACCGGCTGGCTGACCGGTGACCCGGATTACCCTTCGCCCATGACGGGCGCCGCCGCCCCTTCCCCGCCACCGGTCCGCTGGGGTCTGCCGCTGGCGGTGCTGATCGTCGGCATGTTCATGTCCGTCCTGGACGTGAGCATTGTCAACGTGGCGATCCCGACCATCCAGAAGGACTTCGGCGCGACCACCGACGACGTCCAGTGGGTGGCCACCGGGTACTCACTGGCGCTGGGCGTGGTGGTGCCGCTCAGTGGCTGGCTGGGCGACCGACTCGGCATGGCCAGGGTCTACAACGTCGCCCTGCTCGGGTTCGCGGCCGGCTCCGCGCTGTGCGGGCTGGCCTGGGACCTGAACAGCATGGTGGCGTTCCGGATCGTCCAGGCCATCCCGGGCGGCATCCTGCCGGTGATGACCCTGTCGATGGTCTACCGCATCGTGCCGAAGCAGAAGATCGGCGCCGCGATGGGCCTGTACGGGTTCGGCATCGTGTTCGCCCCGGCCATCGGGCCCACCCTCGGCGGGTACCTCGTCGAGTACGTGGACTGGCGGCTGATCTTCTTCATCAACGTGCCGGTCGGGCTGCTCGGGTTCGTCGCCGCACTCGTGGTGCTGCCCGCCTTCCCCGCCGGTCGTGCCGGCCGCTTCGACCTGCCGGGCTTCCTGGCCATCTCCAGCGGCCTGTTCGCCCTGCTGCTCGCACTGTCGGAGGGCGCCAGCTGGGGTTGGAACTCCTACCGGATCCTGATGCTGTTCACCTACAGCGGGCTCGCCCTGGCGCTGTTCGTGGTGATCGAGCTGGAGGTCGACCAGCCGCTGCTGGACGTGCGGGTGTTCCGCTACTGGCCGTTCACCAACTCGCTGCTGCTCATCGCGGTGCTGTCGGTGGGGTTGTTCGGCGTGCTGTTCTACGTCCCGCTGCTGCTGCAGCAGGCTCAGCACCTCGGCGCCTTCGAGACCGGCCTGGTGCTGTTCCCGCAGGCGCTGGTGATGGGCCTGCTGATGCCGATCTCCGGCCAGCTCTACGACCGGATCGGGCCCAGGCTGCCGGCCAGTATCGGGTTGCTGATCCTGGCGACCGGCACCTACCTGATGCACAACCTGAGCGTCGACACACCGCGCCCGCACGTCATGGGGCTGCTCGCGTTCCGGGCCGTCGGCATGGGCCTCGCCATGATGCCGATCATGACCGGCGGCCTTGCGGTCATCCCGCCCGAGCTGGTCAGCCGCGCCAGCGCGTTCAACAACGTGGTGCAACGCTCGGTCGCGGCGCTCGGGCTGGCGGTGCTCACCGCGATGCTGACCAGCCAGCGGGCCCAACTGATGGCGGACCGGTCCGCACGGCTGCGCCCCGACCTGGTGCTCCCGGCGGTCGGGCCACCGGGCGCACCGCCGATTCTCGGGCACTACGCGCTCTACCAGGAGATCTCCGGCCGGGTGTTCGTCGCGGCGATCGACAACCTGTTCCTGGTGACGTCCTGGCTCACGCTGCTCGGCGTCGGCCTCGCACTGCTGCTGCGCTCCAACATCTTCCACCGCCCCGTCGACGAGTCCACCGGACCGGCCGGTGCCGCACCGGCGGATGCGCCCCGGCCCGAGCTCGACGCGGCATCCGCCGCGCACTGACCGGTATCCGCACCGACAGTGATCGGTAGCTCGATGGTGTGATCACGATAACGGGCTCCGCCTCGCCACCGATGCTCCAGACAGCGGTACTGATTACGGCGAACGGAGCAACCCC
>DASYLM010000314.1:0-12381 GCA_036009565.1 Pseudonocardia sp. | reverse complement strand
CAGATCCTGCGCGCGCAGGGCGACCGGGCGGCCCGCTACCTGCAGGCGCAGGGCCAGGCCAAGGCGATCGAGAAGGTGTTCGCCGCGATCAAGGCCGGCAAGCCGACCCCGGAGCTGCTGGCCTACCAGTACCTGCAGACGCTGCCGCAGATGGCGCAGGGCGAGGCGAACAAGGTCTGGCTGGTGCCCAGTGACTTCGGCAAGGCACTGGAGGGCTTCACCAGGATGCTCGGGGCGCCCGGCGAGGACGGTGTGTTCCGCTACCAGCCCAGCCCCGACGACGGCCCGGCGCCGGCCCGGCCGGGCGACGACGATGACGACGTAACCGGCTGGATGGACGCCGTGAGCGACCCGGAGATCGCCAGGGCGGTCGCCGAGGCGGAGGCGGAGGCCCGGCGCGACATCCCGCCCGTCGAGGCGGCCGGCCGGCACCTCGCGCCGCCCCCGGACTTCCCGGCCGCGCCGCGGCTCCCGCCACCGCCGCCGGCCGCCTACCCGCCGCCGCCGGAAGCCCCGCGCGGCCCGGGTGCCGGGAACGGCGGCGGGCCGGGGCTGCCCGGGCCGCGGCCGGAGCCGCCCTGGAACTGAGCGTGCGCCGTTCCCGAGGCGCGCCCGGGCACTGCGTGGCCCGTTCCCGAGGCCGCCGGCGCGGTCACCCGGCGCTCCGGTTGCGCAGATAGCCGACGAACCGGGCCCCGGGGTAGCAGACTGACCTCGGCGCCCGCACCGGTGGGCCGCCGCTGCCGGGACTACCGAGAGGATGGCCATGCGCGCGCTCAACGCCGAGTCGCTTGCCTCGATCAGCGACACCGTGCCCGTGCCGGACTACGCCCGCTCCCCGGAACAGACGGCGATCGTGCACTTCGGGGTCGGCGGGTTCCACCGGGCCCACCAGGCGATGTACCTGGATCGGCTGATGGCCGAGGGCAAGGCACTGGACTGGGGGATCTGCGGCGTCGGTGTGCTGCCCTCGGACGCCGCGATGCGGGACGCGCTGAGCGCTCAGGACCACCTCTACACGTTGGTGCTCAAGTACCCGGACGGCCGGCTGGAGCCGAGGGTGATCGGTTCGGTGATGGACTACCTGTTCGCCCCGGACGACCCCGAGGCGGTGGTCGAGCGGATGGCCAGCGAGCGCACCCGGATCGTCTCGCTGACCGTGACCGAGGGCGGCTACCACGTGCACCCGGTCACCGGGGAGTTCGACGACCGCGACCCGCGCATCCAGGCCGACCTGGCCCCGGGTGCGACCCCGACCACCACGTTCGGGCTGATCACCGAGGCGCTGGTCCGCCGCCGCGACCGCGGGCTGGCCCCGTTCACAGTGATGAGCTGCGACAACATCCAGGGCAACGGCGACGTGGCGCGGCGGATGATCACCGCGTTCGCCACCGAGCGCGATGCCGAGCTCGGCGCCTGGATGACGGACAACGTGGCGTTCCCGAACTCCATGGTCGACCGGATCACGCCGGTGACCGCCGACTCGGACCGGGCCACCCTGGCCGAACGCTTCGACGTCGAGGACCGCTGGCCGGTGGTCTGCGAGCCGTTCACCCAGTGGGTGCTCGAGGACCACTTCACCCAGGGCCGGCCGCCGTTCGAGGACGTCGGCGTGCAGGTCGTCGACGACGTCACGCCGTACGAGCTGATGAAGCTGCGGCTGCTCAACGCCGGGCACCAGGTGCTCTGCTACCTGGGCTACCTGGCCGGCTACCGGTACGCGCACGAGGCCGCCGCCGACCCGCACTTCGTCGAGCTGCTGATGGGCTACTGGGAGCGCGAGGGCACCCCGTCGCTGCAACCGGTTCCCGGGGTGGACCTCAAGGAGTACCGGCAGACGCTGATCGAGCGCTTCGCCAACCCGGCGGTGGCCGACACGCTGGCCAGGTTGTGCTTCGGTACCTCCGACCGGATCCCCAAGTTCCTGGTCCCGGTCCTGCACCACCAGTTGGAACAGGGCGGGGAGTACCACCGCTCGGTGCTCACCATCGCGGCCTGGGCGCGCTACGCGGAGGGCGTCGACGAGGCCGGCGAGCCGATCGACGTGCAGGACCAGCTCAAGGACTCGCTGATGGCCAACGCCGCCGAGCAGGGGGTCGACGGGCTCGACTTCGTGGCCAACCGGGACCTGTTCGGCGACCTGGTGGACGACGAGCGCTTCGTCACCGAGTACCGGCGGGCGCTGCGTTCACTGCACGAGCGCGGCGCCGCCGCCACCGTCGCGGACTGGGTCGCCCGCGACTCCGGTTGAGTCGGCCCCGTCGGAGCCGACCCCGGCCGGGCCCGTCCCGGCCGGGCTCGTCGCGGCCCGCCGGGCCCAGTGGCCGAGCGCGAACACCGCGACGATCTCGGCACCGGCGATGAGCCGCTCCATCGCGCCCAGCGGGAAGAGCCGCCACCACGACACGTCGGTGAAGAAGCTCTGCGCCACCGCGTAGATCAGCAGCGACACACAGGCCCAGGACACCATCGCGGTCCAGCGGGTGAACGCCGCCGGCCCGCGCCAGCTCGGGTTGCGCCGCGCGGCGCCCCGGGTGGCCAGCAGTGCGCCGGCCGGCAGGCTCAGGAACGCCACCAGGCTCGCCATCCGGTGGATCATGCCGCTGGCCCCGGTGTGCTGACCGGCCGCGAAGTCGTACTTCTCGAAGACGACCAGCACCGCCAGGCTGGCCGACCACAGCGTGAGGAACACCGACGTGCCGCTGACCGCGCGCACCACGCCGCCGCGGACCAGCCCGGCGAGGATCGCCATCGAGCCGGCGGCCAGCGCCAGCACGCCGACGTCGAACATCCAACCGTTCGCGCCGAGCGCGTACTGCGAGATCGTCCGGGTCATCGGGTCGATCTGGTTGGTCGGCGGTAGTACGTGCAGCAGCAGCACGAGCAGCGAACCGAGGCTGAGCAGGCCGACACCGACGGTGGGCAGCACGGCCCGCTCGGCCGCGGTGGTCCGAGGCACGGGTGGAAAGGTCACGGCGGGCTCCCCGGGATCAACGGTCATTCACCCGGCTAACGGTGTGCCCGGGCCCGGGGTTCCGGAGTCAGCTGTGCTTTCGCTGTGGGTCTGTGGGTGACAGGTCTGTGGATGACGGCTCGGTGGATGACGGCTCGGTGGATGACGGCTCGGGATAGAACGGCTCGTATGTGACGGCCGGCGGCCCCGAAGTCCGGCGGCGTCCGCGGGCCCGTGCGAGGATCGCCGGGTGAGTACCGCCGCTGAACGGGACCTGGCCCAGACCCTGGCGCTGCCCTCCGTGGGGCTGGCCCCGGAGACCGAGGAGTTGCGCGCCGAGGTCAGGGAGTTCCTGGCCAAGGCGCGCGCCGAGGGCCGGTTCGTCCCGCGCTGTGACGTCTGGCTGTCCGGCTGGGACGAGCGGTTCAGCCGCGAGCTCGGCGCTCGGGGCTGGCTGGGGATGACGCTGCCGACCGAGTACGGCGGGCACGGGCGGACCGCGCTGGACCGCTACGTGGTCACCGAGGAGCTGCTGGCCGCGGGTGCCCCGGTGGCCGCGCACTGGGTCGCCGACCGGCAGATCGGGCCGTCGCTGCTGCGCTTCGGCACCGAGGAGCAGAAGCAGCGCTACCTGCCCCGGATCGCCGCCGGAGAGTGCTACTTCGGCATCGGGATGAGCGAGCCGGACTCCGGGTCCGACCTGGCGTCGGTGCGTACCCGCGCCACCCGGGTGGACGGCGGCTGGCAGCTGACCGGCACGAAGGTGTGGACCTCCGGCGCGCACCATGCGCACGCGTTCTTCGCGCTGGCCCGCAGCGAGCCGGTACAGGACGGCAACCGGCACGCCGGGCTGAGCCAGTTCCTGGTCGAGCTGAACTCGCCGGGTATCCAGATCAACCCGATCCGGCTGCTCACCGGCGCGCACCACTTCAACGAGGTGGTGCTGGACGGGGTGTTCGTGCCGGACGGGCTGGTGCTCGGCGAGATCGGCGCCGGCTGGCACCAGGTGACCTCGGAGCTGGCGTTCGAGCGCAGCGGCCCGGAGCGGTTCCTGTCCACGTTCCCGCTGCTGGTCGCGCTGGTCGACGAGCTGTCCCGGGCCGGCGAGTCCGCCCTGGGCTCCAGTGGGCTGCGCGAGCTGGGTGCGCTGGTGTCGCGGGTGTGGACGCTGCGCCGGCTCTCCCTCGGCATCGCCGCGTCGCTCAGCTCCGGGGTGGCGGCCGACGTGCCGGCGGCGATGGTGAAGGACCTGGGCACCCGCTACGAGAGCGAGGTGATCGACGCCGCCCGGCTGTTGGTGTCGATCCCGCCGGATCCGGGCGCGGAGTCCGGGTTCGCCAGGTTGCTGGCCGATGCGGTGCTGCACGCGCCCGGGTTCACCCTGCGCGGCGGTACGAACGAGATCCTGCGTGGCGTGGTGGCGAGGGGGCTGGGGCTGCGATGAACTCCGGGATGAACGCCGGTGCCGGCGCGGCGACCGGTTCGGAGACCGACGAGCTCGCCGCGACCGCCCGGTCGGTGTTCGCCGACCACCCGGCAGAGGTCAGCGACGGGCTGCCGGCGCCACTGTGGTCCACGCTGACCGAGCTCGGCCTCGTGCAGCTGAGCCTGCCCGAGGAGGCCGGTGGCAGCGGCGGAACGTTGGCCGATCTTGCCGCGTTGTTGCTGGTCGCCGGGGAGGCCACCGCGCCGGTGCCGCTCGCGGAGACCGAGCTGGCGGGTTGGCTGCTGCACTCGGCCGGGCTGGCGGTGCCGTCCGGTGTGCTGGCCGTCGCCTGGGACACCGGTGTGTCCGGTGCCGGTGCCGCGCTCGACGTGCGGGCGGAGTCCGACGGCGGCTACTCGGTGTCCGGCCAGCTGACGAGGGTGGGCTGGGCCAGGGCGGCCACTCGGCTGGCGGTGCTGGCCACCGGGCCGGACGGCACCGACGTGGTGTTGTCGGTGGACCCGTCCGCCGCCGGCGTGGCGCTGACCGAGGGCACCAACCTGGCCGGTGAGCCGCGCGACGACGTGCGGCTGGACCTGCCGATCGCCGAGGCCGACTGCGCCGCGGCGCCGGAGGGCACCCGGGAGCTGCTGGTCCGCCGGGCCGCGCTGTCCCGCGCGCTGCTGCTCGCCGGCGCGGCCGTTCGGGCGCTGGCCGGCTCCGTACGGTACGCCGGGGAGCGGGTGCAGTTCGGCCGCCCGATCGCCAAGTTCCAGGCGATCCAGCAGCAGCTCGCGCTGGCGGCGGCGGAAGTCTCGGCCGGTCGGGCGGCGGCCGAGGCGGCGGCCCGGATCGCGGCCGCCGGCGACGTGGCCGGGCCGGATGCCGGCTTCGCGATCGCGGTGGCCAAGGCGAGAACCAGCGAGGCGGCCGGCGTGATCGCCCGCATCGCGCACCAGGTGCACGGCGCGATCGGCTTCACCCTGGAACACGACCTGCGGCTGGCCACCACCCGGCTGTGGGCCTGGCGGGAAGAGGACGGGAGCGACGCGCACTGGCACGCGGTGATCGCCCGCCGGGTGCTCGCCGAGGGCGCCGACGGCCTGTGGCCACTGCTCACCCGCGCCAGCTGACGGCCGTGAGTGGCTAGCTGAGTATTACAGCTGGCCACTCACGACTTCACGGACTTCAGTGGTTGCCGTGGCCCGGGATGTGCTCCGGGCCGACCGGGGAGCAGCGCACCGGCCTGGCGTTGTCCGGGTCCAGCGCGTTGACGAGGTACTGCGCGACCACCGGGTCGAACGCCACCGCGACGTGCTCGGAGAGGTCCTGCGGGCAGTGGTCCTGCAGCACGATGTTGGTGACGTCGTCGCCGTGCAGCCGGCCGCTCGTGTAGGGCACGACCGCCTCGTCGTACTTCGTCATGATCGTGGTGTAGGTGACGCCGTCGACCGACGGGCCGCCGTCGGAGTTCAGCTTGGCCAGGAACGGCGAGCCGTGCAGGAACTCCCGGCAGGACGCGCACAGCGGCGCGAGCACGGCACCCACCGCCGGGCCGAGGCCGAACTGCACGGCGATGTGGTTGAGCTCGGCGAGCCCGAGCGTCTGGGTGCCGTCCCAGAGTGGGGTCATCGCGACGTAGCGGTCCACGTACTCGTCGCCGCCGAGGAACTTCACGTAGTAGTCCGGCATCAGGCTGCCCTCGGAGTGGCCGACGATGTCGACCTTGTCCGCTCCGGTGGCGTCCCGCACCCGGTCCACGAACCGGGCCAGCTCGTGCGAGCTCTGCTCCATCTTCTGGAGGCCGCCGACCTGTGACAGCGGCGGCGGAGCCAGCGGGTTGCGGCCGTAGGTCAGGGAGAACACGCAGAACCCGTGCTTGGCCAGGATCGGGGAGAGGTAGCCCCAGTTGGCCGCCTGGTTGGCGAACAGCCCGTGCACCAGGACGACCGGGTTCGGGTGCTCGTCGCTGGGCTTGCAGCTCCAGTCGTTCGAGCCGGGCGGCGGCGGGTCCAACACCGACGTCGGGCCGAGGAGGCCGATCGATGGCGCGGCCGCCGCCTGTGCGGCGACCGGACCGCTGGCCAGGAGCCCGGCCGCGACGGCGACCGTCCCGGCGATGACGGCCCAGCGTCGTCGACCCATGTGCATCCATCCCCCGGGTACTTCAGCGTTCCGTTAGTTCACGCAACGAGACGGTCCTGACTACGGTGCGTACACCGCTGGCGACACCACCCGGTCCGGGGTGATTCCGGGGCCGCCCTATCCGGGGCGAACACGCTCCGTTACGCTCCGCTGCGTTTGAAGTTGATCTGGTGGAGGGGGCCGCGGCGGTGCGTCCTGCGCGGGTTCGGCACGTACTGCGTGCGCTCATGACGGCGGTGGCCTGCGCCGGGCTCGCGGTGTTCACCGCTGGTCAGGCGGCCGCGGCTCCGGGATCGGACGTATCCGGGGAGTACGTGGCACTCGGCGACTCCTACACCGCCGGCCCGCTCATCCCGCTCCAGACCGGCCAGCCGGCCGGTTGCCTGCGCTCCGACCACAACTACCCGTCGTTGGTCCGCGCCGCGCTGCACTCCTCGGCGTTCAAGGACGTCAGCTGCAGCGGGTCGACGACGAAGGAGATGAGTTCGCCACAGTCCGTGACCGGCGGGACCAACCCGCCGGAGCTGGATGCGCTGAGCGAGCACACCGACCTGGTCAGCCTTGGCATCGGCGGCAACGACATCGGTTTCGCCAACATCATCGAGACCTGTGCGCTCAAGTCGCCGACCCAGCCGTTCGGTGCGGCCTGCCGTGACTACTACCACCAGGGCGGCCGGGACCAGATCGCCGACCGGATCGACGCCACCGGGCCCAAGGTGGCCGCCGTGCTGGACGAGATCGACAAGCGCTCGCCGGACGCCAAGGTGCTCGTCGTGGGTTACCCGACGATCCTGCCGGACACCGGCCCGGGCTGTTTCCCGGTGATCCCGTTCAGCCCCGGCGACGTGGCCTACTTCCGGGGTATCGAGAAGAAGCTCAACGCGATGCTCGAGCAGCGGGCGCAGGACGCGGGCGCCGAGTACGTGGACACCTACCGGACCAGCATCGGGCACGACGCCTGCAAGCTGCCCGGCACCAAGTGGGTGGAGGGCCTGGTGCCCACCTCGCCGGCCGCGCCGGTGCACCCGAATGCACTCGGCGAGCGCAACAGCGCGAACAACGTGCTGCACACGCTGCACGTCACGGAGCTGGCCGGCGCCTAGCGTCCTGGGGCCGCACCGGCCGGCAGCTCTAGCGTGCGCCCCGGCGGCGCCGGGTGAACGGGGTCAGACCGGCGAGCAGCCCGAGCTGCGGCACCCCCGTGACCGGCTCGGCGGCCGCGCCGTGTTCCGCGAGCACGTCATTGGCCGCCAGCACCCCGGACGCCGCCGAGCGCTCCATCAGCCCGGTGCAGAACGGCAGCTCGATGAAGTCGCCGGCCAGCCGCACCCCCCGCGCGTCGGTGCGCACCCGGGGGCGCCGCCCGGACCCGCCCGGTGGGAACGCCGGCGCGGTCCGCTCGTGGCGCAGCACCTGGTGGCGTACCTGCGCCGCTCTGGTCTCCGGCCAGAGCTCGGCCAGTTCGGCGCGCATCAGGGCGGTGGCCCGCTCGGCGTCCGGCTCGGTGCAGGCATACGAGTGCAGCTCCAGGACCGCGCCGCCGGTGGCCGCCGCCCAGTCCCGCGACGGCTGCTCCAGGCGGTGGTAGCAGGTCACCGAGTCCAGGGTGGGCTCCCCGGTCACGGCGGAGAACACGGCCCGGTGCGGCGCGACGTCCCGGTCCAGCCAGAGCCGGCTGACCGCGAACGGCTCGGCGAGCTGCACCTGTTCGACCCGGGCGGCGAGCTGGGGCGCCACCCCGCGCAGCCCGGCCGAGCGGTCCAGCAGTCCACGCAGCCCGCCCGGGTCCAGTGCCAGCACCACGTGCCGGGTGGTGATCGCCTCGCCGGCCAGCTCCAACCGCCAGCGGTGGTCGGCCGCCGGCTCGACCGAGACCACCGGACTGGCGGTGCGCACGCTCGCCCCGTGCCGTTCCAGGTAGCCGGTCAGCGGCCGCCAGATGCAGCTCAGGTAGTCCGTGTCCGGGGCGTCGAAGCCGAGGCCCTCCGGGTTGCCGAGGAAGTAGAAGTGGAACATGGCCACCAGCTCGGCGGCCGACATCCCGCGCGGGTTGCAGAAGAACGACCGGGCGAACGCCTCGAAGAGCATCACCCTGGCCCGCTCGGACAGGTTCAGCCGGGCCAGGAAGTCGGCGGCGGCGACGTCGTCCAGCGCGGCCGTGGTGCGCTCGGCGTGATAGCCCAGCAGTTCGAGCGCGAGCATCCGGTCCGCCCCCGTCACGTCGCGTACGCCGAGGCTGGGGGAGCGGGCGAACAGTGCCAGCAGGCTCAGCGGCGGGGCGGTCGGCAGGCCGGTGAGGTCCTCCTCCGGCCATTGCCTGGCGATCACCGGGTAACCGCCGACCGGGTGCAGGAAGCGCAGCGCGGGGTCGGCCCGGCGCAGGATCGCGCGCCAGGTGTAGTACTGCCGGAAGAACGCGTGGAACCCGTGTTCGACGACCTGCTCGGTGCCGTCCGGCAACTGGTGCGGCCAGGCGCCGAGGCGGCCACCGAGGAAGTCGGCCGCCTCCAGGACGGTCACCCGCACCCCGCGCTCGGCGAGCACGACGGCGGCGCTGATCCCGGCCACGCCGCCGCCGATGACCACCGCGTCCGTCCCGGCCGGCACCTGGTGCGGCAGGCCGGTTTCGGGGACCACGAGCGCGTGTGGCCGCATTCTCAGAGGAGTCGCGCGGCCGGGCACCTGACCGATCATGCCGGACGGTGCCGGCCCCGAGTCAGCCGGGGAACGGGGTCCCCGCGCCACGGCCCGACCTGAATGGCGGTACAAATACCGCACGCTGACGAGGAGAACGCGATGGCCAAGTCCCCAGCCGGCAAGCCGCTGCTGCTGCTGGTCCTGTTGATTGTCGCCGCGGGGTTGGTCGCGGCCAGAACGCTACGCCGGAAGGAGCCGGCGGTCGGCGGGTCGGAGCCGGCCGCTGGGCCGGACCCGGCCGGCGTGTCGGAGCCCGCCGCTGTGCCGGAGCCGCCCGCTGTGCCGGAGCCCGCGCACACGCCGGACTCCGTCGGATCGGAGTCGGTGGCCGTGCCGGAACCGTCCGTCGAGGCCGAGCTGGAGCCGGTCGCGGAGTCCGAGTCCGACGGTGCGGTGCTCGTGGCTGAACCGGAGATCGAGCCGGAGTCGGTGGCCGTGCCCGAGCCCGACGTCGAAGCGGTGTCGGTGGCCGAACCCGAGCCGGAAGCAGACGTGGTCACCGAGGCGGCCGCCCAGGACCTGGCCGAGTCAGCCCTGTTCTCCGTCCCCGCGGCCAGCGGGCCGGTGGACCGCAAGGCCGCTGATCTCGAGCCCGCGACCAGCGCGGCGGCAGAGACCGGTGCGGCCGAGAGCGCGGCGGCCGGGAGCGCGGCGGCCGGGAGCGCGGCGGCCGAGCCCGGGCCGTTCCCCGGCTCGGTGCTGCCGCGTGCCGACGGCTCCGCGCCGTCCGAGGAGTTCGTGGTCAAGGGCAACGCGAGTCGGAAGCGCAGCCACGGCCCGTCCTCGCCGTACTACAACCGCACCCGTGCCGAGGTGTGGTTCCGCACCGAGGCCGACGCGGTGGCCGCCGGCTTCCGGCCGTGGGCCCCGAAGGCCGACTGACACCAAGGCCGACTGACACCGCGGCTGACTGACCGTGCCGGGTGGCGCCCCTCGGGAGGAGCGCCACCCGGAGCGGATCAGCCGCCCCGGCGTCGCAGTGCCTGGCAGCCGTTCGGTTGCTGACTGCGCCGACCGGGCCCGGACCGGCCGGAGCGCGACCCGGACCGGTGGCCGAGCGCCGCACCGCCGCCTCGGCTGCCGGTACCGGACCGCGGCGCACCGCGGCCAGGTGCCTGCTCGCCGTCACTGCGCTGCTCGCGGGCCAGCGCGCACCGCGTCCGCCAAGCCGTCCGGGGTCTGGGTCCTCGGCGCCGGAGCGCCGGCCGAGAAGCCGGAATCCGCCGCCCGCACCCGCGACCGGTCCGCCCGCGCCCGCGTCCGCCCGTCACCCGCGTGCCCGCCCGTTACCCGCGTTCGCCCGTTTCCCGCGTGGCCCCGCCCGTTACCCGCGTGCCCGCCTGCGCGTGGGGCTCGTGCGCGCGGGCTCGTGCGCGCGGGGCTAGGGGAGGGGGCGGGCCGGGGCGGCGGTTTCCACCGCGTTGCCGGCGGCGTCGCGGGCGACCGCGTACAGCTGGGCTCCCGGTGTCCTGGCGACCGTCTCGACGAGTTCGCCGTCGTGAAACAGCGCGGCGGCGCCGTCGTCCAGCGCCCACCCCGGCGGCAGCGTGCCGGCGGCGATCTCCCGCTGGTAGCCGGGGCGCCGCGAGGGCTCGGTGTTGTAGTGCGGGCAGCCGCTGCCGCCGATCAGCCCCAGACCGTCGGTCAGCCGCCTGACCGGCCCGAACGAGTCGGTCAGCGAGGACTCGAACCAGCAGATCATCCCGGCGCTGACGCCACAGAGCAGCACCCCGGCGCGGTACGCCTCGACGAGCAGCCGGTCCACTCCGTGCACCCGCCACACCGCGAGCATGTTCGCCGTGTTGCCGCCCCCGACGTAGATCACGTCCTGGGCGCGCAGCGTGGTCGCCGGGTCCGTCCCGTCGCGATCGAACAGCCGCAGGACCGAGGTGCGGCAGCGGCGGTCCAGCACGCTGTGGAAGCGCTCGATGTAGGCCTCCGCATCGCCGCTGGCCGTCGGCAGGAAGCACACCCTCGGCGACTCCTGCCCGGTCAGCCCGAACACGTAGTCGTCCAGCAGCATGTCCGGGTCGCCGGAGAACCCGCCACCGACCAACACGACGCGTGACGCCATGATCCTCACCATAGCGGCGCCGCCGGGGTGACCCCGCGAAGCCGTCGGTGCCATCGACTACCGTCCGAACCCGTGCGGTGGGTGTGCGGTGAGGACGTGCGATGAGTGAGCTGGCGAGTTCCCTGTCGGGTTGGGCACCGGTGCCGGTGGAGTGGTCGGACCGGGTGAGCAGCTGGTCGGTGGAGGCGTTCGCGGCGCTGCTCGACCAGCCCAGTCCGCTCGACGGCGCAGCGACCGGCGTGCTGCCGCCGATGTGGCACTGGTTCGGGTTCCTGGCGCATCCCGCGCAGCGTGAGCTGGGCGCCGACGGCCACCCGGCCGCCGGCCGGTTCCTGCCCCCGATCCCGAACCGGCGGCGGATGTTCGCCGGTGCCCGCTGGCGCCAGCACCAACCGCTGCCGGTGGACGAGCCGATCACCTGCCGGTCCTCGGTGACGTCCGTCGACGTGAAGACCGGCCGCAGCGGCGAGATGGCCTTCGTGACCGTGCGCAACGAGTTCTCCCGCCACGGCGAGCTCGCGGTGCTCGAGGAGCAGGACATCGTCTACCGCAGCCAGCCCGACCCGCCGGCCGCTGCCGCCGAGCCCACCGGCGCACCGGCGCGGGTCACGCCCGCCGAGCCGACCGAGCAGCAGAGCACCGAGCAGCAGAGCACCGAGCAGCAGAGCACCGAGGAGCTGCCGGCCGCCGAGCACGAGCTGAGGCTGAGCCCGGACGCCGCGCTGCTGTTCCGGTTCAGCGCGCTGACCTACAACGCGCACCGGATCCACTACGACCAGCCGTACGCCACCGCCATCGAGGGCTATCCAGGCCTGGTGGTGCACGGCCCGCTGCTGGCCCTGCTGGCGCTCGAACTGCCCCGCCGCAACCGGCCCGAGGCGCCGGTCGCCGAGTTCCGCTACCGTTTGCGCCGCCCCGCGTTCGCCGGCATCGAGCTGCGGTCCTGGTCGGAGCCGGCCGGCTCGGACGGCTGGCTGGAGCTGGCCACCGGCCCGGTCGGCGGCCCGGCCTCGCTCACCGGTACCGCCCGACTGGCCGGGGAGGCCTGACGTCATGCGGATCGCCACCTGGAACGTCAACTCGGTC
>DASYLM010000313.1:0-15855 GCA_036009565.1 Pseudonocardia sp. | reverse complement strand
CCTGACCGACGGCGCGATCCTGACCTGGGAGTACCCGCGCGCCACCGGGGACGGCGAACAGATGGACATCGTCGAGGTGATGGAGATCCGCGACGGGCTGATCGCCCACCACCGGGTCTACTGGGGTTGGCGCAGCGTCGGCATGCTCAGCGACGGCACCCACCCCGGCTGAGTGAGGCCGGCCGCGGCGGTCGCGGTCCGGGTGGGCGCCCCGCTCAGGCGTCGAGCGGGCGGGTGCCGAGGCCGTCGCTGAAGTCGTCGTCCTTGGTCTCGGCGAGGAACAGCAGGCAGACCAGGCAGAGCACGGCGACCCCGATCAGGTACCAGGAGATCCCGGTGGTGGAGCCGGTCCTGGCCAGCACGTCGGTGGCGACCAGCGGGCTGACGCCGCCGCCGATGATGCCGGCGGCGCTGTAGGCGAACGAGGCGCCGGAGTAGCGGTAGCGGACCCGGAACAGCTCCGGGAAGTAGGCGCCCATCGGCCCGTAGAGCAGCGCGAAGCAGAGCAGCCCGACCACCATGGCCACCCCGATCAGCAGCGGCGAGCGGGTCTGCAGGAGCCAGAACAGCGGGAACGCCCAGATCGCGGACACGATCGCGGCCGCGATGCACAGCTTGCGGCGCCCGACCCGGTCGGACATGACCGCGAACCACAGCGTGGCCACGCCCATCACGGCGGCGGCGATGATGGCCTCGACGAGCATGGTGGTGCGGGACAGCTTCAGGGTGGTGGTGCCGTAGGACAGGCAGAACGTGGTGATCGTGTAGAACAGCGTGAACGCGAGGATGAACGAGCAGGTGGCCAGGATCAGCTGCACGGGCTGGCGGCGCCACAGCTCGAAGAACGGCACCTTGGCCTGCTCGTGGGCGTCCAGTGCGGCCTGGAAGACCGGTGTCTCGGCGATCTTCATGCGGATGTAGTAGCCGACCGCGAGCAGCACGGCGGAGGCGAGGAACGGGATCCGCCAGCCCCAGGACTGGAACGCCTCGGCGCTCATCGTCGCGTTCAGCACCAGGAACAGCGCGTTGCCCAGCACGAACCCTACCGCCGGGCCCAACTGCGGGAACGCCGAGTAGAGCCCGCGTTTGCCCGGCGGGGCGTACTCGGTGGCCAGCAGAACCGCGCCGCCCCACTCCCCGCCCAGCCCGATCCCCTGCAGGAACCGCAGCACCGCGAGCAGCACCGGTGCGGCGACCCCGATGCTCGCGAACGAGGGCACCAGCCCGATCGCCACCGTGGACAGCCCCATCACCAGCAGCGAGATGATCAGCATCCGCTTGCGACCGAGCCGGTCGCCGAAGTGCCCGAACAGGATCGCGCCCAACGGCCGGGCGATGAACCCCACCGCGAACGTGGCCAGCGAGAGCAAGACCCCCGCCGTCGGGGAGAACGACGGGAAGAACAACTTTCCGAACACCAACGCCGCCGCGGTGCCGTAGATGTAGAAGTCGTAGAACTCGATGGCGGTGCCGATGAAGCTGGCGACCGCGATACGACTCCGCGACGGGGGTGCGCCAACGGTGCTCATGAGTACTCCGATGCGGTGACTGTGAGTCCGCTGTGATCATCGCAGCCGCATCCGAGAGAGCGCACGGTGATGTGGCCAACTCCGCCGGACAGGTGGCCGGTCGGGGCCCGACGGTTCGATGGAGCGGTGACGTCAATGAGCGAACAGAGGGAGCGGCTCGCGGTGGTCGGCCCCGGCGCGATCGGCGCAACGTTCGCGGCGGTGGCGCAGCGCGCCGGGATGGGTGCGGTGCCGCTGTACGGGCGCACGGCGGTCGGTGGCATCACGGTCCATCCCGACGACGGTGATCCGGTGGTGCCGGCCGACGAGGTGCGGACCGTGTTCGCCGAGCAGATGGTCGACCGGCTGGCCGCGATGCCGCCGGACATGGGTTCGTCGATCCTGTTCGACCGGGCGGCCGACCGGACGCTCGAGTGGGACGCCCGCAACGGCGTGCTCTGCCGCCTCGGCGCCCGCCACGGTGTGCCCACCCCGATCAGCGACGTCCTGGTCCCGCTCCTCGCGGCGGCCAGCGACGACCCCGCATGAAGGTCAACTCAACCGCAGCCGGGTTCGATCATGAAGTTATCCCGGCTGAGGTTGAACTCGGCGGCGGACGTCGCCCGACGACACCACCGGCCGGGCATCACGCCGGCCTGGCAACACGCCAGCCGAGCGGCACACCGGCCGCGCCGGCGGCAGGCACGCCAGCTGTGAGCACGCCAGCCGCGGGCACGCGCCAGCACGGGGCCGCCGGCTACTTGTAGCGGAAGCCGTCCAGGAAGCGCCGGAACAGGCCACCGGTGTGCGGCAGCGGTTGACCGGGCGGTGGCGCGGTGGGGCGCAGCGACGCGATCGGCTTGTCGTAGTCGGTACGCGCGATCGCGTCCACGACCTGGGCCTCGTCGAAGTTCTCCGAGCCCTCGATGACCGGCACGAACCCGACCAGGTTGCCGTCCCGCATCACCTGGGCCTCCAGGGTCGCGGTGCCGTCGGAGTCCCAGATCGCTTCGCGCCCGTCGCCGAGCGACACCCGTACCCCGAACTGGTAAACGCCGGCCCGCTCCAGGTATGCATCGATGCCGCGATCCCTGAGCGTGTCGGCGACCCGCCGTGCCCGATCCTCGTCCACACCGAGAACCTACCTCCGATCCGACATCGGCCGCCGGCACCGGGCCGGGCGCACCGCGCCGGACCGCTCCGCACCGCGCCGGACCGCGGCGGCGGCGCACCAACTCGGTCACCGGAGGCTGACTACCTGAGGTGGTCGGCGAGGCTCCCGTTCGTGCCGAACAGCTCGGCCTTCCACCTCTCCAGCAGCGCGGTGGCGTCGAAGTCGTCCGGGTGGAAGCCGGGCCTGTTGTAGGCGAGCAGGTTCTGCCGGACCACCTTGCCCACGAACGGCGAGCGGGGCACCCGCGCCAGGCTGCGCAGCAACCGGACGGGGTTGTAGCTGGCCCGGTCGCCGGCCAGCGAGATCGCGGTCAGTACCACCACGATCGGCACGAACAGCACGTTGACCAGCCGCATCGTCCCGATCCGCATCCGCTCGGTGCCGCCGATCGCGCGGTAGACGTCGAACGCGACGGCCTTGTGCTCGGACTCCTCCAGGGCGTGCCAGAGCAGCACCGAGCGGACCTCGGTCTCGCCGAGCAGCTCCTGCGCCTCCGGGCTGGTCAGCAGGCGTTCGGCGATGGTCGCGGTGTAGTGCTCGAGTGCCGAGGTGACCGCGAGCTGGAAGCGGCGCGGGAACAGCCGGTCGGAGCGGATGAGCAACAGGTTCGTGAAGCGGTCGACCATGCGGGTCGGGTAACCCATCTCGCGCAGCCGGTCGTTGAGCGCCCGGTGCTCCCGCCCGTGCGTGACCTCCTGCCCGATGAAGCCCGCCACCTGCGCCCGCAGTTCCGGGTCGGTCACCTGGTCGCGGTACCCGCGCACCGCACGGATGAAGAAGTCCTCACCCTCGGGGAACAGCCCGGACAGCACCGCCACGAGGTGGCTCATCACCAGGTCGCCCTGTACGTAGTGGCGGTCCAGCGAGCCGGTCGGGTAGGCGAAGGCGATCCGGCGGGTGCGCACGTCGCGCTTGGGCACCACAACGCGCTCTTGTTCGGCGGTCATCTGATCCTCCTGGTAACCATGGCCAGCTCGTCGGCCGTGCTGGCGGTGCCGGCGGCTTCGGGCAGGGACGTGTAGCGGTAGTCGTCGAGCGGGAAGTCCCGCGCGGCCCGGAACGCGGCCGCCGAGCTGGTGGGACGCAGGTACGGCAGGTCACCGTGGTGGTCGAAGTAGTAGCTGTTGGCCGTCGCGCAGCTGTTGGTGTTGAACAGCGAGCCGGCCAGCCGGGTACGCATCCGTTCGGTCCACCGCCGGGTCGGTTCCGGGCGCGCCTCGACGGCGGTGGCGCCGCGCCTACCGGCCTCGGTGATCACCCGCACGATGTGCGCCGAGGTGCTCTCCACCAGCTGGTGCCAGGTGCCGCCGACCCAGCCGTACGGGCCGAACATCATGAAGTGGTTGGGCAGCTCGGGAATGCTGATGCCCTCGTAGGAGGCCAGCCGCTGTCCCGCGTAGGACGTGGCCAGGTCGAATCCGTCCCGCCCGCGAACCGGGGTGCGCCGGAAGTTCGCCGGGTCGCTGGCCAGCCGGAACCCGGTGGCCAGGATGAGGACGTCGACGTCGCGGTGGCGGCCGTCGGCGGTGCGCACGCCGCTGGGAGTGATCGACTCGATGGGGTCGGTGACCAGCTCCACGTTGTCCCGGGTGAACGTCCGGAGGTAGCTGTTGGAGACCGAGGGGCGTTTGCAACCGAGCCCGTAGTCCGGGGTCAGCCTGGCCCGCAGCTCCGGGTCCGGCACCTGGGCGCGGTACCAGATCGACCGCATCGCGGCGGCCGCTCCCCTGGTCAGGAAAGGCACCCGGTGATGGTTGACCACGAGGTCGATGAGCATCAGCTCGACCGCCCGCGTGGCTACCGTCCGGACCACCCGTTGGCTGGCCGGGAACCGGCGGTACAGGGCCGCCAGTACCGGTGGGGTGATCGGGTCCAGCTTCGGTCCGACCCAGATCGGGGTGCGCTGGTAGACGTCGAGCCGAGCAACCTGGCGGGCGATCTCCGGCACGATCTGGACCGCACTGGCGCCGGTGCCGACGAGGGCGACCCGGGCGCCGGCGAGGTCGACGTCGTGGTCCCAGCGCGAGGAGTACATCACGGTGCCGGCGAAGTCCTCGGCGCCGGGGATGTCCACCGGCTTCGGGTCGACGAACGGGCCGATCGCGCTGACCACGAACCGGGCGGTCACCTCGTCGCCGTTGACGGTGAGCCGCCACAGGTGCGCGCCGTCGTCCCAGACCCGCTCGGTGACCTCGCTGTGCAGCCGGACGTGCTCGCGGACCCGGTACCGGTCGGCGACGCCGTCCAGGTACGCCTTCACCTCGGGGCCCCGGGCGAACGCCCTGCTCCAGTCCGGGTTGAGCTCGAAGCTGAACTGGTAGGCCTGGGCCGGGACATCGACCGCGATACCCGGGTAGGTGTTGTCCCGCCAGGTGCCGCCGATGTCGCCGGCCCGCTCGAGGATGACGAAGTCGAGCAGGCCGGCACGGCGCAGCGCGATGCCCATCCCGATGCCGCTCAGCCCCGCGCCGATCACCACGACGTGGTGGTCGGGCTGGCTCGGCGTCGAGGCCATGACTGCTCCGTCCGCGTGGTGCGTTTCGCAACACTCAAACGTATGTAACAAATTCCGTCAAGATGTAACCCTTGTTAGGGTGAAGCATGCGGAGGGCCGGCGCCGACAGCGCTCAAGACAGCGCTCGAGACAGCGCTCGGGACAGCGCTCGGGGCACGGGGCGCGCTGCGGATCTACTGCGCGATGCACTGGCGTCCGACCCGCCGGACGACGAGACCGCGTCCCGGATCCTGACGGCGGCGTTCGACCAGGCCGAGGACTTCGGGCTGCGCCGGTTCACCATGGACGATGTGGCGCGGCGGGTGGGCGTGTCCCGGGTGACCATCTACCGGTACTTCCCGAAGAAGGACCAGCTGATCAACGCGCTGCTGATGCGCGAGCTGCGTCGCTTCCTGACCAAGCTCGAGGCGGTCATCGAGGCGGAGCCCACCTCGGAGGCCAAGCTGTCCGAGGGGCTGCTGTTCTGCCTGGCGTTCCTGCGCGAACACCGGGTGCTCAACCGGTTGCTGCGCACCGAGCCCGAGCTGATCCTGCCCTACCTGACCACCAAGGCCGACACCGTCGTCGCGGCGGCCCGCGGCTGGATCGCCCGGCTCATCCGCGGCGAGGTGGCCGCCGGCCGGATCGAGCTGCCTGAGCAGGACATCGAGATGCTCGCCGAACTGCTGGTGCGCACCGTCATCTCGCTGGTGATCACGCCCGCGACGGTGCTGCCGGTCGACTCACCGGAGGGCCAGCGTCGGCTCGTCGAGGTCTACGTCAAGCCGCTGGTCGCCGCTGTCCGGCCGCGGTCCGCGCCGCCATCCGTGCCGGCCGCCACCGCGGTGGTTCCCTCCGGGCTCGAGGGCGCGCCGCGGTAGCGGCCGGCGCGGGTCGCTCAGCTGCCGTCGTAGGCCCTGCGCAGCGCCGCGATGTCCAACTTGGTCATCGCGAGCATCGCCTCGGTGGTCCGCGCCGCCTTGACCGGGTCGGGGTCGCTGACCATCTCGACCAGCGCGTCCGGGACGACCTGCCAGGACACCCCGTACCTGTCCTTCAGCCAGCCACACTGGACCTCTTCGCCACCCTCGGTGAGCCTGCTCCAGTAGTAGTCCACCTCACCCTGGTCGGCACAGCGGATCTGGAACGAGATGGCCGCGCTGAAGGTGAACATCGGGCCACCGTTCACCCCGACGAACTTCTGGCCGTTGAGCTCGAACTCCACGGTCAGGACCGAGCCGGCCGGGCCCGGCCCGGCTTCGGTGTAGCGGGTGACATTGCCGAGCGTGGAATCCTTGAAGATCCCGAGGTAGTAGTTCGCCGCCTCTTCGGCTTCGCTGTCGAACCACAGGCAGGTGGTGATCGGGTTGTCGCTCATCGGTCCTCCCGGTACGTGGACGTCTCGCCCCCGTACTGACCACCGCGCCGCCCGAAACTCATCGGGGTAGGTCGCTGGTCCGTACCGCTCCCGCGCTCGCCGCGACAACGAGAACAGGTGGTTCGAGCGCGTCCATCGAGTCAGGCCACGGCGAATCTGATGCCGGGCCACCCGGCCGCGCCATCAGGGATGGGCGGCGCCGGCCGGGCGGTCTGGGTGGCGCCGGTGGCGTCGGTGGCGCGGCACTGGATGTAGTGGCTGCCCGCCGCGAGCGCGAGGTCGATCCGCCACATCCGCCAGGTCCGCGGATTGACCTGCGGCGTCAGTTGCGCCGGCCGCCACGGACCGTTCTCGTCGATGCGGACCTCGACCTTGCCGATGCCGCGCGGTTGGGCCCAGGCGATCCCGGCCATGGCGACGGTGCCGTCCCGGCCGGGTGTGAGCGTCTCGAAGGGGCGGGGGCGGTCGACCCTGGACTGGGTCTTGATCGGTGCCCGTTGCGCCCAGCCGCGTTGCAGCCAGTAGGCCTGCTTCGCGTCGAAGGTGGTCAGCTCCAGGTCGGCCAGCCATTTGGTGGCCGAGACGAAGCCGTAGAGCCCGGGCACCACCATCCGCACCGGGAACCCGTGCTCCGGCGGCAACGGTTCACCGTTCATCCCGATGGCCAGCAGGGCGCCGCGGTCCGGGCTCAGCAGCACGTCGGTCGGCGTGCCCGCGGTCCAGCCGTCGATGCTGGTGCTGAACAGCTGCTCGGCGCCGGGCGCCACCCCGGCCTCCAGCAGCAGGTCCCGCAGCGATACGCCGGTGAAGTTGGCGGTCGAGATCAGGTTGCCGTTGACCTCGTTGGACACGCAGGTCATCGTGATCGTCTGCTCCAGCAGTGGCCGCGCGAGCAGGTCGTCATAGGTCAGCCGCAGTTCCCGCTCGACCAGACCGTGGATGCGCATCGACCAGGATTCGGCGGTGACCTGGGGGATCCGCAGTGCGGTGTCGATCCGGTAGAAGTCCCGGTTGGGAGTGAGGAACGTCGGGCAGCCGACCGAGGCGAAGTCGGCGCCGGGCGGCAACGCGGGCGCCGGTCGGGTCGGTCTGATCCGCCCGAGCAGCGCGTTGCGTGAGCGCGCGACCCCGCCGCCGAGCGACGAGCCGGCGACCATTGCGCCGATCCCGCCGATCCCGACGGCGGCGGCCGCCTGCAGCGCCCTCCGCCGGGACACGCCGCCGGGCCGGTCCGCCACCGGGCCCCGCGACCGGGTGGCCAGTGCGTGCAGCCGGCCGAAGACGGCGAGCCCGGTGAGCAGCGCGACGAGCGGGGCCACCAGGTTCAGCGGCGCGAACACCGGGGAGAAGATCACCGCCGCCAGCCCGGCCACACCGAGTGCCGCGATCGCCACCCGCCCCGGCAACCGCCGGCGCCGCGACGCAAGGCCGGCGATCACCGCGATCAGGAGGATGACCGCGCCGATGCTGACCAGCAGTGCCAGCTTGTCCGCGACGCCCTTGCCGATGCCGAGCGCGGGGAACTCGAGAGACTTCCCGAACTCGGTCAGCCCCGCCGGCGAGAACCGGACCACCGTGTCGGCGACCGCCTGGAACGGCGCCGAGGCCGGTGCGATCAATGCGGCGGCGAGTTGGCTCAGACCGAGCGCGGCGGTGACCGAGGCGATCTCGATCACCGCGGCGACGGGTCCGGGCACACCGGCCGAGCGGGGTGCGGTGGCCGGCGGGGTCGCGGTGATGCTCACCTGCCTGGTTCGTCGCGCGCGGGGTGCCGGATTGGTCTCGACCCCCGGGCTGTCAGCCACCGCGCCCGGGGGTGCTCAGGTAGGTAGGTCGAACAGCACGACCGGGGTGGTGGTGGGCTGCGGCGAGCCGCCGGCCGGCTCGATGGTCAACCCGACCTTGGTCGCACCGGAGAGGCCGCCGAACCGCAACGGGGCGGCCCGGTTCGACGCCGCTGGCTGCACCAGTCCCACCGAACGTGGGTGGCCCTGGCCGATGAGCCAGGCCTGGTACGTGTGCCCCGGCGGGGGCGCGGGCAGGTCGGACACCAACAGCACGGCCTGGTTCAGCTCGTGGGAGGCGAGCACGAACGCGGTGCCACCGCGCACCCCGACCCCGGACCCGCCCCGTGCGTCCGCCGCCGCCGCCAGTTGTTGCACCGGCGCGTACTGGGCCTGTGCCTGGGCGAGTTCGGCCAGGGCGGCGTCCCGTTGCTGCGCGGTACGCACCGTGACCACGCCGAGCACCACCGCGGCGGCCGCCGCAACGGCCGCGGCGGCCGCGGTCAGCCGCACCGCCCAACCTGCACCGGCACGCCGCCCCGTCGTCGCACTGCGCGGCTGCGCGGGAACCGGTCCACCCACCGGCGAGTTCTGGCGGGTGATGGCCACCTGGGCCAGCACCCGGCGGCGCAGCGCGTCCGGGGGCTGTTCGGCGGCGGCTGTGCCCAGTCTGGCCGCGGTCGCGCGCAGCTCGCCGACCTCGCGGGCACACTCCGGGCACTGGGCCAGGTGCGCCTCGAACTGGCGGCGCTCGAGCTCGTCGAGCGCGTCCAGGGCGTAGGCGCCGGTCAGCGTATGAATGTCGGGGCTGCTCATCACGCCACTCCCAAGCAGTCGCGTAGCCGGATCAACCCGTCGCGCAGGCGAGTCTTCACCGTGCCCAGTGGTGTGGTGAGAAGTTCGGCCACTTCGGAGTAGGTGCGCCCGCCGTAGTAGGCCAGCTCCACGGACTCCCGCTGCAACGTGGTCAGCGAGCCCAGGCAACGGCGAACCTGCTCACGTTCCAGGTTGGTGGTCACGGTCTCGGCCACCTCGTCGAAATCCCGGGCTCCGGACTCGGCGCAGAACCGCTGCTCACGGTCGCTGCGCGCCTGGGCCGAACGAACCCGGTCCACCGCGCGTCGATGGGCGAGGGTCAGCGCCCAGGTCAGCGCGCTGCCCTTGGCCGGGTCGTAGCGCGGGGCGGTCCGCCACAGCTCGACCAGCACTTCCTGAGCGACCTCCTCGGTCTGCGCGGTGTCGCGCACGACCCGGCGTACCACACCCAGCACCGGGCCGGCGACCAGCGGGTAGAGCTGTTCGAACGCCGACTCGTCCCCCTTGGCGACCTGGGCGAGCAAGTCCTCGGCCGTCGCCGGGCGCGCGTCGTCCCGCTCGTCCCGTCTCTCGGCACCGCGGCGGAGCGGCCACACCGGATCTCGCATCACCTGCGCCTCTCGCCGTCGGTACCCAGCCAGCATTCGGAGGCCCCGGGCTCACGGATTGGTTTCCGACCCAACTCTCCCGCCGCTTCTACCGAACGGGCTAATTCCGTTCCGGACCAAGCCGACGCCACCGCGGCTCCGAAACAACCACGTAACCGTCCGGCTCCCCGACGAGGGGACGCCGCGAACAGCACCACCCTCGAGAGGAACCGACCATGCGCATCACCCGAATCGTGGCCGCACTGAGCATCACCATCGCCGCCGCCGGTCTGACCGCCTGCGGCAGCAGCGAGGCGCCCAGCTCCGCACCCGGCACCAGCCAGACCGCGGCCGCCGCCGCACCGGCCACCACCGGCACCGAGGCGGCCAGCCAGTTCGGCGCTGCCTGCGGCGCGGTACCCACCAGCGGCCCGGGCAGCTTCCAGGGCATGGCCACCGATCCGGTCGCCACCGCCGCCAGCCACAACCCAGTGCTGTCCACGCTGGTCACCGCGGTGAAGAAGGCCAACCTGGTCGACACCCTGAACAGCGCGCAGAACATCACCGTGTTCGCCCCGGCCGACGCCGCCTTCGCCAAGATCCCGCCGGCCACCCTCAACAAGGTGCTCGCCGACAACGCGACGCTGACCAAGATCCTGACCTACCACGTGGTCGGCCAGAAGATCACCCCCGCCGACCTCGCATCCGGTGACTTCAAGACCCTCGAGGGCGCCAGCCTCAAGACCTCCGGCACCGGCGAGGACTTCACCATCAACGGCACCTCGCACGTGATCTGCGGCAACGTCCAGACCGCCAACGCCACCGTCTACATCATCGACAGCGTGCTCATGCCGCCGGCCGCGACGCCGGGTAGCTGACCGCACCGGGAACCAGCTGAACCTGTGGTGGGCGCCGCACGGTCGGGCGCTCACCACGACCCGTGTTCACGGCCGCCGGTCGTACGTCCGCGAGCAGAGCGCGCGGCGGGTCAGGTCCTGTTCTGCACTACGCCGGCGTTCGGGATGAGACCTCGCTCCAGGAGCGCGTACGCCTCGGCGAGGTCACGAATTCCGGCCGGACTAGCGCCAGCATTCGGAGCGGCCTTGATGATCGCCTGAAGGACAGCCTCGCGGGCCCGCTCGCTCACGCTCTGTTCGGCCATGCCGAGACGCTACCCGCCTCAGCTGTCCAGGGCAGCAACTCGGGCGGACGGTCACCGAGCCGAGGCACCGCAATCCGACCTACTCGGCGGCGAACACCACCATGATGGCTGGGACAGTCCGCTGAGAGAATCCGCTGAGAGATCCGCTGAGAGAATCCGCGGCCGCGGCTACGCCCGCTGCGAACCGCGGAACTACTGCTGGGTGACCAGCGTCGGCTCCGGCGGGCCGATGTAGATGGTCTTGCCCCACGTGTTGTAGTGCGAGTCCAGCTTGAACCGGCCGGTCGCGCCCGGCATGGGCTGGTCGATCAGGGTCCGGAGCGGGCGGTGGCTCTCGTCGAGCCAGATCGTGAGATCCACGCTGGTCAGGCCAGCGGCGAGCGAGTCGCGCAGCGCCTGGCCGATCGCGGGGTCGGGTTGGTTGGCCGCCGCCTTGGCGACGTCGGCGTGCAGGTCGTAGCGCACCCCGCGGGCGCCGTCGATCGCCTCCTCGGCGGAGTTGGTGATGGCGACCGCATCGCCGTATCGGGCGAAGAACGTCTGCGGGTCGGAGATGCGCAGAGCCGCCGCCATCGGCAGGAACCGCCGGTAGAACGGATCGGAGGTGTGGCGCCCCAGTTGCAGCCAGGACTTGCGCGGCGGCATCACCGCGTCGGCCGGGGGCTTGAGGTAGACCGCGCTGGGCTGGACAACGAGCGTGACCTCCGCCGGGGCTGCGCCGGGCCGCTGGACCTGCTCGGCGAACTGCATCGACGCGCCGCCCTGGTCCAGGCGCAGCACCCCGACCCCGTAGAACTCCTGGTCGGGCTGACCGTCCACACCGCCGCTGATAGTCATCTTCGCGGTCTTGTCGGCGTTCTCCCGCGTTGTCACCGCGGCACTCAACTGTTCGACGGAGGAGAACTTCGCCAACGGGGGTGGCCCCGACGGCACGACGGGCTCGGCTCGCCCGCACCCGGCCAACAGTCCGGCGAGCACGAGGAGCGGTGCGACACGGCGCATCATGGCGGTCTCCAGACTGAGCCAGGAACTCAGAGGACAAGATTCGGTCGGCGAGGGTTCGCGCAGGGTGCGACCGGCCCACGGCGTCGGGGGGCCCCGCGCCGCCCAGGGGTCACCCCGGCGAACGATGCGGAGGGCCCGTATGTAGGAACGACGGTCCCGCCTCCAGGTTTCTCGGTATCGCTCTCAGCCTCGGCGAGCCGGTGACTCCGGATCATTACCTGGCCGCGCGCGGCCGCTGGCGAGTTGGCCACGGGTACCCACCGTTGCCTGGTCAGACAGCTCGGGCTGAGGGCTTGGCCAGGCGGGCGCGCGGGGTGGCGGTGATCAGCGGCCGGAAGATCGTCGGATCGGCCATCCGCAGCAGGCGCACCAGGACCACGCGCACGACCAGGTATCCGGCCAGACTGAGCACCGCGCCGAGCAGCAGCCCGATCAGGACGTCGGACGGGTAGGCCTCCGCGATGTAGACCCGGGCGAACGCCATCAGAGCCGCGGCCAGTGCCGTCCAGCAGCCGAGCTGGCGGCTGACCAGGAACAGCGTGGCAGTCACCGCGCCGGCCAACACAGCGTGATCGCTGGGGAACCCCGGCGCGAGGCTGTGCTGGGCCATGCTCACCAGGTTCGGGTACATCAGGTAGGGACGTCGCTCGGCGAACATTGCCGATATCGGCTGGTTGATCGCCAGCGCGAGCAGCATGCCCACCGGTGTCCAGAGCGCGGCCGCCACCGCGCCGAGGTTCGGCCGCCGGCGCGCGAGCCACCAACCGGCGAGCATCAGCTCGGCGAACACGACGAAGCCGCCCGCGGTCGCATAGAACTGCATCAGCGGCTGCAGCCACGGCGTCGACCTGGCGAACGCATTGATGGCCAACAACAGCTGAATGTTGATCGTCATGGACATGTCCTCCAGGGTGGGCGAGGGAACGATCCCATCGACTGCCCGGCTTGGCTACCCCCTCGGCGAGGGGACAGTTGGCTGTTCGGCAAGGCGGTGGAAAATGACCCGCCCG
The DNA here is from genome assembly GCA_036009565.1 of Pseudonocardia sp. Taxonomy (GTDB): domain Bacteria; phylum Actinomycetota; class Actinomycetes; order Mycobacteriales; family Pseudonocardiaceae; genus Pseudonocardia. The sequence goes on along the minus strand of DASYLM010000313.1, from coordinate 2,937 downwards.
CCGTCCTGGGCTCCGCCTGGGTCATCGGCCTGTTGGTAGCTCCCGGCTTGGAATCGCACCGTCTGGCCTTGGAACGGCCCCGGGATCGGCGCCACGACCTGATGGGTGTCGCCGCCGTGCGACGCGGCGAACGCGAGACTGCCGTTGCCCAGATCGGTGATGGTGAAATCGAACCGGCTGTTGAGCCCCACGTTGTTCAGCAGCGGGTACTTGTTCGAGCTGCTCCCGCTCTGCTTCTTCTTGACCACCACCCTGACTTGCCCGTCCTGGAAGCGCAGCATCACAAAGGGGACCGAGCTGATGTCATCGGCCCCGTGGATCTGGCCGAGGATGATGCCGCCGCCGTCCTGGGGCACCTGCAGCAGCGTCACCGATGCGGTCAAGGTGTGAGGGCCGGTGCCGGCCTTGAAGTTGGTGAGACTGTCCAGCTCGGTGCGCGGATTGTCGGAGTTCTTGGTGGTCGCCCCGGACGCGGGCGCCCAGAACATCAGCCCACCGTCAGGGGTCGCGCTCAGCCAGGGTGCTTTGAGGGCCGCCGGCTGGATCGTCGTCGCGTCGCCGTCGTCGTTCTCCTCGGGAATGCTCAGCTTCCAACCGTCGAGGCTGATCCCCGCGCGTTGCGGTGGTGGCGGTGCGGTGGAGGCAACCGGCGGGCTCGACCGCGGTGACTCCGGGTGCGGGCCACCCGAGATGAGCAGACCGATCCCCAGGCTCGCGACGAGCACGACGGCACAGGTCGCGGCGATTGCCGACCGTCGCCGTCTGAGCACCGCGCCGAGCCTGTGGGGGAGTTCGCTCCGCGTCACCGCGCACACGCTAGCGTGGCCACCGAGGGTAACCGGTGGCTGTCCTCGGACGCTGGCTCCCCGACCTCCCGATCCCGGTCACAGCGCACGGGTCGTCGCGGCGGCGCGGCGTGCGGATCGATCATGAGGCGACGCTGCCGCCCCGGCAGCCACCATGGGTGCCAGGCATGATCCGTGCGGGAAGTGGGGCCTCAGCGTGCGGCTCGCCGAGAGGGGCGAGCTCGCCCGTCCACGGTCAGGGTGCCGGTACCGCCGGGACCGTGGTGTATGCGCACCTCCACTGACCCACCCCGGGCGGGGGCGCGGGCGGACACAGCAACCCGATCCGTTGGGGCCCGCCGGCGGAACTGCTACTTCCGAAGTAGTCTCTCATGATCTCCCCGGCGCGCGCGTGGCGATTGTGCAGGCGCCAGTGGTAGTTGTGTCCGGTGTCGTCGTCCGCGAGCTGGATCGGCATCGCTGACGACGAGACCTGCACCGGTGCCGGCTTTGCGGCGAAAGCGGTACCGGCCGCCACGAACATCGTCACCACCGCGGCGGAGGCGGTAACGGCTATGGGATAGAGGGTTCGGATCACCTGGGTCCTCCTCGATTGGAGATCGCATCAACGAGATTACCCGTCAGATCATCTTCGGCAATGGCCCTGATCACGCCCGGCCCCGGTGGGGTGATCCGCACAGCACGGGGCCGCCTCAGCAGGCGCCTCCGTGCACCGGCTTCGCCCCCTACCCGGCGTGATCGAGGCACTGGGCCGGCACCGCAACCGGTCCCGCCTCCCGACCACGACCACGACCACGACCACGACCACCCCAGGCTCGAGGATGACGCCGGCCACTCACGCTTGACCTCAAGTCCGGTTGAGGGTTGAGAGTGGGCGGCACGCGGCGCGGACACGCCTTGCGCCGCCCCCTCGTCGAGGAGTGGCGCGATGCCTGACTATCCCCCTCTCACTCCGGGCCGCACGCTCAGCGAGTTCGATGCACGCGCTCTTTCGCCCTTGATATGGAAGATGGACGGCAGCTGGCTATCAGATCAGGCCCAGCTGCGGCTGGTCGCGAACCGACTGGTTTCCGCCACAGTCCTCGGGTGCCGAATAGTAACGATCCTGCCGGTAATCGAATCCTTTGTTGAGGACTTCTCTTCGGCCAGGTCCGACGGGACGACGGGACCCACGCGACGCGAACTTGCGGCCGTTCTGGCGGTCGGAGGTGCGATGTCTGGTTCGCTGGTCTCGACGGCCGTGACCGAACTCGGGTCACACGCATCGTCACTGCGGGCCGAGTGGGTCACAGGCGACGACGACCGCGGCCCGGCGATGCACGCGATCCGGGCAGCGCCGATCCGAGACGCGCTCGCCACCAATTCCATTGTTCTTCTCGCCGGCCTCCAACATGCCTGCGATTTCGACTCTGCGCCCGGTGCCACCAGGGGCACCTGCGGAATATGTGTTTCCCAGTTGAAAGCCACACTGGGCGCAACCGACTACGAGCCTTTCGGGCTGAGTTCGATCAGCGGTCCTGTCCCATCATGACGACCGCGATGACGGGTTGGTCTTGCTGCCACAGTTGGCCGCGAAGACCATGCGAGTATGCCCATGCTGGCGCGCCTAGGCGGGGTGCAGCCGTTCGCGGAGCAGGTCCAGAACGCGGTCCAACGCCACGCGGGTGGGCTGGCCGGGCTGGTCGATGAGGTGTTCGGTGAGCACCGAATGGGGCCCCATCATCGCGTCCGGGTTCGCGGCGGAGTTGTCGAGCTCAACGGCGACAAAGGCATCGCCGAGTTCCTGACGCAGGAACTCGAAGCGGCTCTCCGGCACGAATCGATCACCCTGGAAACGCAGACCGATGACCTGCAGGCCGTCCTGCGCGCAGCGCTTCTTGACCACCGCGAGGTCGTCCGGTGCGATGTCGATCGAGTGGCGTTGCGCCCGGGTGATGGGCAACGGCATCGACGGCTGGGACAGGACGGGGACGAGGAGACGGTCGTCCGTGGCCATCGCGAGCGCGTAGCCGCCGGTGAAGCACATGCCGACCGCGCCGACTCCCGGCCCGCCGCACCGCTGGTGTTCGTGGGTGGCGAGCGCGCGCAGCCCGCCGACGACCGGGGAGGTCTTGCCGGTGGCCCAGACGGT
>DASYLM010000312.1:0-7755 GCA_036009565.1 Pseudonocardia sp. | reverse complement strand
AGGCCGGTCGACATGTCGGTCGGTGTCTCAGTCTGTATGGAAGACCTCCTCGAGCGGCGCCCACCACTCGCCCTCGGCCGCGCTGGCCACCGCCTGCTGGCACGGGTCGGTGAGCTCCCACCACGCCCGGGTGCGCGGGTCGGCGGCCATCGCGGCCAGGTCCGCCCGGTAGTCGGTACCGGTGTACTCGAAGTAGGCGAACAGCAGGCCGTCCCGCAGGAAGATCGTGTAGTTGTGGATGTTGCTGCGCGCGATCTGCTCGAGCACGTCGGGCCACACCGCGGCGTGCAGCTCGCGGTAGGTCGCCTCGTGCTCGGGGCGCAGCCGGATGACGGATCCGACACGGCGTGGGGGCATGCCGACAGCCTGCCCGACCCGGCCTCGGCGCAGGTACCGGCGCGCATCCGGGCGGTCCGCTCAGTGCACGTGCGGGCGCAGCCGGTCCCGGGCCGCCTCGAGATGGGCGCGCATCGCGGCCTCGGCCGCCGACGGGTGGCCGGCGCTGATCGCGGAGACCACCGCACCGTGCTCGGCGTGCACCGTGGCACCGGTGCCGCTGCTGTAGAACAGCCGGAAGATGTGCAGGTGGCAGTGGGTGTCGGCGAGCGCCGCGCGGGCCGTCGAGTTGCCGGCCAACCGCATGACCAGGTCGTGGAAGCGGGCGTCGTGGGTGGTGAGCGGCTGGTACTCCCGGAAGCCGCCGCTGGTCGGCACCTCGGTGCCGGTGGCCAGCTCGGCGGCCAGCTCCGCCCGCGACCCTGCGTCGGCGCGCTCCGCCGCCCGCCCGGCCGCCCACGGCTCCAGGTGCAGCCGGAACTCGTAGAGGTCCTCGAACGCCCGCCGGTCCAACAGCGGGGCCGAGGTGTAGCCGCGCAGCGGTTCCTTCAGCACCAGGCGTTCGGACTCCAGCCGGGCCAGCGCCTCCCGGATCGGGGTCTGCGAGACGGCGAGATCGCGGGCCAGCGCATCCATGTTGAGCTTGGCGCCGGGTGGCACCGCATCATCCATGATCAGGGCTTTGACGGCGTCGTAGACGCTGTCGGTGAGGATCTGGCGAGGCGCGGGCCCGACTCGCTCGACACCTGCCTCCATGCGTCCCCCCGGCTCGTCCGGCCAACGAGCGTAACGCATTGACCAGGAGGTTTTGACCGATGACCCCTCGCGTTGACGCGCATCACCACGTCTGGGACCTCACCGTGCGCGACCAGCCGTGGACGGCCGGGCTGCCGGCGCTGCGCCGCTCGTTCGACCTCGCCGAGCTCGAACCCGCACTGCGCGGCGCGGGCATCGACGCCACCGTCCTGGTGCAGACCGTCGACCTGCCCGAGGAGACCCCGGAGTTCCTGGCCATCGCCGAGGCGCACCCGGTGGTCGCCGGCGTGGTCGGCTGGGTGGACCTCACCGCGCCCGACGTGGCCGACCAGCTCGCCGCCGCCGCGGCCGCACCCGGCGGGCGGCACCTGGTCGGCATCCGGCACGGGGTGCAGAGCGAGCCGGACCCGCGCTGGCTCTGCCGGCCCGACGTGCGCCGGGGGCTGGCCGCCGTCGCCGACGCCGGGCTGGTCTACGACCTGCTGGTGGTCCCCGGCCAGCTACCGGCCGCCGCCGACACCGTGCGCGCGCTGCCCGGGCTGCGCTTCGTGCTCGACCACGCCGGCAAACCGAGGATCGGCGAAGGCAGCCGCGAGCCGTGGTCGGCCGACATCCTCGCGCTCGCCGTCCACGACAACGTTGCGGTGAAGCTGTCCGGGCTGGTCACCGAGGCCGACCACAGCGGGTGGAAGCCGGCGGACATCCGGCCCTACGCCGAGCACGTACTCGCCGCGTTCGGGCCGGCCCGGACGATGTTCGGCTCCGACTGGCCGGTGTGCCTGCTGGCCGCCGACTACCCGGGTGTCGTCGAGCTGGCCCGCGACCAGACCGCCGCGCTGTCCCCGGCCGAGCAGGCGGCGGTGTTCGGCGGCACGGCGGTGCGCTGGTACGGCCTGGACCTGTCGTGACCGCGTCCGAGATCGGCGGCCCTGTCGGCGACACCCCGGTGGGTGGCTCGCTGGGTGGCTCGCTGGGTGGTCAGCTCGGTGCTGAGCGCCTCGTGCCCGCGCCGCGCCAGATCCTCACCGACGGGGTGTACGAGGCGGTCAAGACGCTGATCATGAATGGCCGCATTCCACCGTCCACGCGGGTGAACATGGACCAGCTGGCCCGCTCCCTGGAGGTATCGGCGACCCCGTTGCGCGAGGCGCTGGCCCGGCTCGAGTCGGAGGGGCTGGTGAGCAAGGAGCCGCTGCGCGGGTACTCGACGACGCCGCTGCTCAGCCGTGCCGAGTTCGACGACCTCTACGAGCTGCGGCTGCTCGTCGAGCCCGCGCTGGCGGCAGCCGCGGCCGGGCGGGTCGCCCCGGTGGACCGCCGCGAGCTGACCGAGGAGATGGCCCGCTGCCCGGACGCCCCGGCGGAGCGCGGGGACTACCGCACCTACCGGGCGCTCTACGAGCACGACGTCCGGCTGCATGACCTGGTCGCCCGGATCGCCGGCAACGAGGTCGCCCGCCAGGCCCTGCGGCGGCTGCACGCGCACCTGCACGCGTTCCGGCTGCACGGCGGCAACCGCAGTGGTGACTGCACCCGGGCCGAGCACTCGGTGATCGTCGAGGCGGTGCACCGGGGCGACCCGCATGCCGCGGCCGGCGCGATGCGAGCACACCTGGAGACTGCCCGGCACCGCTCGCCGGGCTTCCGGACCTGACCACGCGCGTTGGTGGTCATGTTCAATCATTGAGCATCTCAATCATTGTGAAGCAGGTACGCTGCGACATTCGGCGGCATTCGGCGGCAAATCGAGCGGCCTTCGAGGGGGAGTCATCGCAGCTGCGCGGATCGAGGCGGGCGGCGGCGAGCTGCCCCCGGACCTGGCGACCGGCCTGGGATACCTGCTGGCCAGGGCGGGCGGGCAGGCGATCCGCGAGCTCAACCGGGGTCTGCAGCCGCTCGGCATGCGCACCCGCCACCACACCGTCCTGCTGGTGGCGGCCGACTCCGGCGGACGGTCCCAACGGGAGCTGGGAGAGGTGCTCGGCATCGATCCGAGCGCGGTGGTGGCCCTGCTAGACGACCTCGAGCGGGACGGCCTGGTCCGGCGTGAGCCGCATCCCGACGACCGGCGCACCCGCCTCGTGGTCGCCACCGAGGCCGGTCGGGCCCGGCTGGCACAGACCCTGGCGCTGGCCAGGGCGGTGGACGAGGACCTGCTCGCCGAGCTGACCCCGGCGGAGCGGGACACCGTACTGCGACTGCTGCGGCGGATCGCGCCCTGACCAGACCTGTGAGTGGTATTGGCCGCCCTGGCGACCAATACCACTCACAGGCTCTTACGACCGGGCGGCCCGCAGCTCCCGCGGGGAGCGCCCGAACCGGGCCCGGAATGCCCGGCTGAAGTGTGACGCGTCGACAAATCCCCAGGAGAACGCCAGCTCGGTGAGGGTGCGCTGGCGCAGGGCGGGGTTGCAGAGATCGCCGCGGACCCCGTCGAGGCGCTGCGCCCAGATCCACTCCGAGATCGTGTACGGCTCACCGGCGAAGGCGCGGTGCAGCGTGCTGACCGAGGTGTGCAGTGCCGCGGCCAGCGTGGACACGGTCAGACCCGGGTCGCGCAGCCGGGCTCTGGCGCAGGCTTTGACCTCCTCGCGCCGCGCCGCCAACTCCGGCTCCGGCGCCCGCTCGGCCCCGCCCAGCGTGCTCAGGCCGGCCACCACGATGTGCTCGACACTCTGCGCCACGGCGGCGGCCGAGGTCGGTTCCAGCTCCCCGAGTGTGGTCGCCAGGGTCCGGATCATCTCGATGGTCAGGTGGCCGGCGCCGCGGGAGCCCCGCACCGGCCGCGCGGTGAGGCCCCGGGTATCGCGGAGTTCGGAGCGCAGCGTCGGGCCGGGCAGCATGAGCACGTACTGCTGGAACTTGTCGGTGAACTCCAGCTCGTAGGGCCGTGTGCTGTCGTACAGCGCGAAGTCGCCGGGCCGCAGGACCGCCTCCCGGTCGTCCTGGCGCACCACACCCACCCCCTGCGTCTGGATGCTGACCAGGAAGTAGTCCTCGGCGGCGCGGGCGATCAGGGACGGGGTGCGCCGCACCCGCTGCGCGGTGGCGGTCACCCGGGACAGCTCCAGGGTGGCCAGCGTGTCGATCCGGATCTCACCGGCCACGTCGCGGGCCGGCGCGGGCGCGGCGCAGTCCAGCTGGACGTAGGCGTCGCACACCGCGTCGGTCCAGTAGGCGAGGCGATCGCTCTCCTCGACGTCCGCCGTGCTGAGCACCCGCGACATTCATCGACCGTAGTGACGGAGCGATGACCAGGCAAGACAGCTGCACCGCAGAGTCAACGAACTCGCCACGCTCAGACCAGCCCGCGCCGCGACGCTCGGTGAGGCTGGCCGGACAACCGTGCGGAAGGAACCCGAATGTCCGTCGACCATCCCCGCTTCCGGGCCGCCGCGATCCAGGCCGCGCCCGCCTTCCTCGACCTGGACGCCGGGATCGACAAGGCGATTGCACTGATCGCCGAGGCGGCCGGGAACGGTGCGGCGCTCGTCGCCTTCCCGGAGACCTGGCTGCCCGGCTACCCCTGGTTCATCTGGCTGGACTCACCCGCCTGGGGCCTGCAGTTCTTCCAGCGCTACCACGACAACTCGCTGGCCTACGGCACGCCACCGGCCGACCGGCTGGCCGCGACCGCCCGTGAGCACGGCGTGACCGTGGTGCTGGGGCTGTCCGAGCGCCGGGGCGGCAGCCTGTACATCGCGCAGTGGATCATCGGCCCGGACGGCGAGACCATCGCCCGGCGCCGCAAGCTCAAGCCGACGCACGTCGAGCGGACCGTCTTCGGCGAGGGCGACGGCAGTGACCTGTCCGTCTACCCGACCGCACTGGGGCGCCTCGGCGGACTGTGCTGCTGGGAGCACCTGCAGCCACTGTCCAAGTACGCGATGTACGCCCAGGACGAGCAGGTCCACGTGGCCGCCTGGCCCAGCTTCTCGCTCTACCGCGGCGGCGCGTACGCGCTCGGCCCGGAGGTCAACACCGCGGCGAGCCGGATCTACGCGGTGGAGGGGAGCTGCTTCGTGGTGGGGCCGTGCGCCACGGTGTCGGCGGAGATGATCGAGCTGCTGTGCACCGACGACACCAAGCGGGCGTTGCTCCTGCCCGGCGGCGGGTTCGCCCGGATCTTCGCGCCGGACGGGCAGCTGATGCACGAGCCGCTCGCGGAGGACGCGGAGGGCATCGTCTACGCCGACCTGGATCTCGGGCTGATCTCGCTGGCCAAGGCCGCGGCCGACCCGGCCGGGCACTACTCCCGACCGGACGTGACCCGGCTACTGCTGAACAAGACCCCGGGGGAGCGGGTGGTGCCGTTCAGCGCGCCCGGCGTCGAGCTCGAGGCCGAGCCCGCGGCGTTGCTGCGCACGGACAATCCGTTCGAGGTCGTTGTGCGGAACTGAGAGCGACCGCCGGTTGCGGAGCCTGCCGGAAGTCGGACCGGGTGGCGGCGCGGTATCCGCTCAGGTCGCGTGTACGGCGGTGGGATTGGGGAGTCGCTGCCGCTGGCTGGCTGTCGCCGCGTTGGTGGCGGTGGGTACCGCTGGTCAGCGCTACCGCGGCGATGCTGCTGGTCGTGTTGTCTGCGGGGAAGGGTCGTTGACGTCCGGACGCGTTATCCGGCGCGGTGCGAGCGCGGCGCAGGCAGTGTCGATCCGTCGGGCTGGTGCGACTGCCCGGATCCCAGGTTTTCCGCGTGGCTGGCGATCCAGTAGAGCTCGCAGGGCCACCGGGTGTCGTCGCGGCACTCGCGGCAACGCCCGGCCGAGTCCGGGACATGGTCGGCCTGGACGCGCTGACGCAGGTCGGGCATTCGGGCGAGCATCGTGGCCATCAGCATTGGGGAACCCGTGCCTTCCGGTTGAGGATGTGGTCCGTGTTGCTTTTGGTGCTCAACACCTCATTGGGTGTGGAGTGACGGTCTCGCCCTGAAAATGTGTCGGAGAGTCGATGAGCGGTCCGCGATCGCGGGTGAGCGGTTAAAGGATCACACCTATAGGGGTGATCATTATGACTTTCCGCAACATCGACGATTACGGTGCGTGGCGGGCGAAATCAGTCGGTGGCCAGCAGATAGCGCCGGAACTTGCCGATCGTCTCGCGGATCGTGGCCACTTCCGCGTCGCTCGCGCCGCGGCGGCGGAGCTCGTCGCAGTACGCGTCCTCGGTATGCGCGGCGTCCCGGTCGCGTTGGGTGTGCTGCCAACGCAGGAACCGCTCCACGGTGTTGGGGCTGTGGCTGCGCCCCGGCAGCGGCGAGTGTTGGCGGGCGAGCCAGACGATGAAACCGGCGATCGTCGCGTCCAGTGCGCCGGGCCCCGCGAGATCGGTCATGCTCACCCCAGCCGGCCGCGGTCGACGATCTGGCCCTGTGGACCGCGCCCCGTCTCGGCCGCTACGTCCAGGTCCCGCTTCAGGCTAGCCGTCGAACGGGTGCGGAACGGGCGGGTTCACACGGCCGGGCGTCCTGACTCACCCCGAAGACCAGTGGGGCGGGCGGCGCAGTGTGGGCGGCAGTGCGGTGTCGGAGCCGCCTCGGGCCGCGTTCACCTGGAACTGGGTGAGGAAGATGCTCCCGGTGAGGTCGGCCCCGCTGAGGTCGGCGCCCCGGAGGTCGGCCCCGATGAGGTCGGCGAGCCGTAGGTCGGCGTTGCTCAGGTCGGCTCCGATGAGGTAGGTGCCGCGCAGGTTCGCGCCCCGCAGATCAGCGCCGCGGAAGTCTTTCCCGATCAGGTCGGCACCTCGGCGGTCGGGCCGTCGGCCGGGAGCTCCGGCTCGAACGAGCTCGCTGACCCGCAGTAGCAGGACGTTGACCTTCTGCCGGTGGGCGCCGACGTCCAGTGCCACGAGATCGTCAGGAGCCTGTTCGGTGAGGCGCTCGGTCTCGGTCAGCGCGCGCCCCAGCTCAGTGTGCAACTGGCTGGCGGCGTGCCGGGTCAGGGCCTCGGTGAGGTACCAGAGAAGCTCGTGCAGCTGTCGCATGACGGTGAACGAGTTGAACATCGTGGCCGCGGTACCGGGCGACTGCCGCCAGTCCTCACCCCGGAAGGTGACCTGGGCGACCTGCTGGCCGGCGCCGAAGCAGTCGAACACGGTACAACCCGCGAACCCTCGCTCCCGGAGCTTGTCGTGGATGCCGCAGCGGAAGTCCGGCCGCAGGTTCTCACATGCCTGACCAGCGGCTTTGTCGACGGCGAAGTCGGCTGAGGCGGCGAAGGCGGGGGCCACGCAGCACAGCCCGAAACAGCGTGCACAGTCAGCCCGCAGGCGCTCCGGTCCATCGGGTGGACGGGTCGCCAGCTGGATGTCCTCGGGCACCGTGGGCGTCTCTCCCGTCGATTCGGGAGCACCGCGACCGGGGTGCTCACCTTCCCCGAGAGTAGCCGTGCCCATCTCGGAAAAAGAACGCTACGAGCTACGGACCCGGATGGGTGTGCAGTCCCTGGCCGGTGAGTCGACCGGACCTCTCGGCATGGACTAGATCACCGACCGTTACATGCCGAGCTGTCTGTATGTAATGTAGCGTGCTCCGCATGGGAAGCGACGGCGGTGCGGCCATCGACCCGAGCGGTGAGCTCCCGCCGGGGCAGGAGGCAGCCGAGGTGATGGCCGCACCCGCGACCTTGGTGATCGACCGGCGGCGACATGCCAGCGTGCGGTCCCGCA
>DASYLM010000311.1:0-2923 GCA_036009565.1 Pseudonocardia sp. | reverse complement strand
CAGACCCGGGTCGATCAGCCCGCCGGAGTACAGGTGCGGGTCGGCCGGGATCTCGACGACGTCCTTGCAGCGCTCCGAGAAGTGCTGGTAGAGCTGGGCGCGGTCCACCCGGTCGCTGCCCCGGTCCTGGCACAGCACCAGCACGGCTTCCTCGGCGAGCCGCTCGTGGCCGTGCGCCAAGAGCCAGTCCAACGTCTTGCTCGCGCGGCTCGCCCCGTCCACGGTCGGCGAACCGACCACGATCAGCCGGTCCGCCAGCTCGAGCGTTCCCCGCATGGCGGAGTGCACCAGGCCGGTGCCGGAGTCGGTGATCACGATGTCGAAGAACCGCGCCAGCGCTCGGCACACCCGCTGGTACTCCTCGCACCGGAACGCCTCGCCCATCGCCGGGTCCTGCTCACCGGCGAGCACCCGCAGCCGGCCGGCCAGCGTGGTGTACTCACCGAGCTGGCTGAGCGACTTGATCTTGTCCAAACTGGCGAGCAGATCCCGGACGGTGACCGAGGCCGCTCCGCTGAGCCGGTCGGCGAGAGTGCCGGCGTCCGGGTCCGCGTCCACCGCGACGACCCCGTCGCCCCGGTACTCGGCCAGCATCAGCCCCAGGCAGGCCGCCACCGTCGTCTTGCCGACCCCGCCTTTGATCGAGGTGACCGCGATCTGCCGGGCGCCCGACATCGGGCGGCGGACCCGGTCGAGCAGTTGCAACCACTCGCGCTCGGCGGCGCCGATACCGGGGTTGACCCGGCCTCCGGTGATCGAGTACACCGCCTTCCGCCAGCCGATCCGGGGTATTTCCTGGTCCGGCGAGACGATCTGCTCGTGCCGGATCGCGTCGGCGGTGAGCCGGCGCCGCCGCTCCAGCTCGGCCAGTGCCGGGACCTTGGTGACCGGTGCCTGGGCGGTGAGCGGTGCCTGGGCGGGGGCCGGCGCCTGGGTGGTGAGCGGTGCCTGGGCGGGGGCCGGTTCCTGTGCGGCCGGCGTTGGTGGCGGGGTTGCGGGTTGGGTTGCGGGCGCGGGCAGTGCGGGGGCGGCGGTCGCCGGACCGGTCGGTTCGGAGGCGGCCGGGTGGGGCGCGGTCGGGTGGAGGGCGGTCGGGTGGGGCGTGCCCGGCCGTTCGGGCCCGACGACCGGCTCCACCGGCAGTCCGGACTCGTCGACCTCGGTGTCGACGGCCGCCGAGGACGCGGTTCCTTTCGCCGGGGGCACCGCACCGCCGGGCTCGGCCGACCCGGGCGGCTGCTCGAGCGACGTCCAGCCGGACCGGGGCGCCTGGTCGGCCGAGCGGGTGCGCCGGTCGGACGGCCTGGCCGGTGGCTCCAATGCCTGCGGGAACGACGGCCGCTGGCCCGGCGGCGGCCACGATTCGGACGGTGTGCGCGGGACCGGCGGACCGAGTGGCAGCCGCGGCGCGGAATGGGCACCGGTGTGCTCAGAGCGCCCCGGTCCCGGCTCGCCCCGGTAACCCGGCTCGCCCCGGTAACCCGGGCCCCGGTAACCCGGCTCGCCCCGGTGACTGCACTCGTCCCGGTGACTCGGCTCGCCCCGGTAGCTGAACTCGTCCGGGTAATCCGGGTCGCCCTGGTGCCCCGGCTCGCCCCGGAGTTCCGATTCCGCCCGCTGCCCGGGATCGCCGCGGTGCCCCGGTCCGGCGCCTCGGACCGGCCCGGTGCCCCGGCCCGGCCGGAATGGCCGGCCCGGCGCGGGGCGGCGCACCGGCGGCAGCCACGGCGGCAGTGCGGCGAAGGGGTCGTCCGCTTCGGTGCGGTTGGCCGGTGCGGGTGCGGACAGCAGCCCGCTCGGCGGTACCGGTGACCGGCGGGCCGGCCGGCCAGGTCGGTTGGACTGTTCGGAGCTCGGCTCGGCGGCCTCCCAGGGCAGGATGCTCACCGGTCGGCGGCCGGACGGCCGGACGGCGCCGGAGCGGTCACCCCGGTCCTGCGCAGCGCCGGTAGCGCCGTTGCCGGTCACCTCGGGGTGGTTCTCGGACTCGGTCATGAGCAGAGCTCCTTCCGGCTCACGGCTCGCCGACCTGGCCGTCGGTGGTGTCACCGGCAACCAGCCAGCGCCCGTCGAACTGGCGGGCGAGCAACAGGTATCGGGTCGTGCGGTCCCCGGGCGCGGGTCCACCGGCCGGGGCCGGCCGCTCCGAGGTGCGGTAACCCACCAGGTAGCCCCGGCGGGTGTCGGTCGGTTCACCGTTGACCTGGACCACGTCGGTGACGGTGACGACACTGGTACGGCCGGCCGGAGGCGGCGCGAGCACCAGTACGCCGACCGTGTTGGGCGGTGTGCTGGGCGCCGCGTACGGGGTGGCCCTGCGGTTGGTGGTGCCGGCGTCGCTGTCCCGCAGGCTGTACGCGGCGACGACGTAGGCACTGGCCACCGCGCGCGGGTCGGCGAAGTCGACGGCCGGGTCCGGGCCGGCCGGCACCGCGCCGGGGCGAACGGGCTCGGCGCCCAGCGTTTCCCGGTCGGCGGGGCTGAGCGTGCCCTGATCCGGCGTCCAGGCGGACGACAGGTCGTGGTCGGGGCCGGTGACCATCAGCCAGATCCCGCCCAGCAGGACGGCGATGGCCACTCCGGCGACCAGTGGCAGGCGTGTCGGTCCCATGATCACTCCGCGAAGCTCACGTGTACGTGGTCGTAGTGACCACCGGTTGCGTCCCGCACGTTGTAGACCCCGCCCCCGCCGTAGCGCTCGCCCCAGCCGCCCTGGTCACCGGTGCTCGGGTCCCAGTACCGGCCCTGCCAGATCAGGTAGCTGACGTGCAGTTCGGCCGCGTTCGTCCGGAACCAGTTCGCCACCCGCCAGCCCTGGGACAGCGGCGCGCCCTGGGCGAAGTTCCCCGCCGCGCCGGGGAACAGGTCGCAGGCGCGGCCCTTGGCGTGGTCGCTGTTCGGGTTCCAGGCGTGTGCGTCCCAG
>DASYLM010000310.1:0-1923 GCA_036009565.1 Pseudonocardia sp. | reverse complement strand
CGGGCGGCGCTGCCGGGACATGCTCGCCGCAGTCGTGGTGGCCAGCGTGCCCGTCAACGGGCGCACCAAACGCGTCAGCGGTCGCCGCCCGTACGTCAAAGCCAGGGACGCGAGCCGCCACAAGAGCAGGGCGCCACCGACCCAGAGCAATGCCGGACCGAAGAACGCCCAGTAGGACACGGAAATGGTCGGTACGCCTTCGGGGGCGAGCACCAGTGAGTAGTTGTTGCTGCTCGATGCCCGGAAAACGAGCAGGGAGACGGCCAGCAGGATGAAGTCCAGCCCGAGACGCATCCACAACGGAGTGGCCACCCGGCCGACCTGTTGCCGGGATTCACTGATCGTCGCAGTCCTGGGATCCCTCAGCACCGGCACCAGAACCGTCGCGCCGGCGATCAGCAGGCCGGCCAGAAAGGCGATCCCGAACCACAACAGGGTCGGGCCGGTGCCGGCGCCGAACGACGCCGTCCCGAACGCCATCCGCCCGACGACGGCCGCGATCGCGAGGCCCAGCACACCGCCACCGATACCGACGAGGAGTGCTTCGACCGCGGCGAGGCCGGTCACCTGCCCGGACCGCAGTCCGCGCACCCGGAGCAACGCCTGCTCACGGCGTCGGCGTACCGCACCCGAACCAGCCAGCGCCGCCGTCAGCAAAGCCGCCAGCACCGCCCCCGGCACGCCGAGGAAGAGGAACAAGATCTGCGCGTACGACGCGTCGCTGCGGGCCGCATCCAAAGCAGCGCCAAGGTTGTTGCCGACCAGTCCGGCACCCGCGAGTGCCGCCTCCAGGTTGTGCGCGGCACCGACGACGGAGGTGTAGGCGCTCGCGGGATCCTGCGGCAGGACGCTGTTCCGGCGGATGTGGATCTGCGTCTTCACCGCTTCGGGATCGATCGACAGCACCGGCGCCATCAGCTTGTCGAACGTCTGCTTGGTCAGCAGCACCACGTTGTCCGGCGGTGCCGACGGCTGGGACTGCGGCGGCGCCCCGACCTTCTGGAACAGCGAATCCGCCTGCGGCAGATCGATCACACCGTCCACCCGGACCTGCACCGGTCCCAGGCCGGGACGGCTGATGGAGATCGAGTCGCCCGGCGCCGCGTGCAGGTTGGCCGCGGTCTGCTGCGCCAGCAGCACCCCGTCGGTCCGCCCGGTCAACTGCCGGATCTCGCCGGGGAAAGCGCTGCGGTATCCGGCCGGCAGACCAAGGACCACGCCCGGTCCGGTGGTCTGGGTGGAGCCACCCACGGTGGACTCGAACCCAGTACTCCGGCCGAACGCGACCGCCTCGGCCGCGCCCACGCCCGCCGTACCGCGCACCGTGTTCAGAACTGCTGCGGCGTCGCCGCCCGGTTGGACCTCTAGCTGCCAGTCGACCGCGACGGATGAGGCCGCGCGGGTCGTCATCGTCGCCTTCGAGGCGGTCAGGAAGGCGCCGAGCGCAGCGATCAGCGCAACGGACAAGGACACTCCCGCGGCGGTGGCCAGCAGCCGCCCGCCCCGGCGACGCAGTAGTCCGCCGAGCCAAAGGCCGATCACGCGACACCGTCCCTGACTGGTAGCTGCAACCGGCCATCGCGCATCTGCCACTGTTCGTCCAGCCGGCCACCGACCGCGGGGTCGTGCGTCGTGACGACCAGAGCTGCGCCGGTCTCGTCGGCCGCCGCCAGCAGTACGTCGAGGATGTGCCGGCCGGTCGCCCCGTCCAGCTGGCCGGTCGGCTCGTCGGCCAGCAGCAAGCGGGGCCGTAAGGTCAACGCGCGAGCAACCGCCACCCGCTGTGCCTGCCCGCCGGACAGCGTCTCGGGCAACTGGTTCATCAGGCCGGTGATGCCCACGGTTTCCAGGGCGGCCCGGGCTCGCTTGGTCGCGGTCGCCTCGTCGGTCCCGGTCAGCACCGCGGCCATCACGGTGTTCTCC
>DASYLM010000309.1:0-7354 GCA_036009565.1 Pseudonocardia sp. | reverse complement strand
CGCCGCCGCCGCCCACCACCAAGGTCGCGGTGTTCGGCCAGGTCGGCTACCAGACGGTGAACACCTGCTACGTGACCGCGCCGGACGTCGCGGCCAAGGTGGAGCTGCTGCGCGCCCAGTTCAGCCGGGACACCCCGGACGGCGTCGAGCTGGACATCACCCGGATCGGTACCGCCGCCGAGGATCCGGAGACGCAGTGGGACGCCACCGTCGGGCTGCGGGTGATGGCCACCGCGCGCACCCGGGAGCCGCTGGACCGCTACAACCTGGCCGGCCGCCTCGGCAGCCTGTACCTGCAGACCATCCCGGGCTACTTCCACGACGGCGCCACCACGCTGCGGGCCACCGCCCGGCCCCGGATCGACTACTGGGGTGCGCTGCTGCCGCAGTCGGCGCTGGCGCACCGGGCGGTCATCGAGGACCGGGTGATCGACGTCCCGGCGCCGGAGCAGACCGCGCTGGCCCCCCAGCCGGTGCATCCGGAGCCGTCGGCGGCCGCCGCGTCCGGCGTTGTGCGCAGCGCCCCGCTGGGTACCGTGGCCCATGCCCGCAGCGGGGACAAGGGCGGCAACTGCAACGTGGGTGTCTGGGCACCGGACGAGCGCGCCTGGCCGTGGTTGCGCGACGCACTGTCCACCGCTGAACTTCGCCGGCTGATGCCGGAGATCAAGGAGCTGGACGTGGTGCGGCACGAGTTCCCCCGGCTGCGCGCGGTGCACTTCGTGCTGCGTGGGCTGCTGGGTACCGGCGGATCCTCCAACCTGCGCATCGACCAGGTCGGCAAGGCGGTCGGCGAGTACCTGCGCGCCAAGCACCTGCCGGTGCCGGTGGAGCTGCTCGACGCGGCGGTCTCGGGTTACGGCGGGCCCGCGAGCGGGGTCGGCGCGTGACCGGGCTGGCGGTCGGGCTGACCGAGCGGGTGGCGGCCGCCGTGGCGCAACCGGCCACCGGCGACGAGTTCGACGTACCGGCCGCGCTGGCCGAGGTGCTGGACGGCGTCGGGCTGAGCCCCGGTGACTCCGGCGGCCGGATCGACTTCCTCGGCGTCGACCCGGTGGTACCCAGCACGCTGCGCCTGGGTGCCGCCTCGGCGGTCGCGCTGGCCGCCAAGGCGACGGCGGTGGCCAAGCTGTGGCAGCTGCGCGGCGGCGGTGGGCAGGACATCTCGGTCGACCTGCGGGCCACCCCGCACCGGCTCTGCCCGTTCTACGACCGCCGCTGGGAGCTGCTCAACGGCTACCCGCTGGGCTCCGGGAACGTCACCCAGGCACTGGGCTTCAACTTCTACCGCACCGCCGACGACCGCTGGATGATGCCGCTCAACCCGTACCCGAAGATCAAGGTGGCCGCCCAGAAGCTGCTCGGGGTGCCCGAGGACACCGCCGCGGTGGCCGCCGCGATCGGCCGCTGGCAGGGCCGTGAGCTGGAGCGGGCCGGCGTCGAGGCGGGCTGCGTGATGCCGATGCTGCGGTCCGCCCCGGAGCTGCTGGCCGAGCCGCACTACCGGGAGGCGCTGTCCGGGCTGCCGCTGGTCGAGGTCACCAGGATCGGCGACAGCGAGCCGGAGCCGCTGGCCGCCGGCGCCCCGGCGCCGCTGTCCGGGGTGCGCGCGCTCGGCATGGGTCACGTGATCGCCGGCGCCGGCCTGGGCCGGGCGCTCGCGCTGCACGGCGCCGACGTGCTGAACCTGTGGCGTCCGCTGGAGCTGGAGCACGACCTCACCTACGCCAGCGCGAACGTGGGCGTGCGCTCCGCCCGGCTGGACCCGACCGCACCGGAGGGCGCCGAGCGGCTGCGCGCGCTGCTGGCCGGCGCCGACGTGTTCTACGCCAACCGCCGGCCCGGTTTCCTGGACCGCATCGGGCTGTCCGCGGCGGAGGCGGCCGCGGTCCGCCCCGGCATCGTCCACGCCACCGCCTCGCTCAACGGCACGCACGGCCCGTGGGCGGATCACCTCGGCTTCGACCAGACCGCCGGCAGCCTGGTCGGCATGATGAACCTCGAAGGCGGTCTGGGTGCCGGTGGTGACCGTCCCGCGCTGCCGCCGATCCTGGTGGTCAACGACTACATCGTGTCCTGGCTGCTGGCCGTCGGGGTGCTCGAGGCACTGATGCGGCGGGCCGAGCACGGCGGCAGCTACCGGGTGCATGTGTCGCTGACCAGGGCCGCGCTCTGGATCCTCAGCCTCGGCGTGTTCGACAAGGAGTACGCGGCGGCCACCGCCGGGCGCGGCGAGCTGCACGCCTACCACGATCCCGAGGTGTTCACCGCCGATACGCCGCTGGGCCGCTACCAGGGCGTCACCGAGCAGATCCGGATGTCGGCGACCCCCGGCGGCTACGACCCGGTACTGGTGGCGCGGGGCTCCTCACCCGCCGAGTGGCTGCCCCGCTAGGTCAGCTGGCCGGCGCGTCACACAGGCAGCGGACGCAGGCCGCGGCGAACACGCGCACCGCGTCCCGGTCGTCGCGGGTGCGCCAGGCGACCGCGAGGTCGCTGGGCGGCAACCCGCTCACCGGCCGGCACACCACGTCGGCGCGCTGGTAGATGGCGACGTTGCCCTCGGACAGCAGTACCACGCCGAGCCCGGAGGCGACGGCCTCGAAGGTCTCGTCGGCGGTGGCCGCCTCGGCCGCGACCCGGGCCGGCGTGCTCCGCTGGTCGGTGGCCAGCCAGAACTCGCGCAGCGGCCCGGCCGAGGCGGGCAGTGCGATGAACGACTCCCCGGTGAGCTCGTCGAACGGGATCACCGTGCGGTCCGCGAGCCGGTGCCCGGCGGGCAGCGCCACCCAGCGCTGCTCCGAGGCCACCGTCTTCCAGCTGAACTCCGTGCCGGCCGGGAACGGCAGCCAGGCGACCGCCACGTCCACCTCGCCGCTGGCCAGCCCAGCCGTCGGATCCGCCCAGGACACCTGGCGGAACAGCAGCTTCCACTCCGGGTGCAGGCGCTCCAGCCGCGCGGTGACCATCGGGATCAACCCCCGCCCGATGCGGGTCTGGAAGCCGACCGTGAGCGTGCTCCGCCCGGCGGTGCCGACCAGCTCCCGCTCGGTGGCGTCCCACTGCTCCAGCAGTGTTCTGGCACGGGGCAGCAGTGCGCTGCCGGCCGGGGTCAGGGTGACCGAGCGGCGGTCCCGCTCGAACAACGCGACCCGCAGGGTCAGCTCCAGCTGGCGGATCTGCTTGCTCAGCGTCGGCTGTGCGATGAACAGCCGGTTGCTGGCCGCCCTGGTGAAGCTCAGCTCCTCGGCGACGGCGACGAAGTAGCGCAGGTCCCGCAGGTGCACGTCCATAGCCAAAGGCTATTACTGCCGGTCTTGGACGGGCGCCTGGTTCCGGACCGACCATGGCTGGTGTGGAACACCGACCTGCCGCACCGGGCGCGCTAGTCCGCCCGGCGGCACGCCGACCTGCCGCACCGGGCGCGCTAGTCCGCCCCGGGCTCGGTGTTCCACCGGCCGGTGCGCTCGTAGAGCGGGCGCAGCGCGGTGAGGTGTTCGCGCATGGACTGCTCCGCCGCGGCCGCTTCGCCGCGCGCGATGTGCTCGGCGATCTCCAGGTGGTGCTCGTCCACCCGGTCCCACTCGCTGCGCTCCACCCCGGCGCGCTCCATCCGGGTGCGCAGCACGTCGCTGACCGGCTGACCCATCATGGTGAACATCAGGTTCCCGGTGGCCATCAGGATCGTGGTGTGGAAGTCCAGGTGCGGCACGAACCCGCTGGGGTCCCTCGGGTCCCGGGGTGCCGCGGCCGCCGCGCGCACGGCCTCGACCGTCTCGGCATCGGCCCGCTCGGCGGCCAGCCGGGCGGCGGCCGGCTCGAGCAGCAGCCGGGCCTCCAGCAGGTCGTCGAGCCCGAGCCTGGGCGTCATCACCAGCACGCCGAGCGCGCCGCCGATGTCCTCGACCATGCGGGCCGGGTCGGGTGCCGCCACGAACGACCCGCCGCGCACCCCGCGCAGCGTCTCGATGAGGTGTTGGCTGGTCAGTACGCGCAGTGCCTCGCGCACCGTGCTGCGGCTGACCCCGAACGCCCGGCTCAGCTCGGCCTCGTTGGGCAGCCGGTGGCCGGCCGGGAGCAGGCCGGCGACGATCTGCTTGCGCAGCTCGTCGGCCACCTGCCGGTAGGCGGGGCGGACCCGCTGCACCTGCAGTCGAGCCTGGGCGGCGGCGGCCCGTTCGGGTGCTGGTGGCAAGGGCACCGGGGCAGCCTACCGAGCCATCGGCCGGCCAGCCGCTGAAATGTCTGATGTCTCCGCTTTGGGCATCCCCACGGGCAAGTGGCGGGTTACTCCGACCCGAGGATTGTTCGGCAATCCATTGACGCGCTGCAGGATGCATTTTACGTTCGACGTGCTGCAGCTCACACCGCGAGGTGCGCCGCAGGCGGGCCCGCAACGTCGCGGAGCGGCCACACCCCGGGCCGCGGTCAGGAGGAAGCATGTCCGAGTCCACGAACGGCCACGCTCCGCACACTGCGTCGAACGCCACCGATGTGGCGGACGTCGTGGTGGTGGGCGCGGGCGTGGCCGGGCTGTACCAGCTCTACCGGCTGCGCGAGCTCGGCCTGCGGACCCGGGTGATCGAGGCCGGCGCGGGCGTCGGCGGCACCTGGTACTGGAACCGCTACCCGGGCGCGCGCTGCGACGTGGAGAGCCTGTCCTACTCGTACTCCTTCTCCCCGGAGCTCGAGCAGGAGTGGACCTGGAGCGAGAAGTACGCCACCCAGCCGGAGATCCTGCGCTACCTGGAGCACGTGGCGGACCGGTTCGACCTGCGCGGCGGCATCACCTTCGACACCAGGGTGGACAGCGCCGCCTACGACGAGCAGCGCCGCCGCTGGCTGGTGGCGACCGACACCGGGGAGCGCATCGACGCCCAGTTCGTGATCATGGCCACCGGCTGCCTGAGCGTGTCCAAGGCGCCGGAGATCCCCGGCGCGGCGAACTTCCGGGGGCCGATCCACCACACCGGGCACTGGCCGCACGAGGGCGTCGACTTCACCGGTCAGCGGCTCGGCGTCATCGGCACCGGGTCGTCCGGCATCCAGTCCATCCCGATCATGGCCAGGCAGGCCGCCGACACCACCGTCTTCCAGCGCACGCCGAACTTCTCCATGCCGGCCGGCAACCGCCCGCTGACGGCCGAGGAGGTCGACGCGATGAAGGCGAACTACCTCGCGTGGCGGGAGGGCCAGCGGCACTCCGGCTTCGGCGTGCCCATCCCGGAGCCCACCCTGGCCGCGTTCGAGGTCTCCGAGGCGGAGCGCACCGCGAAGTACCAGGACGGCTGGAACCGGGGCAACCTGGTGTCGATCCTGGCGGCCTACACCGACACCCTGACCGACGCCGAGGCCAACGACACCGCCGCCGAGTTCATCCGGGCCAAGATCCGTTCGATCGTGCACGACCCCGAGCTGGCCGAGACGCTCTCGCCGCGCAGCTTCCCGGTCGGCACCAAGCGGCCCTGCCTGGACAGCGGCTACTACGAGACCTTCAACAAGCCGAACGTGCACCTGGTCGACCTGCGCGCAACGCCGCTGGTGGAGATCACCGAGCGCGGCGTGCGGACCTCGGAGCGCGAGTACGAGTTCGACGCGATCGTCTTCGCCACCGGGTTCGACGCGATGACCGGCGCGCTGACGCGGGTCGACATCCGCGGCGTCGGCGGGGTGTCGCTGAAGGACAGGTGGGCCGACGGGCCGCGCACCTACCTGGGCATCGCGGTCGCGGGGTTCCCGAACCTCTTCACCATCACCGGGCCGACCAGCCCGTCGGTGTTCAGCAACATGATGGTGTCCATCGAGCAGCACGTGGACTGGGTCACCGACCTCATCGCCCACCTGCGGGACCGGGGCATCCCGGCGGTGGACGCGACGGAGCGGGCCGAGCAGGAGTGGGTCGCGCACAACATCGAGGTCGGCGACGGCACGCTCTACCCGACCGCCGAGTCCTGGTACATGGGCTCCAACGTGCCCGGCAAACCCCGCGTGCTGATGGCCTACATCGGCGGTGTCGGGGTGTACCGGGACAGGTGCGACGAGGTCGCCGCCAACGGGTACGAGGGTTTCGCGTTCGTCCCGGAGCCCGATCTGACCCGCGCCTGACCCACCAGCTTCCGTCCGCCCGGCACAGCGTGGTGCCGGGCGGGCGGATCTCGACCCGCGCCCGCACCGGAGGTGTGCAATGCCCTTCGTCGTCCCGTTGACCCGGCGTGAAGCCGTGCAACGGCAGCTGCGCGAGGAGATCGTCAGCGGCGCGCTGCCGGCCGGCACGGTGATCAAGGACGCCGAGGTCGCCGCCCGTCTCGGTGTGAGCATCACCCCGGTGCGGGAGGCGATCGCCCAGCTGGCCGCCGAGGGCCTGATCGACATCGCGCCGAACCGCACCCGGCACGTGACCCGGGTGACCCAGAAGAACGCGCTCGAGCTCATCGACGTGATGGGCGTGCTGGCCTGCGCGGGGTTCGAGTGGGGCGTGCACAACCTGACCGGGTCGCACCTGGAGCGGCTGCGGGAGCGGCTCGCGGAGTTCGAGGCGAACCTGCGCGCGGGCAACGTGACCGCGGCCGGCGGGGCGGGTGCCGACTTCAGCACCATCGTGATCATGGCCAGTGGCAACCGGGAGCTGCAGACCCACGTCGACCTGGTGGTGGCACGCACCCTGCGGCTGCTCGCGCTGACCGCGGACAGCGACGCCTGGCAGGTGTGGACCCACGGTTACCGGGAGACCCTGGCGTGTCTGGAGGCGGGCGACCGCCCCGGCGCGGTGGCCCGGTACCGGCAGATCTTCGTCGAGTACCGCGCCGTCGTGGAGACCATGCTCTTCGATCAGGACGGTGCGCGGGGCTGACCACACCCCCGGGCTTGACGTCGGCGATGAAACCTCAGACATTTACCTGAGTCCGACGACGAGGGAGTGGCTGATGGTGGTGCGGCAGGGCTGGCAGGGCCGGTTCTACGAGGACTTCGAGGCCGGTGACGTCTACCAGCACCCGCTGGGCCGGACCATCACCGAGACGGACAACACCTGGTTCACCCTGCTGACCATGAACACCAACCAAGCGCACTTCAATGCCCAGGTGGGTGCCTCCTCGGAGTTCGGCCGGATGCTCGTCGCCTCGCCGCTGACCATCCGCACCCGCACGCTCAACCAGGACGCCGTCGAGGTGCTCACCTTCAAGCGCACCTTCTACGTGCACCGCCGGGGCGCCGAGCGAGCGGCGTCGCTGTTCCCGGTCGCCGCGGCGCCGCTGTCCCTGGACAACGGGTGAGGCCGCTGGCGGACGTCCGCATCGTCTCCCTGGAGCAGTACGGCGCCGGGCCGTTCGGCTCCATGCACCTGGCCGAGCTGGGC
>DASYLM010000308.1:0-16667 GCA_036009565.1 Pseudonocardia sp. | reverse complement strand
GACGATCGTGGGCGTCGGTGTGCTGTTGGCCGGCTGCGGCGCAAGCACCAGCACGGGCACCGGTCCGGGCGCTACTCCCGCGCCCGGTGCGGGACAGAGCGCCGGCGGGCAGGCCGGGGCCTGCTCGCCCTCGGTGAGCATCGACAGCTTCTCCGACGCGCTGGACAAGACGACCTTCGACGGCACCTACGTGGGCAACCTGTCCAGCCTGGACGTCGAGCCCGACGGCGGCATCGCCGCACTGTCCGACCGCTCGTCGCTGTTCACGCTGGACGCCCGGACGCACCGACCGACCGGCGTGGTGGCGCTCGCGGACGAGAGCGGGCGGCCGCTGGACTCCGAGGGCCTGGCCATCGACCGGGACGGCACCCGACTGGTCAGCTCCGAGACCGAGCCGTCGGTCCGGCGCTACGCCAGGGACGGCACCCTGCTCGGCCGACTCCCGGTACCGGACGAGCTGCGGGTCGCACCGGCCGGCCGGGCGACGGTGAACCTCACGTTCGAGGGCCTCACCCTGCAACCCGGCGGACGCACCCTGGTGGCGTCGATGGAGGCGGCGCTGTCCGGCGACCAGGGCAACCTGGTCCGCTTCCAGACGTGGACCCGCACCGGCGACACCGACGACTTCCGGCTCGCCGCCCAGTACGGGTACCCGGTCGACCCGGCCCTGGGCGTCTCCGAGGTCAGGGCCACCGGCGACGGCCGGCTGCTGGTCCTGGAACGTGGGTTCATCCCCGGCATCGGCAACACCATCCGGCTCTACCTCGCCGACCTGGGCCCGGCCTCCGACATCGGCGCCGTCCAGGACCTGACCCAGCGGGCCGGCCGGCTCGTCCGCAAGACACTGCTGGCCGACCTCGGCCACTGCCCGTCCCTCGGTGCCACCGCCCGGGAGCAGCAGGTCAACCCGCTGCTGGACAACATCGAGGGCCTCGCGGTCACCGGCCGGGACCCGGACGGCGGCCTGCGGCTGCTGCTGGTCAGCGACGACAACCAGAACTCGGCCCAGACCACCCGGCTCTACTCGCTGACGGCCCACCTGCCCGAGCCCTAGCGTGCCGAGTCGGCTCGGGCCGCACTCAGGCCGCGGCCAGGCCACAGCCAGGCCGCGGTCACGCCCGGGCGGTCACGTGCGCCGGGGTCGCCGCGCCCGCCGGCAGCAGCGGGCAGGGTGTCGGCTCGCCGAACGTCGTGCGCACCGGCAGCACACCGGCCCACGCCGCCCCCGTCGCGACGTCGGCGTCCTCGTCCCCCGGGGGCCCGGTGCGGACCTTCAAGCTGGCTTCGCCCAGGTCCAGGGCGAGCACACCGGTGGCGGCCAGCTCCTTGGTCGTGGGCTGGCGGGCGTGCTCCCAGGAGCCGGGTGTGGTGTGTTCCACAATGGCCCGCAGCGCGGCCAGCTTCTCCGCCGGGTCGGTGACCGGCCGGGCGGTGCCGTGCGCCACCGCGGAGCGGTAGTTGGCCGAGTGGCTGAACACCGAGCGGGCGTACACCAGCCCGTCCAACAGCGTCACGGTCACGCACACCGGGGCGCCGACCCCGGTCCGCAGGCTGGCGGCACCGCTCGATCCGTGCAGGTACAGGACGTCGTCAACGCGCCCGAAGCAGGTGGGCAGGACGATCGGCGCGCCCTCGGAGACCACGCCGAGATGGCAGATGAGTGCCTCGTCGAGCACCGCGTACAGCTCCTCGCGATCGCGGCGGCCACGTTCGCGGTGCCGGCGCGGGGTGCTGCGGTCGGTCGGGGACAGCGGCCGGTCGGAGGCCGATCGTGGTGGTGTTCGCGTTGGCTCGGACACGGTGCTCATGGCTTCGATGATGCGTCGGCCAAGTGGCATCATGATAGAGCCATTCCCATAAGATTCAGGCAGGCCACTTAGTGGAGGTGCCGAGGTGCCGGTCGACGACCTGCCCATTGTGCTCGACCGGAGCGGCCCGGAGCCGTTGGCGGTACAGGTGGCGGACGCGCTGCGGTCGGCCGCCGGCAGCGGGGCACTGCGGGTCGGTGACCGGCTGAGCTCCACCCGCGCGCTGGCCGCCCGGCTCGGGGTGAGCCGCACGGTGACCGCCGCCGCGTACGACCAGCTCCTGGCCGAGGGCTGGCTGGCCGGCCAGCGCGGCTCCGGCACCTTCGTCACCGCGGCACCGGCCGGGGTGCCGGGCGTGCGCGGCGGTGGCCTCCGCACCGGTCCCTCGACCGAACCGGCCGCTCCGCCGCCCGCCCTGCTGGACCTGACCGCCGGCCGCCCCTGCCTGGCGGTGCTGGACCGGGCGGCCTGGCGCCGCGCCTGGCGGTCCGCCGCCGACCGGCCGCCGTCCCGGGGGCCGGAGCCCGCCGGCCGCCCCGAGTTCCGCCGGGCGGTGGTCGAGCACCTGCTGCGGCACCGGGGGTTGGCCGCGCACCCCGAGCAGCTGCTCGCCACCTCGGGCACCACCGCCGGCCTCGACGAGCTCGCCGCCGTGCTGCCGCCCGGATCGACGGTCGCGCTGGAGGAGCCGGGCTATCAGCGTGCCGCCGCGACGCTGGTCGGCAGGGGGCTGCGGGTGGTGCCCGCCGCGGTCGACGAGAACGGGCTGCGGGTGGACCAGCTGCCGACCGGGCTGGCCGCCGTCTACTGCACCCCGGCGCACCAGTTCCCACTCGGCTCCCGGCTGTCCGCCGGCCGGCGGGTGGCGCTGGTGGAGCGGGCCAGGGCCGAGGGGTTTGTGGTGCTGGAGGACGACTACGACGGTGAGCTGCGCTACGACGTGGCCCCGCTGCCGCTGCTCGCCGCGCTGGGCCCGGACGTCGTCGCCTACCTGGGCACCACCAGCAAGCTGCTCACCCCGGCCCTGGGCGCCGGTTGGCTGGTGGCACCGCCCGCGCTGCACGCCGCGATGCTGGCCGCCAGGGAGCGGACCTCGATCCGCCCGTCGCCGGCCGGTCAGCTGGTGTTCGCCGCGCTGGCCGAGTACGGCGACCTGGCCCGGCACCTGCGGCGGCTGCGGGCGGAGCTGACCGAGCGTCGCGGGCGGATCGTCGAGGCACTGGGCGGCACCGGGGCCCCGGTCCTCGGCGACGCGGCCGGCGGCCACCTGCGGATCGGCCTGCCGTCGGCCGCGGCCGAGCTGGCGGTGCTGTCCGGTGCCGAGGCCGCCGGGGTGCTGATCCCCGGTCTTCGGGAGTACCACAGGGGCCCGGCCAGCGTGTTCGGTGCGTCGATCGGCTACGCCGGGCCGAGCCGGGCCGAGCTGGACACGGCCGTCGGGGTGGTCGCCGAGTTGGTCGAGCGGGCCTGGGCATCGGGCTGATCCCCCTCGGCGGCTACGCTCGCCGGCCATGGAGCAGCGCAGCGGGGGAGAGCGCCGGATCCGGGTCGCCGTGGTGTTCGGTGGGCGCAGTAGCGAGCATGCGATCTCGTGCGTGTCCGCCGGCAGTGTGCTCGGCCACCTGGACCGGGAGCGGTTCGAGATCGTGCCGGTCGGCATCACCCCGGAGGGTGGTTGGGTGCTCGGCCGGGACGACCCGGAGGCGCTGAGCATCCAGAACCGTCAGCTCCCGGTGGTGGACTCGACCGGTACCGCGATCGCGCTGCCGGCCGACCCGACGCGGGGTGGGCTGGTGCGCCTGGACCCGGGCCGGGCCGGTGAGGTGCTCAGCGCGGTGGACGTGGTGTTCCCGGTGCTGCACGGCCCGTACGGCGAGGACGGCACCATCCAGGGGCTGCTCGAGCTGGCCGGCACGCCCTACGTCGGCGCCGGCGTGCTGGCCAGTGCGGCCGCCATGGACAAGGAGTTCACCAAGAAGCTGCTCGCGGCCGAGGGGCTGCCGGTCGGCGACGTGGTGGTGCTGCGGCCGGGGGTGGCCACCCTGACCGACGCGCAGCGGGACAGGCTGGGGTTGCCGGTGTTCGTGAAACCGGCCAGGGCGGGTTCCTCGGTGGGTATCACCAAGGTGGCCAGCTGGGCGGCGCTGCCGGCAGCGATCGCCACCGCCCGGGAGCACGACCCGAAGGTGCTGGTGGAGGCGGCGGTGGTGGGCCGCGAGGTCGAGTGCGGCGTGCTGGAGTTCCCGGACGGCTCGGTGCGGGCCAGTCTGCCGGCCGAGATCCGGCTGGTCGGCTCGGGTGCGGACGGCTCGGCGCCGGAGTTCTACGACTTCGAGTCCAAGTACCTCGACGACGTGTGCGAGTTCGACATCCCCGCCAAGCTGGACGACGCCGCCACCGAGCGGGTCCGCGAGCTGGCCATCGCGGCGTTCACCGCGCTGGACTGCCAGGGACTGGCCAGGGTGGACTTCTTCGCCCTCGAGGACGGCAGCCTGGTGGTCAACGAGGTGAACACCATGCCGGGTTTCACCCCGATCTCGATGTTCCCGAGAATGTGGGCGGTGACCGGGGTGGACTACCCGGCGCTGCTCGGCACGCTGATCGAGACCGCGCTGGCCAGGGGCACCGGGCTGCGCTGAGCTCAGTTCCTCGCCGGCTCAGTTCTTCGCAGACAGGGTGGCGCGAACCGTGTCCGAGACCGTCTGCACCGGCCCGGTACCGAGGTCCCGGGGCACCGTGACCGCCAGGTACACCGGCCGGTCCACCGCGATGAAGGTGTCCCGGCCGGGTTGGGACAGGTCCAGCCAGCTGACCCCGTTGATCACGATCAGCGCTGAGCTGTTGGTCAGCTCGGGTGGCCTGGGCAGCCCGCAGCGCAGCACCACCGGATCACCGCCCGCCGTGCCGGCCCAGGCCGTCGCACCGGCCGGGGCGGGCGCCGCGAGGGGCAGTCGGGGCACCGGGTGCGGGCTCGCCGTCAGGGTGGCCGGGAGTGCGGCGAGCAGCCGGGTGCACGAGGGCGAGGTGGCGTCCGGCGCGTCCACCGGCGGCAGTGCGAGCGGGCGGTCGTCCGGGCGGGCGGCGTCGACACCCCGGTGGCCGGCGACGAGACCGAGTACGGCGGCGACGGCCAACAGCAGGAACGGGAGCACGAAGATCACGACCGTGGTCGGGTGCCGCCGCGGGACAGGAGTGTTCAGGACAGATGCACCACGGGGCAGGTCAGCGTGCGGGTGATGCCGGGGACGTTCTGCACCTGGGCGACGACGAGGCGCCCCAGGTTGTCCATGGAGTCCGCTTCGGCGCGCACGATCACGTCGTAGGGGCCGGTGACATCCTCCGCGGCCAGCACTCCGGGCAGCCCGGAGATCTCCGCCGCCACGGCGGAGGCCTTGCCGACCTCGGTCTGGATCAGGATGTATGCCTGGACCACAACGTGCCCCTTCCCTACGTGATGTCGCCTCTCGGGTAGGAACGACAGCGAGAGCAACGTACCGCGGCGCCGTCACGCGTTGGACACATGATCGGACGAAGGGGAGTGTGGGCTGTGGCTTACCAAGCTGGCGGCCGGGATCCCGCTGACTCTCGGGACCGGCGGACGGTGGCCGATCTCGGTGAGTTCGGGCTGATCAAGAGGGTGACCGAGGGGCGGGTGCAGCCGGGCAGCACGCTGTTGGGGCCGGGCGACGACGCGGCGATGGTGGCGGCACCGGACGGGCGGGTGCTGGCGAGTACCGACGTGCTGGTGGAGGGCGTGCACTTCCGGCTGGACTGGTCGACGCCGGAGCAGGTCGGCCGCAAGGCGGCGGCGGTGAACATGGCCGACATCGCGGCGATGGGCGCGTCGCCGACGGCGCTGTTGGTCGGCCTGTGCTGTCCGCCGGACACCCTGTCGCTGGTGGCGGAGGGGCTGGCCGCCGGTCTGTGGGCGGAGGCGGCGGCGGCGGGTGCCGGAGTGGTCGGCGGCGACGTGGTGTCCGGGGCCGCCGTGGTGCTGTCGGTGACGGTGCTCGGTGATCTGCGCGGGCGCGAGCCGGTGACCCGTTCCGGTGCCCGCCCCGGTGACCTGCTCGCGTTGGCCGGTCGACTCGGCTGGGCCGCTGCCGGGCTGGCCGTGCTGCGGCGGGGGTTCCGCTCGCCGGTGGAGGTGGTCGGGGCGCAGCGGGTGCCGTCGCCGCCGTACGCCGCCGGACCGGTCGCCGCCGACGCGGGGGCCACCGCGATGATCGACGTCTCGGACGGGCTGCTCGCCGACCTCGGGCACGTGGCGCTGGCGTCCGGGGTGGCGCTGGATATCCGCGCCGACGCGGTGCCGTTGGCGTCCCGACTGGTCGAGGTGGCCGCCGCGCTGGGCGCCGATGCCCGGCGCTGGGTGCTCACCGGCGGCGAGGACCACGCGCTGGCGGCGGCCTTCCCGGCCGGCACCGTGCTGCCGGAGGGCTGGGTGGAGATCGGTTCGGTGGCCGAGGGGTCCGGGGTGACGGTGGACGGCCGGCCC
Source organism: Pseudonocardia sp. (assembly GCA_036009565.1). Lineage (GTDB taxonomy): Bacteria > Actinomycetota > Actinomycetes > Mycobacteriales > Pseudonocardiaceae > Pseudonocardia. The sequence goes on along the minus strand of DASYLM010000308.1, from coordinate 10,361 downwards.
TACGACGGCGCCGCCGGCTGGGACCACTTCGCCCCGAGCTGAACCTGCCCTACCCGCGGGACTGGCCCCGGGGCAACGGCACGCCCCGGATGGACGCGTCCAGCAGCTGCACCGGGTGCATCAGCGGCAGTTCGAGCCCGGGGTCGGTCGAGTCGGAACCGAGGTGCTTGCGGATCTGCAACAGGCAGCCGGGGTTCGCGGTGACCACCAGGTCCGGCCGGGCCGAGCGGACGTTCGCCGCCTTGCGGCGGCCGAGCTCGGCCGCCGCCTCGGGCTGGACCAGGTTGTAGATGCCCGCCGAGCCGCAGCACAGCTCGGCCTCCGGCACCTCCACCAGCTCCAGGTCGGGGATCGTGCGCAGCACCGCGCGCGGCTGTGCCCGCACCCCTTGGGCGTGCCCGAGGTGGCAGGCGTCGTGATAGACAACCCGGGCCCGGATCGGGTGCCGGGGGGCCGCCGGCTCCAGCTCGGCCAGCACCTCGCTGACGTCGCGGACCTTCGCACTGAACGCCGCCGCCCGATCGGCAAAGGCCGGGTCGTCGGCGAGCAGGTGGCCGTACTCCTTCATCGACGAGCCGCAGCCGGCCACGTTGGTGACCACGGCGTCCACCTGCAGCTCGGCGAACCGCTCGATCGTGCGGCGGGCCCGGCCGAGTGCGCTGGGCTCCCGGCCGGCGTGCAGCTCCAGAGCACCGCAGCAGCGCTGGTCCCGGGGAATCAGCACCTCGCAGCCCTCAGCGGCCAGCACCCGGGCGGTGGCCGCGTTCACCTCGTGGAAGAACACGTCCTGCACGCAGCCGGTCAGCAGGGCGACCCGGCGGCGGCGCGTCCCCCGCGCCGCGACCCGCTCCGGCAGCCGGGCGAACGCCTCACGCAGCCGCACCGGCGGCAGCAGCGACTCCATCGCGGCGAGCCGGCCGGGCAGCTTGCCGGCCAGCCGCGCGACCGCCGGCACCCGGCGCAGCCGCTGGTAGAGCGCCCCCGGCACGGCCGCCGCGCGCAACCGCCGCCGGTACGGGAACAGCGCGAAGATCGCGCCCCGGAACAGTCGATCCGCCGGCGCGCGCGGCACGTTGCGCTCCAGCTGGGGGCGCACCGACTCCAGCAGCCGGTCGTACTGCACCCCGGACGGGCAGGACGTCACGCAGGCCATGCAGCCCAGGCAGGCGTCGATGTGCTCGTGCAGCGCCCCGGCCAGCTCGATCTCACCCTTCGACGCCATGTCCATCAGATAGATCCGGCCGCGCGGGGAGTCCATCTCCTCGCCCCACAGCTGATACGTGGGGCAGGTCGGCAGGCAGAAGCCGCAGTGCACGCAGTCGCCGAGCAGCTCGGCGGGCGGCGGCCGGTGCGGGTCGAACGCGCTCGGCCCGGTCTGCGGCAGCTTGCTGTCGGCGGTTCCGCCGGGGGTGGTCAACGCGCATCACATCCAAGGTGCGAAGCGGCCGGCGCCGAGCCGGCCACCGGGGTCGAGTTCGTTCCGGACGGCCCGCAGCAGGCCCACCGCGGCGGGTGCCGGGCCCCACCCGGGTAGTGCCGCGTCGACCGGGCGGGCCCGCAGCGTCGAGGTGCCGCCGGCCCGGTGCACGCGCTCGTGGGCCAGCGAGACGGTCTCCGGGTCGGCCGGCAGCGTCACGGTGCCGATACCGGTGGCCAGCCCCGCGGTGACCCGGCTGGCGCCCAGCTCGGTGCCCAGCTCGCCGAGCAGCCCGGCCAGCCGGGACGGTCGGGCGCCGACCCGCAGCACCGCGGTGCCCTCGGGCGGCCGTCCCTCGGCGCCTGCGACGAGCACCGCGTGCTCGTCCCACGCCGCCGCCTCCTCGGCCGCGGTGAGCCGTACCGCGCCGAGGCCGAGCAGCGTGATCAGCCGGTCGGCCCTGGCGTCCACCGCCGCCGCGCCGCCCTCCAACCGGACCAGCAGCGCGTCCCCGCACCACTCCAGCGCCGCCGGCTCCAGCGGACCGCCCAGTATCTCGGCGGCCGCCTCGGCCGCCTCGGCGAGCGAGCAGGGCAGCCGCACCGTCAGGGTCGCCGCCGGCAGCGGGTGCAACCGCAGTACCACCTCGGCGATCAGCCCGAGGGTGCCGTGACAGCCGTGCGCCAGCTTGGCGAGGTCGTAGCCGGCCACGTTCTTGATCACATGGCCACCGCTGCGGGCCACCGTGCCGTCCGCGAGCACCACGGTCATCCCGATCACCAGGTCGCGCATGGACCCGTAGATGAGCGCGAGCGGCCCGGCGTCGGCGGTGGCGATCAGGCCGCCCGCGGTGGCACCGAGGGCGACCCTGGCCGGATCCAGCGCGACCCGTTGGCCGTGCTCGGCCAGTACGCCGTTCAGCTCGCGCAGCGGCGTGCCGGCGCGCACCTCGACGGTCATGTCCCCGGGGTTGTGCGCGCGCACCCCGGTCAGCGCGGTGGTGTCCAGCACGAGCTCGGGCGCGTCCGGGCGGCCGGCCCAGTCGGCGGCGGTCCCGGCGCCGCTGACCAGCACCCGCCCGGCGGTGTCGGCCAGCGCGGCGGCCGCCTCGGCCAGGTCGGCGGGGCGGACGGTGCGGGTGGAGGAGTCCTGCAGGGAGCTCATAGCCGCTCGATCACCCCGGCCTCCTCGAGCGGGTGCGGGGTGAACTTGCCGGGGACCTCGCCACACAGCCGCGGCGTCGGCAGCAGCTTGCCCGGGTTGCACAGCCCGGCCGGGTCGAACGCGGAACGCACCCGGGCCATCACCGCGAGGTCGGTCCCGGAGTACATCTTGGGCATCGAGCAGGCCTTGTCGGTGCCGATGCCGTGTTCGCCGGACAGCGAGCCGCCCAGCTCGACGCACAGCTCGGCGATCTTGCCGGACAGCTCCTCGCCGCGTTCGGTCTCACCGGCGGCGGCGTCGTAGAGCACCAGCGGGTGCAGGTTGCCGTCGCCGGCGTGGAACACGTTCGCCACCCGCAGCCCGGCCTGCTCACCCATCTCGGCGATGCGGCCGAGCACCTCGGCCAGCCGGGTGCGGGGGACCACGCCGTCCTGCACGAAGTAGTCCGGGCTGATCCGCCCGACCGCGGCGAACGCCGACTTGCGCCCCCGCCAGATCGCCGCGCGCTCCTCGGCGTCGCCCGCCACGTGCAGCCGGGTGCAGCCGTGCTTCTCGCAGATCGCCTTGACCTTGTCGAACCCCTCGGCGCATTCCTCGACCGGCCCGTCCAGCTCGACGACCAGTGCCGCCGGCACCCCTCGGGTGTAGCCGGCGTGCACCGCCTCCTCCGCGGCCTCGATGGCCAGCGTGTCCATCATCTCGACCGCCGCCGGCACGATCCCGGCCGCCACGATGTCGCTGACCACCTCGCCGGCGGCCTCGATGGACGGGAAGTCGGCGAGCAGCGTGCGCACCGTCTCCGGGGCGCGCAGCAGCCGCACGGTGATCTTCGTGGCGATGCCGACGGTGCCCTCGGAGCCGAGGAACACCCCACGCAGGTCGGGCCCGAGCTGCTCGCCGCTGTCGCCGCCCAGGGTCACCACCGAGCCGTCGGCCAGCACGACCTCCAGCGCCAGCACGTGGTTGGTGGTGAAGCCGTACTTGAGGCAGTGTGCGCCGCCGGAGTTCTCCGCCACGTTGCCGCCGATGGTGCAGACCTGCTGGCTCGACGGGTCCGGCGCGTAGTAGAGCCCGTACGGCGCCGCGGCACGGGTGATGTCCAGGTTCGTGACGCCGGGTTCGAGTACCGCGCGCCGGTCCACCGGGTCGACCTCCAGCACCCGGCGCAGCCGCTGCAGGCTGATCACCACACCGTCCGCCACCGGGAGCGCGCCGCCGGACAGGCCGGTGCCGGCGCCCCTGGCGACGAACGGGATGCCGTGCGTTGCGCAGACCCGGACGGCCGCGGCGACCTGCTCGGCGGTTCTCGGCAGCAGCACCAGGGCCGGCACCACCCGGTACCCGGTCAGCCCGTCGCACTCGTAGCTGCGCAGCCGGGGCGGATCGCTGATCACGTTCGCGGCACCCAGCGCGCGCTCGAAGTCCCGCTGGGCGGTGCCGTTGAGCGACATCGCACACCTCCGATACGGAAGCTAGCGGATCCGCGCCAGTGCGGGGTCGCGCCAGAGCACCACGATCTCGGTCTGCCTCGAGCCGATCAGGTCGAGCAGCTGGTTGTCCTCGTAGCCGGGGAGCAGGCGGAGCCGTCCGATCAGGTCACACACGACCGGGTGGCTGAACGGGACCACCTGCCAGCGGCCGGACGCGGAGCCGAGCAGGAAGCACGCGTGCTCCTGCCAGGAGCCGTCCGCGCAGGTTCGCACGGCGACCTCGGCCAGGTCGACGAACGCCTCGTCGAGATTGATCTCGAGGGGCTGCACCGGGCGCGGCAGGATTCGACGAAATGATTCGCTGAGGGGAGCCCTCGGCCGAGGGATGCGGGGCAGGCCCGCCTCGGCCGGGCGGGCTGGCCCGTCCCCTGAGTGCGAAGCAGAGATGGGGATCCTCCGACGGTGTCCGGATCGGCGCGGCCGGCGGGTGCCGGTCGGGTGGTGTTCCGGCTCACGCCGGATGGGCCACTCATTGATTCTTGGCTGCCAGCGCGTCACCTGTAAAGGGCAGTAGACGAATCTGCTGACGCCCTATGGCCTGAACGGGGGATTTCACGGAGCTCTTTACAGCAACGCAACGTCGTCCTTTCGGGGGCTTCGTGCTTCCACGAAAGGGTGGCCATAAGTTTCCGTATCGTGGAATGGCGTGTCCACTTTGTAGAAAGTACCCTCGCCGCATGGGCTCCCAGACATCGTCGATCGAGATCAACGCCTATCCGGTGGACCGCCAGGATGAGGTGCTCACCGCGGCGGCGCTCGAGTTCGTCGCCGCGCTGCACCGGAAGTTCGAGCCGACCCGCCGCACCCTGCTCGCCGCCCGCGCTGAACGCCGCGCGGAGGTCGCCCGTACCGGCCGGCTGGATTTCTCCGAAGAAACCGCGGAAATTCGGGCTGGCGAATGGCGGGTTGCCCAGGCACCGCCCGCACTGGTGGACCGGCGGGTGGAGATGACCGGCCCCACCGAGCGGAAGATGACGATCAATGCGCTGAACTCCGGCGCCAAGGTGTGGCTGGCCGACTTCGAGGACGCCAGCACGCCCACCTGGCACAACGTGGTCGCCGGCCAGATCAACCTGCTGGACGCGCGCACCGGCAAGGTCGAGTTCACCAGCCCGGAGGGCAAGGAGTACCGGGTCACCGCCACCGACCTGCCCACCGTGGTGGTGCGGCCGAGGGGCTGGCATCTGGACGAGCGTCACCTCGTCGTGGACGGCGAGCCGGTGGCCGGCGCGCTCGTCGACTTCGGGCTGTACTTCTTCCACAACCCGTCGGTGCCCTACTTCTACCTGCCGAAGTTGGAGAGCCACCGCGAGGCGCGGCTGTGGAACGACGTGTTCACCTTCGCCCAGCAGGAGCGCGGCGTGCCGCACGGGTCGGTCCGGGCCACCGTGCTGATCGAGACGATCACCGCCGCTTTCGAGATGGAGGAGATCCTCTACGAGCTGCGCGACCACATCTCCGGCCTGAACGCCGGCCGTTGGGACTACCTGTTCTCCCTGATCAAGTACTTCCGCGACGCCGGGCCGGCCTTCGTGCTGCCGGACCGCAACGCGGTGACCATGACCGCGCCGTTCATGCGCGCCTACACCGAACTGCTGGTGTCCACCTGCCACCGGCGCGGCGCCTTCGCGGTCGGCGGCATGGCCGCGTTCATCCCCAGCCGGCGTGACCCGGAGGTCAACGAGAAGGCGATGGCCAAGGTCCGGGAGGACAAGAAGCGGGAGGCCGAGGCCGGCTACGACGGCTCCTGGGTCGCCCACCCGGACCTGGTGCCGATCTGCCGCGAGATCTTCGACGGGGTGCTCGGCGACCGGTCGAACCAGCTGGACCGCAGCCGCGACGACGTCAAGGTCACCGCCGCCGAGCTGCTCGACGTGGCGGCCACCCCGGGAGAGGCCACCGAGGCCGGGCTGCGCAACGGCATCAGCGTCGGGCTGCAGTACATCGAGTCCTGGCTGCGCGGCAACGGCGCGGCGGGGATCAACAACCTGATGGAGGACGCCGCCACCGCCGAGATCTCCCGCTCGCAGGTGTGGCAGTGGGTGCACGGGTCGGTCCGGCTGGCCGACGGCACCACGGTCACCGAGCAGCTGGTCCGCACGGTGATCGAGGAGGAGCTGGCGAAGATCAGCGACGCGGTGGGTGACGAGGCCTTCGCCTCGGGGCGCTGGGAGCAGGCGCGGACGGTGTTCGAGCAGGTCGCGCTCGCGGACGACTTCGTCGACTTCCTGACCCTGCCGGCCTACGAGCTGATCGACTAGCCCGGTGAGTGGCGATGGTCGCTATGCCGACCATCGCCACTCACGGCACCGGGCCGGGTTCTAGGCTGACGACATGAGCTCATCACCGGTAGCCGCCGCGCACCTCGGCGAGCCCGGCGTCGTCGAGGTCAGTGACGGGGTCTACGCCTACATCCAGCCGGACGGCAGCTGGTGGATCAACAACACCGGTTTCCTGGCCGGGTCGCGCGGCGTGGTCAGCATCGACAGCTGCTCCACCGAGCGGCGGACCCGGGCGTACCTGGAGGCGATCGCCTCGGTGACCGACCGCCCGGTGCGCACGTTGATCAACACTCACCACCACGGCGACCACACCTTCGGCAACGCTCTGTTCGACGGCGCGACCATCGTCGCCCACGAGTCGACGCGGACCGAGATGCTGGGTTTCGGCCCGCCGCGGCCACTGCCGTTCTGGACCCCGGTCGACTGGGGGGACCTGCCGCTCGAGCCGCCGTTCCTGACCTTCACCGAGGGCGTGACGGTGTGGTCGGACGACCTGCGCTGCGAGGTCCGTCACGTCGGGGCCCCGGCGCACACCACGAACGACTCGATCATCTGGCTGCCGGAGCGTTCCGTGCTGTTCTGCGGCGATCTGCTGTTCAACGGTGGCACCCCGTTCCTGCTGATGGGCTCGGTGGCCGGCGCGATCGAGGTGCTCACCTCGGTGCTCGAGCCGCTCGGTGCCCAGACGATCGTGCCCGGCCACGGCGGGGTCGCCGGCCCGGAGCTGATCGACGACGTGCTCGGCTACCTGCGGTTCGTCCAGGACACCGCGCGCGAGGGCACGGCGGCCGGGCTGACCCCGCTGGAGGCGGCCCGCGAGGTCGACCTGGGTGGCTACGCCGACCTGCTGGACGCGGAGCGCATCGTCGGCAACCTGCACCGGGCCTACGCTGATCTGACCGCGGAGCGGGACGGCACCCCGCTCGGCGGTCAGCTCGACGTGATCACGGTGTTCTCGGAGATGGTCGCCTACAACGGGGGCAAGCCGCTGACCTGCTACGCCTGACGCACCCGCCGTTCGGGCACGATCTAGGCTCGGCGGGTGCCCATCTACGCGCTCGGTGAGCTTGAACCGGACATCCACCCCGACGCCTACATCCACCCCGACGCGGTGGTCATCGGCGACGTCACCATCGGGGCGTTCTCCACGGTCTGGCCGACGACGGTGCTGCGCGGGGACCACGGCCGCATCCTGATCGGCGAGCGCACCAGCGTGCAGGACGGCACCATCGTGCACACCACCAGCCGGCAGTTCACCGTGATCGGCAACGAGTGCACCATCGGGCACAACGTGCACATCGAAGCGGCCACGATCGCCGACCGCTGCCTGATCTCCTCCGGCTCGGTGGTGCTCAACGGCTCCCGGGTCGACGAGGGCGCCGTGGTGGCCGCCGGCGCGGTGGTCTCGCCCCACTCGCACGTGCCGTCGCGGCGGATGGCGCTCGGCGTGCCGGCCCGGATCCGGGAGGACTACGAGGTGCCGGAGGGGGCCTTCAAGTACGCGGTGGACTCCTACGTCGAGCGCGGCAAGACGTTCCGGACCGCGCTGCGGCGGTTGGACGGGTGATCGGTACGGCGCCGTTGGACGTGCGCGTCGTCGACTACGGGCACCCGGACGCCGTGGCGCTGGTCGCCGCCGTGCAGCAGGTGTACGTCGAACGCTACGGGGGCGTGGACGCCACCCCGGTGCAGCCCGCCGAGTTCGCCCCGCCGTCCGGGCTCTTCCTGGTCGGCTACCTCGACAGGGCGCCGGTGACCTGCGGCGGGTGGCGGCTGCGCGCCGCCGGGCCGGGACTGCCGGCCACCGACGCCGAGCTCAAGCGGATGTACGTGGTCGCGGCGGTGCGCGGCAGGGGCTTCGCCCGCCGGCTGCTGACCGAGCTGGAGCGCACCGCCGCCGAGGCCGGCGCCCGACGGCTGGTGCTGGAGACCGGGACCCGCCAGCCGGAGGCCATCGAGCTGTACCGCTCGGCCGGTTACCAGCCGATCGCCGGCTTCGGGCACTACCGGGACAAGTCGGGCAGCAGGTACTTCGGCAAGCCGCTGGGCTGAGCGCCGCCGGGTCCGCGGTGCTCGATAGTGTCCTGCCGTGCTCGTCTCCACGCTCGAACCAGGCCCGTCCCGCGCTGCCGCCGGCCAGCTGGCCCGTCGACCGGTCCGACTGTGAGCGCGAAGCCGCTGGACGAGGTCGTCGAGGCCGGCTGGGCGACGGCGCTGGCCCCGGTTGCCGACGAGGTGACCGCGATGGGCGCCTTCCTGCGCTCGGAGATCGCCGCCGGCCGCCGGTACCTGCCCGCCGGGCCGAACGTGCTGCGCGCGTTCCAACAGCCGTTCGACGCCGTCCGGGTGCTCATCGTCGGGCAGGACCCGTACCCGACGCCCGGCCACCCGGTGGGGCTGTCCTTCTCGGTGTCCCCGGAGACCCGCCCACTGCCGCGCAGCCTGATGAACATCTTCCGGGAGTACGGCGAGGACCTGGGGCATCCGATGCCGTCGTCCGGGGACCTGACGCCGTGGACCGAGCGCGGTGTGCTCCTGCTCAACCGGGTGCTCACGGTGCAGCCGGGGCAGCCGGCGTCACACCGGGGCAAAGGCTGGGAACAGATCACCGACCAGGCCATCCGGGCGCTCGTCGCCCGCCCGACCCCGCTGGTGGCGATCCTCTGGGGCCGGGACGCGCGGACGCTGCGGCCGGCGCTGGGCGCGGGTGTGCCGTGTATCGAGTCCGCGCACCCGAGCCCCATGTCGGCCGACCGCGGCTTCTTCGGCTCGCGCCCGTTCAGCCGGGTCAACGACCTGCTCGAGGCGGGCGGCTCCGAGCCGGTCGACTGGAAGCTGCCCTGACCGTCCCCGTCGCGGCGGCGGTCCGGAGGCAGTTGGGGTGCGGGACTGTGCGCGATGGCTCACAGTCCGGGCCAAAATGTGAGCGAAGAGTCACACGGTCGCGAACCAACCCGGGGCGCTGAACCCGGCCGCGCTGGCCCCGGACAGCCCGCGGGCACGGTTTCGCTCGGGCCGCGGCGGTAGCTGTCGGATCGGCAACAGGGCGCGCACACAAATGACCCGCCGCACCGGATCGGCGCGGCGGGTCAGAAGCGGTACGCGATCAGGCGCGGGCGACCTTGCCTGCCTTGAGGCAGGAGGTGCACACGTTCAGCCGGCGGCGGGAACCACCGTTCACGCTGGTCCGCACGGTCTGGATGTTCGGGTTCCAGCGGCGGTGGGTGCGGCGGTGTGAGTGCGACACGGACATGCCGAAGCCGGGACCCTTGCCACAGACGTCGCAGACGGCAGCCACGTCGATAACTCCTCAGGTAGATCGGATTGCACCCTCAGTGGGCGCGCGGCCCGGCTGGGACACCGGACGTGCTTCTCCCCAGGGTAACCATCCGCCCGGCGGTGACCAAACCGGGGCGACCAAAAGCACTGGGGGATACCCACCCCGCCGGCTCCGCCGGCTACCGTCCCCTGCGCTATACCCACCCCGCCGGCTCCGCCGGCTACCGGCCCCCACGCTCGCGACGCTCGGTCCACGGTGACACTGGTGTGAGCCAGGAGGTACCGGAAGGAGAGTGCGCGGGTGTTGCGGGTCCTGGACGCGAGTGCCATCCGGCGCTGGGCGGACGCTTCGGTGGACCTGCTGGAAGCCCACCGCGCCGAGCTGGACCGGATCAACGTGTTCCCGGTGGCGGACGGGGATACCGGGACCAACCTGGTGCTCACCCTGCGCGCGGCAGCCGAGGAACTGGCTCGCCGCCCCGTTCCGGCCGGACGGGCGGACACCGCCGCCGAGGTGGCCGCGGCGCTGGCTCGCGGCGCCCTGCGCGGTGCCAGGGGCAACTCCGGGGTGATCGTGTCGCAGCTGCCCAGGGGGCTGGCCGAGGTGCTCGCCGACGCCGAGGGCTGGCCGGACGACGGGGCCGACGGCGGGGCGGACGGCGGGGTCGACGGCCGCGTGCTGGCCGCCGCGCTGTGCCGGGCTGACGAGCTGGCCAGGGCGGCGGTCAG
>DASYLM010000307.1:0-6579 GCA_036009565.1 Pseudonocardia sp. | reverse complement strand
CAGATCCAGCTGGCGGCGGCGCTCCGCGACGAACGCGCGGCCGAGGCCTGTCCGGTCCGAAGTGGACGTCGTCCGGCGGAGTTCGTTCAGCAGCCCGCGTTCCTCGCCGCGGACGTGGGCGTCCACGAGGTTCTCCAAGCGCAGCAACGCCTTTTCGAAGTCGTCGCCGTCCAGGACCGCCAGCAGATCGTCGCCGAACGGTTCGCCGGGCGAGGCCGGGCGGACGATCCGCTCGGTCGCCGTCGCGTGGGCGACCAGCAGGGACGCCAGCTCCGCCACCAAGGCCGGGCGATCCCCTTCGGTGTTGCGCAGGTCGCGCAGCAGCTGCTCGAACCGGCGGTGGTCGGCCAGCAGCACCTCGACCAGGTCCGAGCCCGGCGCCGCCGCGGCCGGGGCCGGGCGCATCCAGCCGAACGTCAGCTCCACCGCCTGGCGCCAGTGCGCGTACTCGGAGTCGCGGCGGGCCGGGTCCATCGCCGGCAGCCACTGCCCGGCCCGGTGCCAGTTGCGCCGCAGCCCCTCCAGGTCCGGCCAGTAGCCCACGGACAGCCCGGCCGCGTAGGCCGCGCCGAGCGACACCGTCTCCGCCACCATCGGGCGCACCACCGGCACGTCGAGGACGTCCGCGATGCACTGCATCAGCAGGTTGTCGGCCGTCATGCCGCCGTCGACCTTCAACGTCGTGAGCGCCAGCCCGGAGTCGGCGTTCATCGCGTCGACGACCTCGCGGGTCTGCCAGCCGGTCGCCTCCAGCACCGCCCGCGCCAGGTGGCCCTTCGTGATGTACGACGTCAGCCCGGCGATCACGCCGCGCGCCTCGCTGTGCCAGTGCGGCGCGAACAACCCGGAGAACGCGGGCACGATGTAGCAGCCGCCGTTGTCCTCGACCGTGCGCGCCAGTGTCTCGATCTCGGGGGCGCTGCCGATCAGCTCCAGGCCGTCGCGGAACCACTGCACCAGCGACCCGGTGACCGCGATCGACCCTTCCAGCGCGTACACCGCGGGCTCGTCGCCGATCTTGAAGCCGACCGTGGTGAGCATGCCGTGGGTGGACAGCACCGGCGTGGGACCGGTGTTGAGCAGCAGGAAGCTGCCGGTGCCGTACGTGCACTTCGCCTCGCCGGGCGCGAAGCAGGTCTGGCCGAACAGCGCCGCCTGCTGATCGCCCAGCGCCGCCGCGATCCGGATCCCGGGCACCACGCGCGACGTCGTCCCGTAGACCTCCGTCGAGGACCGGATCTCCGGCAGCATCGCGCGCGGGACGTCGAAGAACTCCAGCAGCTCGTCGTCCCAGGACAGCGTGCGCAGGTTCATCAGCATGGTGCGCGAGGCGTTGGTGACGTCGGTGACGTGCACGCCGCCCTCGGCGCCACCGGTGAGGTTCCAGATCAGCCAGCTTTCGATGGTGCCGAAGAGGACGTCGCCGCGTTCGGCGCGCTCGCGCAGGCCCGGCGTGCGCTCGAGCAGCCAGCGGATGCGGGACGCGGAGAAGTACGTCGCCAGCGGCAGGCCGCACAGCTGCCGCACGCGGTCGGCGCCGGGTTCGCGGGCGAGCTGCTCGAGCATCGCGTCGGTGCGGGTGTCCTGCCAGACGATGGCCCTGCTGACCGGGACGCCGGTGTGGCGGTCCCACAGCACGGTGGTCTCACGCTGGTTGGCGATGCCCAGCGCGACGACGTCCTGGCTGTCCACGCCGGCGTCGCGCAGCGCCTGCGGCATGATCTTGGACAGGTTGCGCCAGATCTCGACCGGGTCGTGCTCGACCCAGCCCGGCCGGGGGAAGTGCTGCTGGTGCTCCCGCTGGGTGACCGACAACAGCTGACCGCGCCGGTCGAACAGCATGCACCGGGTCGAGGTGGTGCCCTGGTCGATCGACATCACGCAGCGTTGCGCCATCGAACCCTTCTTCCACACCGGCCCCACTCACCACCTGGCGGCCCCCAGGTCCCGGGACACCGCGCGAGCAGCGTCCCGAACATAGTTGACGAGCCGCGGGTCTGGGTGACCCTTTCCATCCAGAATCCGCTCGGTGGCACCGGCGATGCCGATCGCGCCCACCACAAGGCCGCCCTGACCCCGAATCGGTGCGGCGACACTGGCCTGGCCGGCGATGTACTCCTGGATCTCGTCCGCCCAGCCGGCCTCGCGGACCCCGGTCAGCACGCGGGCGAGCCCGGTGCCCGTCACCACGGTGCGCCTGGTGAACGGCTCCAGCTCGGACCGCCGCAGCGCGCTCGCCAGGTCGGCGTCGTAGCTGAGCAGCACTTTGCCCATCGCGGTGGCGTGCAGCGGCAGCAGCGAGCCGACGTCCAGGGTCTGCAGCGTGTCGTCCGGGCGGAAGACGTGGTGCACCACCAGGACCTTGCCGTCCAGCGGGGTACCGATCCGGACCGCCTCACCGCTGCGCGCGGCGAGCGCGTCCGCCCAGTTGATCGCCCGCGAGCGCAGCTCGTTGACGTCCAGGTAGCTGGTGCCCAGGTGCAGCAGCGCCGCACCGAGCTGGTACTTGCCGGTCGCGGTGTCCTGCTCGATGAAGCCGACACCCTGCAATGTGCGCAAAATGCCGTGCGCGGTGCCCTTCGCCAGCTCCAGCGAACTGGCGATCTCGCCGACCCCGAGGCGGCCGGAACCACGGGCGAGCAGCCGCAGGATCGCGGCCGCCCGCTCGATCGACTGCACCGGACCAGGCACCGAGGCACCGTAACCACGGCGACCTGCGTTCGACAATGCCGAACTACCGCCGCTCACTCTCCCGTGTCACACTCGGCCCCGGCGGCCGGGGTACGGCAGGGGCCACAGTCAGATCTGCATAGCGTTCGACATTGTCGACTCGAGTTTGTTGTAAGCGTGTGACCCCTCTCATAGCGTTCACGGCATCGCACGGTGTGAGAACAAGTCAAGGAGCTTCCAATGACGGAACGGCTCAGAGCGAAAGGCCTGCTCGGAGAGCTACTGGCCGAGTTCGCCGGCACCATGATCCTGATCTTGTTCGGGGTCGGCGTGGTCGCCCAGGTGGTGGCCGGGCAGCTCGGGAACCACGACAGCATTGCCTGGGCCTGGGGCCTCGGCGTGGTGCTCGGCGTGTACGTCTCCGCCGCCATCAGCGGCGGACACATCAACCCGGCGGTGACCTTCGCACTGGCGGTGTTCGGCGACTTCCCGTGGCGAAAGGTGCTGCCGTACTCGCTGGCGCAGACCGCCGGCGCGTTCGTAGCCGCCCTGCTGGTGCGGTGGAACTACTCCGAGGTGTTGGCCGCGGCCGACCCCGGGCACACGATCAAGACACAGGGAGTGTTCTCCACGCTGCCGGGCAACGGGACGCTGCCGGTCAGCGATCTGGGCGCGCTGCGCGACCAGATCATCGGCACCGCCATCCTGCTGTTCCTCGTCGCTGCGCTCGTCGACGCAAAGAACAAGTCCGCGCCCGCGGCGAACATGGCCCCGTTCGTGATCGGCCTGCTCGTCGTCGGTATCGGCATGGCGTGGGGCACCGACGCCGGCTACGCGATCAACCCGGCCCGTGACTTCGGCCCCAGACTCGCCTCGTTCATCACCGGATACGACACGGCCTGGCTCGACCAGTACGGCAACCTCTACTTCTGGGTGCCCATCGTCGGCCCGCTGATCGGCGGCGTGGTCGGCCTGGGGTTGTACAGGCTGCTCGTCGGCCGCTTCATGCCGCCGGCGGAGCCGGTCGCGACCACTCCCACTGCCCGCCTCGAGAACGCCTGAGCGAATAGGAACCCACGGACATGGCTGATTTCATCGGGGCAATCGACCAGGGCACCACGAGCACCCGGTTCATGGTGTTCGACCACAGCGGCAACGAGGTGGTCCGCCACCAGCTCGAGCACGAGCAGATCCTGCCCCAGGCGGGTTGGGTGGAGCACAATCCGACGGAGATCTGGGAGCGCACCCGGGCGGTCGTGGAGACCGCGCTGAGCAAGGGCAAGCTGGTCGCGTCCGACCTGGCCGCGGTGGGTATCACCAACCAGCGCGAGACCACCATGGTGTGGGACCGAAGGACCGGCCGGCCGTACTACAACGCCATCGTCTGGCAGGACACCCGGACCGACCGGATCGCCACCGCGCTGGACCGCGACGGCCGAGGTGACGTGATCCGCCGCAAGGCCGGGCTGCCGCCGGCGACGTACTTCTCCGGCGGCAAGCTGCAGTGGATCCTGGAGAACGTCGACGGGGTGCGCGAGGCCGCCGAACTCGGCGACGCGATCTTCGGCAACGCCGACACCTGGGTGCTCTGGCACTTGACCGGCGGCGTCGAGGGCGGCGTCCACGTCACCGACCCGACCAACGCCAGCCGGACCATGCTGATGAACCTGGAGACGCTGGACTGGGACGACGAGCTGCTGTCGTTCTTCAACGTGCCCCGGCAGATGCTGCCGGCCATCAAGCCGTCCTCGTGCCCGGAGCTCTACGGCAAGACCGTCAAGAACGGCCCGTTCGCCGGTGAGATCGCGCTGTCCGGTGACCTGGGCGACCAGCAGGCGGCCACCGTCGGGCAGGTGTGTTTCAAGCCCGGCGAGGCCAAGAACACCTACGGCACCGGCAACTTCCTGCTGCTGAACACCGGCACCGAGCTGGTGCGTTCGAAGCAGGGCCTGCTCACCACGGTGTGTTACCAGTTCGGCAACGACGCACCGGTGTACGCGCTGGAGGGCTCGATCGCGGTGACAGGGTCGGCCGTGCAGTGGCTGCGCGACCAGCTGGGCATCATCTCCGGGGCCGCGCAGTCCGAGACCCTGGCCCGCCAGGTCGAGGACAACGGCGGGGTGTACTTCGTCCCGGCGTTCTCCGGGCTGTTCGCCCCGTACTGGCGCTCCGACGCGCGCGGGGCGATCGTCGGGCTGTCCCGCTTCAACACCAACGCCCACCTGGCCCGGGCCACCCTGGAGTCCATCTGCTACCAGAGCAGGGACGTGGTGGAGGCCATGGCGGCCGACTCCGGGGTCACCCTGGACGTGCTGCGGGTGGACGGCGGGGTGACCGCCAACGAGCTCTGCATGCAGCTTCAGGCGGACATCCTGGGCGTCCCGGTGTCCAAGCCGGTGGTGGCCGAGACCACCGCGCTCGGCGCCGCGTACGCGGCCGGTCTGGCCACCGGGTTCTGGAAGACCACCGAGGACCTCGTCCAGAACTGGAACGAGGACAAGCGGTGGAGCCCCACCTGGAGCGAGGACCAGCGCCAGGAGGGTTACGCGAACTGGAAGAAGGCGGTCACCCGCACCCTGGACTGGGTGGACGTCGGCTGATCGGTGGCGCGGGGCCGGCGAGTGTGCCGGCCCCGCGGGCCGCCGTTCACCCCGTGAAGAATTCCGGTGCTCCGGCCGGGCGGGGAACCGTAGCCTCCGCCCATGCGTCTCGGACTCAACACGGGCAGCCCGCTGGAATGGCTGGCCCTGCGGCTCAACCTGGTGCCCCAGCCGGTGCTGGAAACCCAGTTGGCGATCACCCTGGCCCAGGTCGTGATGGTGGCCAGCAAGGTCGGCCTGTTCGATGCGCTGGAGCCGGGCCCGGCCACCGCCGAGGAGATCGCCCGCCGCTGTGACATCAGCCCGTTCGGCACCGCCAAGCTGATGCCCACGCTGGTCAGTTCGGGTTACCTGAAGGCCCGCGGGGAGACGTTCTCGCTGACCAGGATGGCCCGCAAGTGGCTGCCCTCGAGCAGCCCGAGCTCGCTCGCGGACAAGCTGGCCTTCCAGTTCCGCGAGTGGACCTACCTGGAGCGGTCCGAGGAGTTCGTCCGTACCGGCGAAGCAGGACTTCCACAACTCGATGGACGACCGCGACTGGGGGCTCTACCAGCGCGGCATGAAGTCGATCTCCACCGCGAGCGCCGGCCCGGTGGCGGCCAGGATCCAGATTCCGGACGGTGCCACGGACCTGCTGGACATCGGCGGTTCGCACGGCACGTATTCGGTCGCGCTGTGCCGCCGGCACGCCGGGCTCAACGCCGTCGTGCTGGACCTGCCGGACGCCGTGCGCCACTCCGCCCCGCTGCTGGCCGCCGAGGGCCTGGGCGACCGGGTCCGGCACCAGGTAGGCAACGCGCTGACCGACGACCTGGGCACCGAGGCGTACGACGCGGTGATCATCGTGGGCGTGGTCCACCACTTCACCGAGGACCAGAACCGCGAACTGGCCACCAAGGTCGCCCGCGCGCTGCGCCCGGGCGGCAGCTACACGATTGCCGACTTCTTCCGCCTGCCGCACCCGGGCCAGGCCGAGCAGCCCGCCGCCCTGATGGACTTCTACTTCGCCCTCACCAGCGAGTCAGGCACCTGGTCCCCCGCCCAGATGGCCACCTGGCAACGCGAAGCCAACCTGATCCCCGCCAAACCGACCCAGCTCCCCGGCGGCTACCTGGGCCTGCAGTCAGCCACCAAACCGAGGTAGTTGCGGTCCCTAGGGGCCGAGGTGGCGGTGGAGGAACTCGACTTCGGTGCGCAGCACGTAGTCGTGGTCCTTGCCACCTTCGTAGACGTCGTAGTGGCCCCCTCGACCGCGGTAGAGCGCGGCTCGCGGCGCCTTCTCCGCGACCCGCAGCGCGGGGCCGGTCGG
>DASYLM010000306.1:0-14569 GCA_036009565.1 Pseudonocardia sp. | reverse complement strand
CCCGAACCGACGCTGCCCGAACCGACGCTGCCCGAACCGACGCTGCCCGAACCGACGCTGCCCGAACCGACGCTGCCCGAACCGACGCTGCCCGAACAGGCCGCTGCCCCCGAGGCGACCACGCACCGCGACCGCCTGCGGGACCGGCTGCTCGGCCTACTGGTACCCGACCTGGACGCCGCGCTGGCCACCCTGGCGGTCGCCGAGCAGGCCAGGGACGGCGCCCGGCGGGCCCACCGGGAGGTGACCGAGCACGCCGCGACGCTGATCGAGGCGCGCCGCGAACTGATCCGGCACGGCCTGACCAGCGACCAGATCAGCGAGCTGCTGCGGCTCTCGCCAGCCGAAGCCGCTCGGACCAGCGGAAAAGGTCCGGCTACGAACGCGCTGAGCCGGTCAGTGTGAGCCGGTCACTGTGAGCCGGTCAGTGTGAGGTGGCCGACTCGTCGTAGTACCCGGTCTCCTTGGCCCGCTCCCAGGAGCGCAGGATCTCCCGCTCGGCGTCGGCCCGCCCGACCCAGCGGGCCCCCTCCACGCTCTTGCCCGGCTCCAGGTCCTTGTAGACCCGGAAGAAGTGCTCGATCTCGAGCTTGAGGAACTCCGCGAGGTGGTGGATGTCGCGCAGGTGCTCCTGGCGGGGGTCGGCGGCCGGCACACACAGCACCTTGTCGTCGCCGCCCTTCTCGTCCCGCATCCGGAACATGCCGATCGCCCTGGCCCGGATCAGGCAGCCGGGGAAGGTCGGCTCCTCGACCAGCACCAGGCAGTCCAGCGGATCGCCGTCCTCGCCGAGGCTCTCGTCGATGAACCCGTAGTCCGCCGGGTACTGGGTGGCCGTGAACAAGGTCCGGTCCAACTTGATCCGGCCCGTCTTGTGGTCCATCTCGTACTTGTTGCGGACGCCCTTGGGGATCTCGATGGTGACGTCGAAGTCCACGTGACTCGCTGATCCTTTCACCGGTCATCAGTCGGAATCTGGCTGGCAGTGCGGATGGCTAGCGTTGTCTGGTGTCCTAAGTGTGCGGTACCGCCTCCCCCGAGGCGCGACCGACCACCGCCGGTGTGCAAAGCTGGCTCGGGGAGGATAGGTGCCGGGACTCGGGCTCGACCGGATCCGCAGTCGGATCGACGCGTGGCGACTCCGCGAGCGACTCGGCGCGTTGCGGTCGCGTGGGTCGGGTCGCCGCTCCGCTCTCACCATCGCGGTCGCCGTGCTGCTCGTGATCGGCCTCGGCACCACCGCCGTACTGGCCGGGCCGGGCCTGCTCAGGTGGTTCGGGCTGACCGGGGCGGACACCGAGACCGTGGCCGCGCCGCCGAAGCTGGTGCTGGGCCCGCTGGCCGAAGACGCGCCGACGCCGACCCGATCCGGAGTCGCCGCCGCGCTGAACAAGCTCGCCGGCTCCGGCGACCTGGGCACCCTCACCGGCGTGGTGCTGAACCCGGCCGACGACCAGGTGCTCTGGTCGCGCAACCCGGACAAGGCGATGCAGCCGGGCTCCACCGGCAAGCTGCTGACCGCCGCCGCCACCCTGCTCACCCTCGACCCGACCATGCGGATCAGGACCCGGGTGGTGGCCGGGCCGACGCCGGACTCGGTGGTGCTGGTCGGCGGCGGCGACCCGACGCTGTCCGCGCTGCCCAAGGAGAGCGACTCCGTCTACCCCGGCGCGGCGAAGCTGGACAACCTCGCCGAGGAGGTCCGCAACGCCCACCCCGGGCCCATCCACACGGTCACGGTGGACACCAGCCGGTTCACCGGGGACGGGATGGCGGCGGGCTGGGAGCAGAGCGACATCGCCGGCGGCAACGTCACGCCGATCGGGCCGCTCATCCTGGACGGCGGCCGGAGCAAGCCGGACGAGCTGGATCCGCCGCGCACCGCCACCCCTGGGTTGGAC
This sequence comes from Pseudonocardia sp., assembly GCA_036009565.1. GTDB lineage: Bacteria > Actinomycetota > Actinomycetes > Mycobacteriales > Pseudonocardiaceae > Pseudonocardia. The sequence continues at coordinate 12,668 of DASYLM010000306.1, read as the reverse complement.
GCCGGCAAGGCGCTGGCCCAGCGTCTCGGCGCGGACCCGGCTTCGGTCGCGGCCGGTACCGCGCCGACCGGCGCCGCGGTGCTCGGCGAAGTGGCGTCGCCGCCGGTCAGTGACCTGGTGGAGAACGCGCTGCGCATCTCGGACAACGTGCTGGCCGAGTCGTTGGCCAGGCAGGTCGCGCTGGCCAAGGGGGCCGATCCGTCGTTCACCGGGGCGGCGCGCGCGGTCAAGGACACGCTGTCCTCGGCGGGTTTCGACGTGACCGGCGTGACGATGGCGGACGGCAGCGGACTGTCCACCGACGACCTGGTGCCGGCCCGGCTGCTCGGCCAGATCATGGCGGTGGCCAGCGGACCGGTGTCGGACCCGCGCGCGGCGCGACTGCGGCCGTTGCTGTCGGGGTTGCCGGTGGCCGGCGGCGACGGCACCCTGAACGACCGCTTCACCACCGGCGACTCGTCGGCCGGGCGCGGTTTCGTGCGCGCCAAGACCGGCACCCTGACCGGGGTCAGCGCGCTGGCCGGGCAGGTCACCGACTCCGACGGCCGGCTGCTGACCTTCGCGCTGATGGCCAATGGCACCTCGCCGTCCCAGTCCCGCCCCCAGCTCGATGCGCTCGCCGCCGCCCTGCGCGGCTGCGGCTGCCGGGGCACCGACAACGGCGGCTGAGCCACGGCCGGCGGCAGCGGCTGAGCTGTGGCCGGCCCCGGCGGCTGAGCGCGGCTGGCCTGGCTGACACGGCTGCTGGGTCCGCGATCCTGAGCCGGACGGCCGATAGTTGACTCGCCGGTAGGGCGGAGTGAGCCGGGGTTGCGTACGGTGGGTGGGTGCCGCCTGAGCCTGCTCCGCCACCACCCGACGAGAGGGACGGCCAGCGTGGTCTGCCCGTCGACTGGAAGCTGGCCGCCCGCACCGCCGCCCGGCTGATGCAGCCCGGCCCGGTGGTCAGCAGGGCCGAGGCCAGGCGGACCGTCGAGCTGCTGCGCGACGGCGGGGCCACCGCCGAAGGACACGTCCGGGCGGTCACCGGACTGGGTGCCGGCCTGCCGCTGCTGCCCGCCGACGTGGTGGACCGGCCGGCCTGGGCGGTCGCGGCGACCTCCGGGATGTCCGCGCTCACCAGTGGCGCCAAGCTGCCGACCGTCCCGGCGGCGGCCCGCAAGTTCACCTCGACCACCGCCGGTCTGCAGGCCGGCGCCGTGCTGTCCTACCTGGGCAGCCGGGTACTCGGCCAGTACGACCCGTTCGGTGGCGCGGACGGCGCGGGCAAGCTCCTGCTGGTCGCGCCGAACGTGGTGGCCGCGCAGCAGGCGCTCGACGTCTCGCTGGACGACTTCACCCTGTGGGTGTGCCTGCACGAGGCCACCCACCGGCTGCAGTTCACCGCCGTCCCGTGGCTGCGCGACTACTTCGCCAGCCAGGTCACCGAGTTCCTGTCGGCGACCGAGTCCACCACGATGGGCATCCTCGAGCGGCTGCCCGGGGTGATCTCCCAGGCACGTGAGACCCGGGACTCGATGGGCCTGATCGAGCTGCTGCAGGGCCCCGAGCAGCGCGCCTACCTGGACCGGCTGCTCGCGCTCACCACGCTGCTGGAGGGCCATGCTGACCACGTGATGGACGCGGTCGGGCCGGCGGTGGTGCCCAGCGTGGCCACGATCCGCTCCCGGTTCACCGCGCGCCGCCGCGGCGGTGGCCTGCTGGACCGCATCCTGCGCTCACTGCTCGGCGTCGAGGCCAAGGTGCGCCAGTACGCGGTCGGCGCGGCGTTCACCAGGCACGTGGTCGGTGCGGTCGGGATGGACGGCTTCAACGCGGTGTGGACCTCACCGGAGACGGTGCCCACCCGCGCGGAGCTGGCCGACCCGGACCTGTGGTTACGTCGGGTCGCGGGCTGAGGACCCGATGAACGGACCGCACCCGGCGGTGGCCGCAGTGCGGACGGCGGTGCGCCAGGCGCTCACCGAGCTGGACCTGCCGGCGGGCACTCCGCTCCTGGTGGCCTGCTCCGGCGGGGCCGACTCGATGGCGCTCGCGCTCGCCGCGGCCGCCGAGTCCGGCCGGCATGAGCGGCCGGTGCGGGCCGCTGTGGTGGATCACGGCCTGCAGCCCGGCTCCGCCGAACGGGCCGAGGCGACCGTTGCGCTGCTCGCCGAGCACGGCGTACCCGGCGAGGCGGTCGCGGTGCGGGTGACCGGCGCGGGTGGTCTGGAGGCCGCCGCCCGCCGGGCCCGCTACACCGCGCTGCGCGCCGCCCGCCCGTCCGACCGCTCGCCGGTGCTGCTCGGGCACACCCTGGACGACCAGGCCGAGACTGTGCTGCTCGGGCTCGGCCGCGGCTCGGGGCCGCGCTCGGTGGCCGGCATGACCCGGTACGACGAACCGTGGCTGCGTCCGCTCCTCGGCGTGCGCCGCGCCACCACCCGAGCGGCCTGCGCGGCGTTGGGGCTCCCCGTCTGGGACGACCCGCACAACGTCGACCCCCGGTTCACGCGGGTCCGGCTGCGCACCGAGGTACTGCCGCTGCTGGAGGACGTGCTGTCCGGTGGGGTGGCCGAGGCGCTGGCCCGGACGGCGGCCCAGTTGCGTGACGACAGCGCCGCGCTGGACGACTGGGCGGCGCTGGCCAGGGAGGACGTCACCTCGGCGGCTGCCGGGGGCACCGAGCTGGAGGCGAAGAAACTCGCCGGCTACCCGGCCTCGGTCCGCCGTCGGGTGCTGCGCGGCTGGTTGAGCGACGGCGGGGTGCCGGAGTTGACCGACGCCCAGCTGCGCCGCGCCGACGAGCTGCTCGGACGGTGGCGGGGGCAGGGCGGGATGGCCCTTGCGGGCGAGTTGGAGCTCCATCGCGCTCATGGAAGGCTCGTGTTGGGCCCGCGGTCCAGCGCGTGGGCACAGTAGGCATACCGGCAGCTATGAGGAGGCACGTCGCGTTGTACGACGGTGACATCGCATCCGTCCTGGTCACTGAACAACAGATCGATGAGAAGATCGCTGAGCTGGGCAAGCAGCTGGCCGAGGACTACGCGGAGCGTTGCCCGGGCAACGGCCGGTCCAGTGATCTGGTGCTGGTCGGCGTGCTCAAGGGCGCGGTGATGTTCATGACCGACCTCGCCCGCGCGCTGCCGATCCCGGTGCAGCTGGAGTTCATGGCGGTCAGCTCCTACGGCTCGGCGACCTCGTCCTCGGGCGTGGTGCGCATCCTGAAGGACCTGGACCGCGACATCGCCGGCCGCCATGTGCTGATCGTCGAGGACATCATCGACTCCGGCCGCACGCTGTCCTGGTTGTTGAAGAACCTGGAGGCACGCGGGCCGGCTTCGCTGGAGGTGTGCGCGCTGCTGCGCAAACCCGACGCGGTGAAGGTGGACGTGCCGGTCCGCTACGTCGGATTCGACATCCCCAACGAGTTCGTCATCGGCTACGGCCTGGACTATGCCGAGCGGTACCGGGACCTGCCGTTCATCGGCACCCTGGACCCCGGGGTGTACGCCTGAGCGGTCCGACCTGACAACTCCGACCTGACAACGACGTGAGGCCCGCGCCCGGTGATCCGGGGCGGGCCTCACATCGTCGTCGAGCGTCGAACTGGAGGAGCTACAGCCCGCCGAGTGCGCCGGGTTGCGCCTTCGGTGCCCCGGCGGGAGCCGGCTCGGGCTGCCTCGGTGCGATCGACAACCCCCGGTCCGGCGTGGCCCGGTGCGCGCCTTCCGCGGCGGACTGTGCCGGGTTGTTGTCGGTGGCGCTGCTTGCGTCCGAGCTGTCGTCCGAGCCGCTGTCCGAGGCCTGGTCGGCCCTCGGCGCGCTGGAGCCGAGCGCCGGCAGCGGCAGCGGCGGGTGGAACGCCGTGGTGCCGTCCTGCAGGCTGACGCCGTCCGCGCCGTTGTGGTTGGCGTAGGCCAGTTCCCTGCCGAGGTCACCGACGCCGTTGGTGCCGGGTGCCGGCTCCAGGTTCAGCGTGCTCAGGATGCCGAAGGCCTTGCCGTCGGCATCCATGAAGCCGCTGCCGGAGTCACCGGGGACGCCGGGGGTGATGGTGGCGACCTCGTGCGTGTAGCCGCCGGCGTTGTCGCCCAGGTTCAGGCCCTGCTTCGGGGAGAGCAGGCCGAGGCCTTGGCGCAGTCCGGAGTTCTGGTAGCTGTACACCGGCGCACCGGCCGGCAGCCCGGCCTCGCGGACACCGGTCGGGCCGCCGAACACCGGCACCGTCGGGTTGACCTTGCCGGCGTCCTCGGAGTCGATCTCGACAAGCGCGAAGTCGTTGTAGGCGCAGGTGTTGGGGTCCGTCTCCTTGTTCTCGTGCATGGCCAACCAGGAGTTGTAGACCATCTTGCCCGGCCGACTGGCACCCTGGATCTTGATCGGGGTGTCCAGCGGGAGCGACTTGGACTTGCAGCCGTCGGTCTCGCTCTCACTGCCGGTGCCGGTGCAGTGCGCCGCCTGGCCGAGGTAGAGCGTGTGGCCGCGGCCGAACACGAAGTTCGCGGTGCACTGCCCGACCGGGCTGGTCACCATCACGCCGGGGTGGATCGTGGCGGTCGAGGCCGGGGCGAAGTCCTGGTCGTCGGCATGTGCCGCGCCGGGCATCGCCACCGCACCCACCGTCGTGGCGCCAACCACGAGGCCGGCGGCGGCGAGGCAACGGAGAACGCGACCATTAAAGGTCGCGCTTCGGAGGATCATGGGCACTCCTGCCGGCTGGATCGGACTTGCGGGCGCGCTCCGTCGCCAGCCGCCGAGGTTCTTCCCGAGGTTGTCATTGCCTTAACGACGTGGCTAGTACCTGGATACCCGCACGATTCGGTGATCTTCTCAAGCCGGCGCCCCAGGTCCGGGCAGAATCGCCGAAACAGCCGGAACATTAGGCGTCACACGGGGTGTTCGGAACTCATTTGCCCGCTCCCGCGTTGAGCCGGACGATACCTGGTGAGCAGACCGACATACGCTCTGGATGTCGGCCCGGTACGCTGGGTACTCTCGGGTGTTCACCGCCCGACGAAGTGACAGATGTCGAGGGGCTGTCGCGACGTTGAGGGTGCGGGTGGAGGCCGCTCGGCACGATCAGGGAGGGTCGAGGCCCCGGAGGCCGCAACTGCATGGATCGCAAGCGTCTGCTCCGTAACCCGCTGACTTGGATTCTGGCGGCGTTGCTGCTCTATGTCGTCTTCAGCCAGTTCTTTGACGACAGCAGGGGATATACCCAGGTCTCGACGTCTCAGGCGTTGGCCCAGGTCTCCAGCGGCAATGTGTCCAACGCGGTGATCGAGGACAAGGAGCAACAGCTCCGCCTCGATCTGAAGACCCCTATCACCACTGACAACGGCAACCGGGATCAGATTCAGACCACCAAGGTCATCGCCCAGTACCCGTTCGGTGGCAGCGAGCCTGTCTTCACCGCCCTGACCACTGCCAAGACCAACTTCAACACCGAGGTCCGGCAGGAGTCGTTCCTCACCCAACTGTTGATCTACATGGTCCCGCTGGGGCTGGTCCTGCTGCTGCTGTTCTGGATGATGAACAGCGCGCAGGGCGGCGGCAACCGGGTGTTGTCGTTCGGTAAGTCGAAGGCCAAGCAGCTGTCCAAGGACATGCCGAAGACCACCTTCGGCGATGTGGCGGGCGCCGACGAGGCCGTCGAGGAACTGCACGAGATCAAGGACTTCCTGCAGAACCCGGGCCGCTACCAGGCGCTCGGCGCCAAGATCCCGAAGGGCGTGCTGCTCTACGGGCCGCCGGGCACCGGCAAGACGCTGCTGGCCCGCGCGGTCGCCGGCGAGGCCGGGGTGCCGTTCTACTCGATCTCCGGTTCGGACTTCGTCGAGATGTTCGTCGGTGTCGGCGCCTCCCGGGTGCGTGACCTGTTCGAGCAGGCCAAGCCGAACGCCCCCTGCATCATCTTCGTGGACGAGATCGACGCGGTCGGCCGCCAGCGCGGCGCCGGCCTCGGCGGCGGCCACGACGAGCGCGAGCAGACGCTGAACCAGCTGCTCGTCGAGATGGACGGCTTCGACGCGCGCGGCGGCATCATCCTGATCGCGGCCACCAACCGGCCGGACATCCTGGACCCGGCGCTGCTGCGCCCCGGCCGGTTCGACCGGCAGATCCCGGTCGGCGCCCCCGACCTGGCGGGTCGCCGCGCCATCCTGAAGGTGCATGCCAAGGGCAAGCCGTTGGCCCCGGACGCCGATCTGGACTCGCTGGCCAAGCGCACCGTCGGCATGTCCGGCGCCGACCTGGCCAACGTGATCAACGAGTCGGCCCTGCTCACCGCGCGGGAGAACGGCACGCTGATCAACGCCGCGAACCTCGAGGAGGCGGTCGACCGGGTGGTCGGCGGCCCGAGGCGCAAGGGCAAGATCATTTCTGAGCTGGAGCGCAAGCTCACCGCGTACCACGAGGGCGGGCACGCACTGGCCGCCTGGGCGATGCCGGACCTGGAGCCGGTCTACAAGCTCACGATCCTGCCCCGGGGTCGCACCGGTGGGCACGCGCTGGTCGTGCCCGAGGACGACAAGGGCCTGATGACCCGCTCGGAGATGATCGGCCGTCTGGTCTTCGCGATGGGCGGGCGCAGCGCCGAGGAGCTGGTCTTCCACGAGCCGACCACCGGCGCCTCCAGCGACATCGACCAGGCCACCAAGATCGCCCGCGCGATGGTCACCGAGTACGGCATGAGTGCCCGCCTGGGTGCGGTGCGCTACGGCCAGGACCAGGGCGACCCGTTCCTCGGCCGGTCCATGGGACACGCGCCGGACTACTCGCTCGAGGTCGCGCACGAGATCGACGAGGAGGTGCGCGCCCTCATCGAGGCGGCGCACACCGAGGCCTGGGAGATCCTGAATACCTACCGGGACGTGCTGGATGCCCTGGTCTTCGAGCTGCTGGAGAAGGAGACGCTGACCCGCAAGGATCTGGAGCGGATCTTCTCCACGGTGACCAAGCGGCCCCGGATCACCGCGTTCAACGACTTCGGCGGGCGGACCCCGTCGGACAAGCCGCCGATCCAGAGCCCGGCCGAGCTGGCCAAGGAGCGTGGCGAGCCGTGGCCGCCGAACCGGGAGCCGGACCGCGAGCCCACCCCGGTGGGCAGTGTCGGTGTCGGCGGTGCCGGCAGCGGCACTCCCGCCCTGCCCAGCCCCAACGGCGGTTATCCGAACGCCAACGGCGGACAGCCGGGCTCCAACGGCGGACAGCCGGGCTCCAACGGCACCCCGCCGTACATCCGCCCGGCCGATCCGGGCCACCCGCCCGGCAGCTACCAGCCCCAGTCCGGCGGTCAGAACGACCGCCCGGACGGCGCGGTACCGCCCAACTACGGCGCCCCGCCGAACTGGCGGCCGGCGATCACGCCGCACGGCCAGGAATGGCCGCCGGCCAAGTGGTCCGGCCAGGACGGGCCCAAACATGCCGAGCGGGACGGATCCGAGACTCAGGAAGGCCGCGGTTCCGGTGATGCCCAAGGCGGCGGTTGGTCCGAGCCTGGCCAGGACGGCGGGCGCTGAGCGCCTGCCGGAGAGGTCATCTGGTGAACGTGCGTGACTGACGTCGATCCCCTCGTGCGCCCGCCGGTACCGGAGCGGGCGCCGTCGGTTCCCGGTCGGGGAAGTTTCGACCGGGAACGGGCCGAAGCGGCGGTGCGCGAGCTGCTCTACGCAATCGGGGAGGACCCGGAGCGGGAAGGTCTCCTGGAGACGCCGCGCCGGGTCGCCAAGGCGTACGAGGAGATGTTCGGCGGGTTGTACGAGGACCCGGACGAGATGCTGGCGAAGACCTTCGCGGAGGACCACGAGGAACTCATCCTGATCAAGGACATCCCGATGTACAGCGTCTGCGAACACCACCTGGCGCCGTTCCACGGGATGGCGCACGTCGGCTACATCCCGTCGGTCGACGGGCGGGTCACCGGGCTGAGCAAGATCGCCCGGTTGGTCGACCTGTACGCCAGGCGACCGCAGGTGCAGGAACGGTTGACCGCGCAGATCGCCGATGCGCTGGTCCGCCGGCTGTCCCCGCGCGGGGTGATCGTGGTGCTCGAGGCCGAACACCTGTGCATGGCGATGCGCGGCATCCGCAAGCCGGGGTCGCGGACCATGACGTCCGCCGTCCGCGGCCAGTTCAAGGGCAATGCGTCCTCGCGCGCCGAGGCTCTCGCGCTGATCCGAGGCCGTTGAGTCACGTGCTCGAGAGCCGGCATCGATGAGTCACCAGCACCAGGACGGCCCGGTGGGCGGGTTGCCCAAGCCGGGCCGCTGCGTGCTGCTCGGGGTGCTGAACGTCACGCCCGACTCGTTCTCCGACGGCGGCCGCTACCTGAGCTTCGACGACGCGGTGGCGCACGGCGTCCGGATGCACGCCGAGGGCGCCGACCTGATCGACGTCGGCGGTGAGTCCACCCGCCCCGGCGCGCACCGGGTGCCGGCCCCCACCGAAGCCGAACGGGTGCTGCCGGTGATCCGGGAGCTGACCGCCCAGGGTGTGGCGTGCAGCGTGGACACCACCCGCTCCGAGGTCGCCGAGGCGGCACTGGAAGCCGGCGCCACGGTGGTCAACGACGTGTCCGGCGGGCTGGCCGACCCGGCGATGGGCAAGGTCGTCGCGGCGGCCGGGGTGCCCTGGATCCTGATGCACTGGCGTGGCCACAGCGACCGGATGAGCGAGCTCGCGCGCTACGCCGACGTGGTCACCGAGGTCCGCGACGAGCTGCTGGCCAGGGCGGACGCGGCGATCGCCGCCGGGGTCGACCCGGGCAACCTGGTGATCGATCCGGGTATCGGGTTCGCCAAGCGCGCCGAGCACGACTGGCAGCTGCTGCACCGGCTGGACGCACTGCTAGGGCTCGGGTTCCCGGTGCTGGTCGGGGTGTCGCGCAAGAGCTTCCTCGGCCGGCTGCTGCCCGGTCCGGACGGCGCGCCCCGGGCCGCCGCCGGGCGTGAGGTGGCCACCGCCGCCGTCTCCGCGCTGGCCGCCGCGGCGGGCGCCTGGGGGGTGCGGGTGCACGACGTGGCCAGCTCCCGGGACGCGGTCGCGGTCGGCGCCGCCTGGCGCAACGGGGTGGCCGGGGCGCCGTGGACCTACGGGGTCGGATCGCCGTGACGGACCGGATCGTGCTGACCGGGCTGCGGGTCCGGGGCTACCACGGGGTGTTCGAGCACGAGCGCCGGGACGGCCAGGACTTCATCGTCGACCTGGCCGTGTGGCTGGACCTGGCGCCGGCCGGGCAGTCGGACAAGCTCGCCGACACGCTGGACTACGGCGCACTCGCGCAGGGCACCGCCGAGATCGTCGCCGGCCCGCCGGTGGACCTGATCGAGACCGTGGCGGCCCGGATCGCCGACCGTGCGCTGGGTTCGGACGACCGGATCGGCGCGGTCGAGGTGACGGTGCACAAGCCGTCCGCCCCGATCCCGCTCACCTTCGCCGACGTCGCGGTGACCATCCGCCGGTCCCGCTCCGGCGCGCCGCATCCGGGCGGTGACCCGGCCGGTGACTAGGGCGGTGCTCTCGCTGGGCTCCAACCTCGGCGACCGGCTGGCCCAGCTGCGCCGGGCCGTCGCCGGGTTCGCCGCCGAGCTCGAGCTGGCCTCCCCGGTGTACGAGACCGCGCCGTGGGGTGGTGTGCCGCAGGACGACTTCCTGAACGCGGTGATCATCGTGCGGTCCGCCGAGCTGGACGCCTGGGACTGGCTGCGCCGCGGTCAGGAACTGGAAGCGGCCGCTGGACGGGTCCGTGAGGTGCATTGGGGACCGCGCACCCTGGACGTCGACGTGGTCGCGGTGTTCGACACCTCCACGGCCGACACCGCCGCGGTGCTGAGCGAGCACCCGGACCTGCTGCTCCCGCACCCCGGCGCGGCCGAGCGGAACACCGTGCTGCGCCCCTGGCTGGACATCGAGCCGGACGCGGTGCTCCCCGGCAGGGGTCGGGTGGACGAGCTGCTCGCCGGGCTCGGTGAGGACGGCATGCGCCGCCGGGACGACCTCTCGCTGGTGGAGCCGGTATGAAACCGACCGGCTGGCGCGAGCTGCTGTCCACGGCCGTCGTGGTCGGCGTCGTGGTCTACCTGCTCATCAGGGCGAGCTACGGGGTGATGCCGCCGCTGCCGCTGTTCGCCGGCGCCACGCTGCTCGTGCTGGCGATCATCGAGACGGTCATGGGCTACTCCCTGAAGGCCCGGATCGAGGGGCGCCACGGGCAGCCGGTGCAACCTCTGGTGGCGGCCAGGGCGGTGGCGCTGGCGAAGGCGTCCGCGCTGGCCGGCGCCGCGATGGTCGGGGTGTGGGCCGGCCTGCTCGGCTACCTGCTGCCTCGGCTGCACCTGTTCGCCGCCGCCGGCCAGGATGCGCCGGGGGCGATTCTCGGGCTGGTCTGCGCGGTGGCGCTGGTGGCCGCCGCGATGTATCTGCAGAACTGCTGCCGCACTCCGTCGGACTCCGACGACCCGGATCGTCAGCAGCACCACCGCTGAACCGGCGATTTGGTACGGACTGGCGGTCCCGGACTCGCTACGCTCCGGCGATGTCGTACCTCCAGCCGGCCCTCGGGCCGCCGGCCGACACCGCGAACCCGTACCGGCGCCGCCTCCGCAGGCAGCGCCGGGGCGTGCTGGCGACCGTGCTCGCGCTGGTGCTGCTCGGGATCTGCGGGCTGCTCCTGATCGGCATCCTGGTCTACAGCGTCGGTGCCGGCGGGGTGATCGTGGGCACGCTGGGCGCGCTGCTGCCGGTCGGCCCGGTGGTCTGGGCGTTCCTGTGGATGGACCGCTGGGAGCCGGAACCGCCCCGGGTGTTGCTGGTGGCGTTCCTCTGGGGGGCCTGCTTCGCCACGCTGGCCGCGCTGATCCTGAACAGCAGTGCCGAGCTGGCCACCTCCAGCGTGCTCGGCGACGCGAGTTCGGTGTTCTCCGCCGTGTTCGTGGCGCCCTGGGTCGAGGAGTTCATGAAGGGCTCCTTCCTGCTCGGGCTGCTGGTGTTCCGGCGCCGTGAGTTCGACGGCATCCTGGACGGCATCGTCTACGCCGGCGTGGTGGCGGCCGGGTTCGCGTTCACCGAGAACATCCTGTATCTCGGTCAGGCGTTCGCCTCCGGCGCGGCCACCGGGCAGGGCGGCGACGTGCTTGCGGTGCTGGTCATGCGGGGGCTGTTCTCACCGTTCGCGCATCCGCTGTTCACCTCGATGACCGGGATCGGGCTGGGGATCGCGTCGAACGCGCGCACCGTGCTGGTCCGCCTCGCGGCGCCGATCGGCGGCTACCTGCTCGCCGTCTTCCTGCACGCCTGCTGGAACGCATCGGCCTCCTACGCCGACGGCGAGGCGCTGATCCCGGTGTACCTGATGATCATGCTGCCGATGCTCGTGTTCGTCCTGCTCGTGGTGCTCTACCAGCGCCGACGCGAGCAGCGCATCATCGCCGCCGAGCTGCCCGGGTTCGCCGAGGCCGGCTGGATCGCGCCGAGCGAGGTACACCTGCTCGAATCGCTGGCCGGCCGGCGGGGCTGGCTGCGCGCGGTGCGTCGGCGGTCCGGTTCGGCGGTGGCCAAGGCGGTGTCCGAGTACCAGGCGGCGGTCACCGAACTGGCCATCCTGCGGCACCGGATGGCCCGAGGCGCACTCGGCGCGCACGCCCGGGAATGGCACGATGAGCTGCTGGAGGACGTGCTGCTCAGCCGGGCCAAGGCGGTCGGCGCACCGGACGCGCTGCACGCCGCCTGGGGCCGCCGGGTGCCGCCGCCCGGTTGGTCGCCGCCGCCGCCGAACTGGACGGCGCCGCCCGGGCCGCGGCACGCCCGCACGTCCGGTGGGCACCAACTGGGCCAACCGCCGCAGGGCCCGCCGCACCCGTCGGGCCCGCCGCCCCAGCAGAGCGGGCCGCCCACGGGGCCGCCGCAGGGCCAACCGCCGCAGGGTCCGCCGCTGGGCCCGCCGCCGCAGGGTCCGCCGCTGCAGGGGCAGCCGCCGAAGGGCCCGCCGCCGCAGGATCCGCCGCCGCAGGGCCCGCCGCCGCAGGATCCGCCGCCGCAGGGTCCGCCGCCGCAGGTTCCGCCGCCGCAGGGGCAGCCCCGACAGCCTCCGGGCCAGCAGCCACCGCCGGGTCGGTACTCGCCGCCCGGCCCGTACCCGGGTCCGCCCGGGCAGTTCGGCCAGCCCGGCCAGCGGGGTACGCAGGGGCCGCCGGGCACTTTCGGGCCGGCCGGATCGCCGGGGCCGACGAAGCCCCAGATCCCGTCGGTACCGCCGCCCCGGCACCCGCCGTTCGGTTAGCCGCGCCGTTCGGCTGGGTGCACTGTTCGGCTGGTGCACTGTTCGGTCGGGTGCACTGTTCGGCCGGCCGAACGCTCGTGCCCGTGCAGCCGGTCCCCCCGGCCGGCGCGCCCGGTGCCCCGCTGCCTTCCAGCATCTCGCCCACCTCGCCGTGCGAGGGCGAACACATCACCGGGGTGGGCAACGATCCCATGGTCAACTCAACACTGTTCTGGTTGGATCATGATTCGAACCAGAAAAACGTTGAGTTGACCACCGGGACGGTCGTCTTGATCGCCAGAGTTGGTCGAGCTGGTTCGGTCCTGTCGGAGGGTGACCTCGGACCTGGCCGCCCGGCCGGTGATCGGTGCGTTGCCCCCGGTCGGTGGTCGGGCCTGCTGGGCCGGTGATCGGGGGCGCTGCTTGGCGG
>DASYLM010000305.1:0-24417 GCA_036009565.1 Pseudonocardia sp. | reverse complement strand
CGGCCAGCCCCGGCTGGTCGTGCTCGTCCAGCTCAGGGTCGTCGATCAGCGCGAGCACGGCGGCGTGGTCCAGCCGGACCAGGTCGTCCCCGGTGACCCCGCCCAGCCTGGTGCCGCTGGCCTTGACCAGGAAGGTTCCGTCGCCGAGCGCGGCGGAGGTGTTTCCCTCGCCGAGCACCACCAGGTCGGCGGCCGGGTCACCCAGCTGGTGCGACAGCGCGACCAGGCCGCGCCGGGCGGCGGTGAGATCAACTGGCGGCGTCATGGCGCGGCTCCCGTGGCTGGGTCGTTCGGCGGGGCCGCTGCGGCCGGCCCGGTCCAGAGTGGCCGAGCGGCGCCGAGGTGGGCGAGGTAGTCCCGGTAGCCGTCGTCGTAGCGGTGCCGGTGGCCCTCGATCGGCTCGACGACGTCGTCCGGGGCCGTCCAGGCCGCCACGTCGAGATCGCCGCCCTGGGCCCGGGCGGCCACCAGCACGGCACCCCGGGCACCGACCTCGGGTGTGCGGGCCAGCTCGAGCGGCACCCCGAGGATGTCGGCGAACACCTGCATCCAGGCCCGCGAGCGGGTGCCGCCGCCGCAGACCACCAGCCGCCCGGACCGCCCGGCGACCTCGAAGCAGTGCCGGGCCGCGTAGGCCAGCCCCTCGCACATGGCCCGCACCAGGTCGTGCCGGTCGGTGGTCATCCGAACCCCGGTGAACTGCCCGGACGCGTTCGGGTCGACGAAGGGCGCCCGCTCGCCGGCGGTGGCCAGGTAGGGCAGGACCTGCACCCCCCGCGCCCCGGGCGGACTGGTGGACAGCGCCTCGCCGACGGCTTCGACCCCGGCCCCCAGGGTGCGCAGCAGCCAGTCCAGCGACGCCGTGCCGACCATGGCCGGCATCGCCCGCAGCCAGCGCCCCGGCACCCCGGTGGACACGTGGAACCCGGCCGGTTCGCCGTCGGTCCGAAGCGCGTCGACGTGCACCAGGCAGCCCAGCGTGGTGCCGACGATGAGCAGCGCATCCCCGACGCCGGCCAGGCCGCCGCCGAACCCGCAGGCCGGGAAGTCGAACGGTCCGGAGCTCACCGGCAACCCGGCCGGCAGCCCGAGCAGCTCGGCGCCGGTCGCGGCGAGTGCCTCGAGCGGGGTCGGCGAGACGATCGGGGCGAGCAGCTCGCGGCGGTGGGTCAGGCCGGTCAGGGCGAGCACCTCGTCGCTGTACCCGGTGCCGGTGCCGTCGCCGAACGGCATCGAGCTGTCCGACGGGTCGGTGGCGCGCACCCCGGTGAGCCGGCCGAACACGGCGTCCTTGCAGTAACCGGCGGTCACCGCGCGGTCCAGCACGTCGGGCTCGTTGCGGTCCAGCCAGCCGAGCAGGGGGGCCGGCGCACCGGGGAACAGCGCGCTGCCGTTGACCCGGTAGATCCGCTCGGTGATCCCGGCGTCGGTCCACTCGCCGAGCAGCCCGGCGGCGCGCCCGTCCAGCCAGGACATCGCCGGGCGCACCATCCGGTGCTCGGCGTCGGTGAGCCAGCAGCCGTCGCCCTGCCCGGTCAGTGCGACCAGCTCCGGCGCCACCCCGGCCTCGTCGAGGACGCCGTGCACCACCTCGCCCAGCCGCGACAGCACCTGCTCGAGGTCCTGCTCCACCGCGCCGGCCACACCGCCGCCGTCGTGGGTCAGCTCGAGCGGGCGACCGCCCACGGCCAGCGCGCCGCCGTCGGCGTCGAACAGCACCGCCTTGACCACCGAGGTGCCGACGTCGATCCCCAGCCGGACACCCCGCGCGGGTGCGGTGGTCATGACCCGGCTGGCACGGTCTGCCCGTAGCTGTTCAGCACCTCGGCGACGCCTTCGATCTCCTCCAGCGGCAGCAGGTTGGGCTCGCCGAGCAGCTTGGCCTGGTGATACAGCTTGCACACCCACTCCAGGTAGATGCTGCGGGTGTAGGCCTTGGCCAGGGTGTCGCCGTAGGTGGTCGCGCCGTGGTTCTGCATCAGTGCGCCGAACCGGCCCTCCATCGCGCGCATGCTGTTCTCGGCCAGCTCGTCGCTGCCGAAGCGGGCGTAGCGTGCCACCCGCACCGGGCCGCCGAGAAGCGCGATCATGTAGTGCACCGGCGGCACCTCGTCGAGCACGACGGACAGCGCGGTGCAGTACAGCGGGTGGGTGTGCACCACCGCGCCGGCGTCGGTGCCCCGGTAGACCGAGGTGTGCATCGGCACCTCCGACGACGGGTCGAGGCCGTCCTCCACCTTGTTGCCGTCCAGGTCGATCACACAGATCGACTCCGGGGTGAGGTGGTCGTAGACCACCCCGCTCGGGGTGATCGCGATGTGGTCGCCGGAGCGCACGCTCAGGTTTCCCGAGGTGCCGACGGTCAGCTGGTCGGCCTGCATCCGGAGGCAGAACTCCACCAACTGGACGCGTTCGTCGTGCAGCAGCATGTCGGGATCCCTTCGAGGTGGTCGCGGTGGCCCGGGCGCGCCGGGGCCGGTGGTGGGCTAGCTGATCGGGGCGGCCACGTCGACCCGGACGCCGTAGTCGCGCAGTGAGGCCAGCGCGGGCTCCGAGATGCCCGCGTCCACGATGATCGACTCGAACCGGTGTACCGGCAGCAGCCGGTGCATCGCGCTCCTGGCGAGCTTGCTGTGATCGACGAGCAGGTGCGAGCGGGTGGCGACCTCGACCATCTCGCGCTTGACCGCGACGATCCGGTCCTCCTGGTGGAAGGCGTACCCGTCGCGGACCGCCGAGGTGCTCAGGAAGGCCGCGTCGAAGCGCAGCGAGCGGATGGTGTCCATGCACACCGTGCCCAGGTAGGAGTCGTGGTGCACGTTGTACGCACCGCCCAGCGCGATCACCTGGATGTCCCGCATCCGAGCGAGCTCGTTGAGCGCGGTGAGGTAGTTGGTGGCCACCGTGAGCGGCGCCAGGGCGGCCAGGTGCGGCAGCATCTGCAGCGCGGTGGTCGAGTCGTCCAGCAGCAGCGACATACCGGGCTCGATGTGCCGACAGGCGTGCTGGGCGATCATCCGCTTGGCCTCGATGTTGGCCTTGGCGCGGTACTCCACATTGGACTCGAACGTGCCACTGGGCTGCGCGGTCGCCGCACCGCGGGCCTTGCGCAGGACCCCCTGGCGCTGCAGCTCGTCGAGATCCCGGTGAATGGTCATGACCGAGACGCCGAACACCTCGGACAGCTCCTGCGCGGACATCGATCCGGTGTCCAGCACCAGGTCGCTGATCCGGGCCTGGCGGCCTTCGGGGCTCAGTCGCCGAAGTCGCGGGCCGTCGGCGGCCTCGACGCTCGGATCCCGGGCGGCGTCCATGACCGGTGCCTCCTCCTCGAGAGCCAGCCGGCGGTGTCGGACCGCCTGCGACTCGCATCACAACGCCTCGGCGTGGTTCCCGTCAAGTTCTGCTGTGAAATCAACATCCCAGACCGTGAAGTTCATGCCGGTCGTGGCCGGGGAAAACACCAGAATCCGGCCTAGTTGGACCAAAGATCCAGGTCAGTCGGCCGCTGATGGTCACGGTTCAGAATGTTACTTCCACATATTGACCTGAGATGTGGACCCGTCTTACTGTGACCCGAACCGGTGAGCGGTGAGGCGAGTCACACCCGTTCGGGCTGGTCTGGCGGCGGTAGGTCGATGGTGAGGAGCTGTGGTGCTCGGTCCCCAGGGAGTCGCGCCGGACGAGTCGGCCGGCCCGGCAACCGAGCTGACCCTCGTCCGGCACGGCCGCACCGGCTGGCACTCGGACAACCGTTACGCCGGCGCCAGTGACGTACCCCTGGACGAGGTCGGTCTGCGGCAGGCCCAGCAGCTGGCGAGCTGGGCGACCCAGCACCGGCACGACGTGGTGGCCTGCTCGCCGCTGCGCCGCGCGCTGCAGACCGCCGCGCCGGTGGCCGCCGCGCTCGGGTTGCGGCCCGAGGTGATCCCGGCACTGCGCGAGATGGACTTCGGCGTGGCGGAGGGCCGCACCCTCGGCGAGCTGCGGGAACAGGACCCCAGGGCGGCGGCCGCCTTCCTCGCCGACCCGACCCGGAATCCGTTCCCCGGCGCCGAGCTGCCGGACGCCGTCGCGCACCGCGTCGTCGGCGGCCTGCGCACCCTGGTCCACCGGCACCAGGGCGCGTCCGTTCTCGTCATCGGGCACAACACCGCGCTGCGGCTGGCGCTCTGCGGCTGGCTCGGCATCCCGCTGGCCCGCTACCGCGACGTGCTGCCCCGGCTGGAGAACGCGGCCATCACCCGGCTGCGGGTGTCCGCCGACCCGGACCGGCCGCCGGCCCTGCTCTGCCTGAACCTGCCGGCGACCATCAACGCACCGGCCGCCGGCTCGATGACCGCCGGCTCGATGACCGCCGCGCCGACCAACTCGAACTCGAACCCGCCAGACCCCGCCGTGTCCAGCCCATCGATGAAGATGAACCGGAGGACCCGATGACGCGTCCCGAGTCCGTCAACCCGCTCACCATGGGGCTGAACCGCCGTGACCTGTTGCGCCTGCTCGGGGTCGGTGGCGCGGCCGCCGCGTCGGCCGGCCTGCTGGCCGCCTGTGGCGTGGGCACCGGCGGCGGACCGGCCCACCAGAACGGCGCCGGCGAGGTCACCGGCGGGTTCGACTGGCGCAAGGCCGCCGGCACCGAGATCTCGGTGCTGCAGACACCGCACCCGTACCAGGTGGCGTTCCAGCCGCTGCTCGCCGAGTTCACCCAGCTCACCGGCATCAACGTCAAGGCCGACCTGGTCGCCGAGGCGGACTACTTCACCCGGCTCAACACGGAGCTGGCCAGCGGCGCCGGCAACTACGACGCGTTCATGACCGGCGCCTACTTCATCTGGACCTACGGGCCACCAGGCTGGATGGAAGACCTCAAGCCGTGGCTGGGCAACACCTCCGCCACCGCCGGCGACTACGACTTCGAGGACATCTACGAGGGCCTGCGCAAGGCCACCTCGTGGGACTTCCAGACCGGCAGCCCGCTGGGTACCGGTGGTCAGTGGGCCATTCCGTGGGGCTTCGAGACCAACGTGATCTGCTACAACAAGGCGGAGTTCGACCGGCGCGGGATCAAGCCGGCCGAGTCCTTCGACAACTTCATCCAGCTCGCCACCGACCTGACCGACCGGGCCAACAACCGGTACGGCGTCGCGTTCCGCGGCTCCCGCTCCTGGGCCACCATCCACCCCGGCTTCATGACCCAGTTCACCCGCGAGGGCTGCGTCGACTACACCAAGGATGGCGGCAAGCTGAGCGCCGCGATGAACTCGGCCAAGGCGGTCGACTTCACCCGCAAGTGGGTCGCGTTGGCGAAGGCCGCCGGGCCGACCTCATGGACCACCTACGAGTACCCCAACTGCACCCAGGACCTGGGCGCCGGCACCGCGATGATGGTCTACGACGCGGACTCCGCGACCTACCCGCTCAACATCAAGGGCAACGCGGCGCAGGCCGGCAACATGGCCTGGCACCCGGGTCCGGCCGGGCCGGACGGCAGCTATGGCACCAACCTGTGGACCTGGTCGCTGGCGATGAACGCGGCGTCGAAGAAGAAGCTGGCGGCCTGGTTGTTCATCCAGTGGGCCACCGGGAAGCAGGCCCAGGCCAAGGCGGTACAGACCGGCCAGCGCGGCTTCGCCGACCCGACCAGGGAGTCGGTGTTCAACGGGGCGTTCAAGCAGACGCTCGGCAAGTTCCCGGGCTACCAGGAGACCTTCGAGCGGGTGATCTCCTCGACGGACATCAAGTTCACCCCGCAGAAGCAGTTCTTCAAGACCACCGAGGACTGGGCCGTCGCCCTGCAGGACATCTACGCCGGGCAGGACCCGAAGACCCGCCTCGACGCGCTGGCCGCCGCGAGCAGCGCCGCGGTCAACTCCGTCTGACACCTGTGAGTGGCGATGGTCGCTATAGCGACCATGGCCACTCACAGGTCCGAAGCGAAGCGAGGACACGATGACCGCTCCCGCGCGGGTTCGCCCGGACGGCGGCACCGAGGGCAACCGGCCTCGGCATCCGGACGGCCCGCCCTCGGTGCCGCCGTGGCGGCGGGGGATGCGGCCCTACCTGCTCTCGCTGCCGGCGGTGCTGATCATCGTCGGCATCCTCTACCCGTTCGCGCTCGGCGTGTACTACGCGTTCCTCAACTACGCCGCCGTGGTGCCGAACCCGGTGTTCGTCGGCCTGCGCAACTTCGCGACCGTGCTCACCGACCCGGACTTCTGGTCCAGCGTGCGGACCACGCTGACCTACGCGGTGTCGGCCACCCTGGTGGAGACCGTGCTGGGCATCGGCATCGCCCTGCTGCTCAACCGCTCCAGCCTGGTGGGGCAGATCTTCGAGCGGGTGCTGATCCTGCCGCTGATGATCGCCCCGGTGATCGCCGGCGTGCTCTGGAAGCTGATGTTCAACCCGCAGTTCGGGGTGCTCAACCACGTGCTCGGGCTGGGCTCCACGTTCGACTGGCTGAGCGAGACGCACGCACTGTTCTCGGTGGTGCTGGTGGACGTGTGGATCTTCACGCCGTTCGTCGCGGTGCTGGTGCTCGCCGGCATCCGGTCGCTGCCGAAGGAGCCGTTCGAGGCGTCGGCGGTGGACGGAGCGAGCTGGTTCTACATGTTCCGCAGGCTGATGCTGCCGATGATGTGGCCCTACATCCTGGTCGCGGTGATCTTCCGGTTCATGGACTGCCTGAAGATCTTCGACCACGTCTACGTGCTCACCGCCGGCGGTCCCGGCGACGCCACCCGCACGCTGCAGATCAGCGCGTACCAGAACTCGATCATCAACTTCAACTACTCGGTGGGCAGCACCTACATGTTCCTGCTCTGGGCGATCGTCTTCCTGACCGCGCGCTACCTGGTGAGCGTGCTGGGCAAGGCCCAGCGGCGCGCCGCCGGATCGGAGGCGTGATGGCCAGGGAGCTGCAGCCGGGGCAGCGCCGGTTCTCCGCGGCGACGCTCGGGGCGGACCTGGTGCTGCTGGCCTGGTTCGTCTTCTCGCTGTTCCCGCTGGTCTGGCTGGTGCTGCTGTCGCTGAAGACGGAGGCCCAGCAGATCAGCACCTACTTCACGTTCACGCCGACGCTGCACAACTTCGTCACCGTGCTCAGCTCCGACGGCACCCGGCTGACCAGCGTCAACTTCTCCGGCGCACTGCTCACCAGCGTGCTCAACTGTGCCGGCGCGGTGCTGGTGTCGCTGGTGATCGGGGTGCCGGCGGCCTACGCGGCGGGGCGCTGGCAGTACCGGGGCTCCGGCGACGTCATGTTCACCATCCTGTCGTTCCGGTTCGCCCCGGAGCTGATGGTCATCGTGCCGCTGTTCGTGATCTACAACCAGATCGGCCTCTTCGACACCAACGTCGGGATGATCTGGGTGCTGCAGCTGGTCACCATGCCGCTGATCGTGTGGATCCTGCGGTCCTACTTCCAGGACCTGCCGGCCGAGCTGGAGCAGGCCGCGCTGCTGGACGGCTACACCCGCACCAGGGCATTCCTGATGGTGGCGCTGCCGCTGGTCCGACCCGGTATCGCGGCGTCCGCGCTGCTCGCGTTCATCTTCGCCTGGAACAACTACGTGTTCCCGCTGATCCTCACCGGCAGCCAGCACACCCCGGTCACGGTCGCGGTGACCCGGTTCCTCGGCGGCGGCGGGCAGGCGTTCTACAGCCTCACGGCGGCCGCGGCCATCATCGCCGCGCTGCCGCCGCTGCTGGTCGCGCTGTCCATCCAGCGCTACCTGGTGCGCGGGCTGTCCTTCGGGGCGGTGAAGGCCTGATGGGGTCGCTGCGCGTGGCCGGGCTGCGCGCCCGCTACGGCAAGACGCAGGCGCTGCACGGGATCGACCTGGACATCGCCGACGGCGAGTTCTTCGTCATCCTGGGTCCCTCCGGCGCCGGCAAGACGACCACGTTGAAGAGCGTCGCCGGGCTGGTGGACGCGGTCGAGGGCGAGGTGCATATCGCCGGTCGGGACATGGCCGGCGTGGAGCCGTACCACCGCAACGTGGCGATGGCCTTCGAGAGCTACGCGCTGTACCCGCAGAAGACCGTGGAGCAGAACCTCGCCTCACCGCTGCGCTCCGGGCGGACCGGCACCTGGACCCCCGCCGAGCAGTCCGAGCGGATCCGCCAGGTGACCACCACGCTGGGCATCGAGCACCTGCGGCACCGGTTCCCCCGGGAGCTGTCCAACGGGCAGCGCCAACGCACCGCCCTGGGTCGGGTGCTGGTCCGGCCGGCGGAGGTGTACCTGCTGGACGAGCCGCTGTCGCACCTGGACGCCAAGCTGCGCGCCGCGATGCGCGCCGAGCTCAAGCAGCTGGGCGAGATGTCCAGCACCACCACGCTCTACGTCACCCACGACTACCAGGAGGCGTTGGCGTTGGGCGACCGGGTCGGGGTGCTGCGGGAGGGTCGGCTGGTGCAGGTCGGCACCCCGGCCGCCGTGTGGCACGAGCCGGTGGACACCTTCGTCGCCCGGATGTTCGGTCAGCCGGAGATGAACCTGTTCCCCGCTGACCTGACGGGGAACCTCGCCGCGGTGCCGGAGGGGGGCACCGCGGCGAGGACCGAGGGCGGCGGCATCGCGGTCGGGGTGCCGGCCGAGCTCGCCGCTGCCCTCGGGAACTCTGGCGGGTCGGTCCGGCTCGGCATCCGGCCGAGGGACCTCGACGTCCTCACCGGGCCGGAGCCGGGGGACCGGCTGGTGCTGCGCGGCCGGGTCACGCTGGCCGAGCGGCTGGGTCGGTCGGTCGAGCTCAGCGTGGCTGTGGCCGGCGACCTGGTCATCGCGGTGACCGACGACCAACGGGTCCGGGAGGGCGATCAGGTGGCCTTGGCGGTGGACTGGGAGCGGGTGCACGTGTTCGCCTCCGGCGTGGCGGGAACCGACACCGCGCGGCTCGGGGCGGCGGCACCGCTCGAGGCCGACGCCACCACCGCGCCGACCGGAGGTGCCCGGTGACCACCGACGCGCCGCCCCGGACCGGCGCCGCCCCGGTCGCGCAGCGGCTTCGCCTCGAGCAGCTGCGCAAGACCTACCGCAGCCGGGGCCGCGAGCCGTTCGAGGCCGTCAAGGGCATCGACCTGGACATCGAGCCCGGCGAGCTGGTCGCCCTGCTCGGGCCGTCCGGCTGCGGCAAGACCACCACGCTGCGCATGATCGCCGGGCTGGAGACGGTCACCGGGGGGCGCATCCTGATCGGCGACCGCTCGGTCGGCGACCTGCCGGCCGGCCGACGCCAGGTGGGCGTCGGGTTCGAGAGCTACGCGCTCTACCCGCCGCTGTCGGTGCGGGAGAACCTGGCCTACGGGCTGCGTGCCCGCCGCGACCGGGACGTCCGGCGCAAGGTCGACACCATCGCCGAGCGGCTGGAGATGACCGACCTGCTCGAGCTGCGGCCGGCCAACCTGTCCAGCGGGCAGAAGCAGCGGGTCGCGCTGGCCCGCGCCCTGGTGCGCAACCCGCCGGTGCTGCTGCTGGACGAGCCGCTGTCGCACCTGGACGCGGGGCAACGGCAGCGGGTGCGCCGCGAGCTCAAGGTGCTGCAGCGCGAGTTCGGCTACACCACGATCATCGTCACGCACGACCAGCTGGAGGCGCTGAGCCTGGCCGACCGGCTGGCCGTGATGGACGGCGGGGTGATCCAGCAGTTCGGCACCCCGGACGAGATCTTCGACGACCCGGCCAACCGGTTCGTGGCGGACTTCGTGGGCGAGCCGCCGATCAACCTGCTGACCGGGGTGACCGTCGGGGACGGCACGGTGCGCCTCGGTGACGCGGGTGCGCTGCGGACCTCGGCGTCCTCGGTGCCGGCGGGCCGCCAGGTCGTCGTCGGGCTGCGACCGCAGGACTGCCGGACCGAACCGTGGCTGCCCGAATCACGTCGCCCGGAGGCGCAGCCGACCGGCGCGGGGCTGCGCGCCACGGTCCTGGTGTACGAGAACCTGCTGGAGTACGGGCTGGCCACCGTCGAGCTCGCCGGGCTGCCCGGGCGCGTGGTGGTGCAGGTAACCGCCGGGCGGCTGCTCGCGGCCGGGGACACCGTCTCGATCACCGCGGCGGCGGAGCGCGTGTACCTGTTCGACCACACCGAGAGGAGCGTCAGCGGAACGAGCATCGACACCGAGAGGAGCGGAACGAGCATCGAGACCGAGAGGAGCGTCAGCGGAACGAGCATCGAAACCGAGGGTTGCGCCGGCGGGCGGCTGCGGTGAGCGCCGGATCCGGGCCGCGCGTGGTCTGCGCCGGGGACGAGTTCATCTCCGCCGAGCTGCTGGCCGCCGCGATGGTGGCCGAGCTGGACCGGTTCGGGCACACCGCCGAGCCGGTACCGATCGACTCCCGCTGGCCGAGCGAGCCGTTCGACGACATCGACGGTGTGCGCGAGGCCGCCGGCGACCCCGCCCGCCTCGCCGATCTGGTCACCGGGGCGGATGCGCTGATCACGCACCTGGCGCCGGTCACCGCCGGGGTGATCGCCGCCGGCCGGGGGAGCCTGCGCGTGGTCGGGGTGACCCGGGGCGGCCCGGTCAACGTGGACCTGGCGGCGGCCGCCGACGCGGGCATCCCGGTGGTGTACCTGCCGGGGCGCAACCTGGGCGCGGTGGCCGAGTACACGGTCGGCACGATGATCTGCGCGATGCGCGGGTTGCCGGCGGCGGCCGCCGAGCTCTCCGCCGGCCGCTGGGACGGCACCGGGTTCCGCTACGGGCGGGTGGGGCTCGAGCTGTGGGCGGCCACGGTCGGCCTGATCGGGCTGGGCGCGGTCGGGCTGCGGGTTGCCGAGCTGCTGGCCGCGTTCGGCACCCGGGTACTGGCACATGACCCGTACGCCGACCCGGCGGCCGCCGAGCGGGTGGGCGCGCGGCTGGTCGGGCTACCCGAGCTGCTGGCGGGCAGTGACGTGGTGAGCCTGCACGCCCGGCTCACCGAGCACACCCGGCGGGTCATCGACGCCGCCGCGCTCGCCGCGATGCGCCCGGGCGCACTGCTGGTGAACACCGCCCGGGGCGAGCTGGTCGACTCCCGGGCACTGGACGCGGCGCTGGCGTCCGGGCGGCTGCGCGGTGCGGTACTCGACGTGTTCGACCCGGAACCGCCGAGCGCGGACGACCCGCTGCCGCGCCGCCCGGCGGTGTTCGCCACCCCGCACCTGGCCGGCGCGTCCCGCCAGGTCGCCGAGGAGTCCGCGGCCCGGATCGCCCGCGAGGTGGCCACCGTGCTCACCGGCGGCACCGCCACCCACCTGGCCGCCCCGCCGAACCGGGTGGCGTGAGCCGGGGCGTGCGTGTCACCCCACACAGCACATCTCAGTCCGACACAGCGGCCCGAGCCGCTGTGTCGAGCCGGCGGAGCTGTGTGGACAGGTATTGACCCTGGCGGGCCACGCTGACCCGTCAGCGGTGCGTCACCGTCGAGCACTGAACCAGTCGGATCTGGTGTCACCAACGGGTGGCTCGGTCTCGGGGATTGCAAATTTCTTTCGCCGATTGGTGACACTTTCACCCGGTGGGGTCGGTCGATGCTTCTATGTAGCGATAGATCCTCTAAGGTGCGCGCTATGAATCTCCCCACTCTGCGTATGAAGCACGCGGCACTTGTGGTGACAGTTGTGCTCGGCGCCCTTTCATTGGGCGCATGCGGTGGGGGCACCGCACCCACCGCGTCCACCAACACCGGAGCGTCCACCGCCGTGGGTGCCCCGGCGCCCGGCGCGGCGGCTCCGTCGACCGGAGCGGACGCCGGCGGTGCCGCCGCCGGGAGTTCCGGCGCGGCCGTCGGGAGTGCCGCGGCCCCGGACAGCTCCGGCAACGCCACGGCCAACGGCGGAGCCGGCAGTGGCTCGGCGACCGACGGGACCGGCACCCCGAGCGGTGTCAACGCCGGTTCGGGCGGCCTGGCGGCCACGGCTGGTGACTCGGCGGCGCTCGACGTCGCACTCGTGCTCGGCGGACTCGCCGCGGCCGCCGGCGCCGGTGGCCTGCTGCTGCGGTGGCGCCGGCTCGGATGATCGGCGGGCGGTGGATCGCCGGGCCGGTCGCACCGACCCGGACGATCGCCGTGCAGTGGGCCCTGCTCTGGGTGGTGGTCGTGCTCGGGGTGGGAATCGCGGGCCTGGGGAGCGCGCGGTTGCTGGCGGCTCCCCGGCTGCCCGATGTCGGGTCGGTGCCCGCCGCGCATCCGCAATGGTTCGACTCGAGCGGTGTAGCGACCCTGGACAGCGCGGTCGAGCCGACCTGGTTGAGTGTGCCTGAGCAGGGCGTCGAGGCTCCTGTGGTGGCGGTCGGGATCGAGCCCGGTGGGGAGCTCGCGGTTCCGGACGATCCCAAGGTGCTCGGCTGGTGGCGGGACGGGGTGCGCCCCGGTTCCGCGCGCGGCACTGTGGTCATCGACGGGCACGTCGATACCCGGGAGGTCGGTGCGGGCGCGTTGTACCGGCTCTCCGACCTCAAGGTCGGGTCGACGTTGTCGCTCGCCACCACGGCCGGTTCCCAGACGTACGTCGTGCGGGCCGTGCACAGCTACCGGAAGACTTCGCTGCCCCCGGAGATCTTCGATACCACCGGCGTTCCGCGGCTCGTCCTGATCACCTGTGGCGGCGAGTTCAACTTCCAGACGCACCAGTACGCCGACAACATCGTTGCCTACGCCGTCCCGGTCGGAGCCTGAGCGCGGGTCGCTCGGGCGCCGGCTCAGGATGTTGGCCCCGGGCGGGCGGCTTGA
The DNA here is from genome assembly GCA_036009565.1 of Pseudonocardia sp. Classification (GTDB taxonomy): domain Bacteria; phylum Actinomycetota; class Actinomycetes; order Mycobacteriales; family Pseudonocardiaceae; genus Pseudonocardia. Next base: position 11,693 of record DASYLM010000305.1, on the reverse strand, counting down.
GGGTGGCGGCCAACTGGCACCCGAACGATCGCGCGGCCTCACCTCGTCCCCCGGCGGTGCGCCGGATTGGGCTGAGTGGTGTGCGCCGGTTGCCGCGCGGGAGCCCGCCGCGTGGCGGCAGCCCGCAGCGTGGCGGCAGCCCGATTGACCGCGTAGGCGCAATCAATTCGGATCGTCGCGCACGTTCCGGGCCAATGGGCGGTTGCCCGGTATTTCCCGATTGGTGCCTCACCAAAGCGTGCCGCTCTATATCGCCGGGCGGTCGGAATTCATCGTCGTGCGGCGTGCGGCGGGCGCGGCGGGCGCTCGGTAAGGCGCTCGGTAAGGCGTTGACAACACGATCGTCGTAATAAGACAGTCGTCTTATGAGACGGTTGCTGCTCGACGGTCCCGCCACCCTGCACTGGGAGACGCGCCGGATCCGGTGCTGGAGACTGGGGGCGGCGCGCTGGTCCGGCCGCTCGCGTGGCCACCTGCGGCTGGCGGTGGCCGAAGCGCTCGGGGCCACCCCGCTGCCGGGACCGCCGCCGCGCAAGGCCGGCTCCTTCCCGGTCACCGTCGACGCCAGCGGCGACCCGGACGGGCTGCGTTGTGCGCTGCACAGCACCGCCCCGGACGGCACCTGCAACCAGCAGCGCGCTGTACCCGACCGACGTGGCGCTGCCGTTGCTCGCGATGTACTCCCGGGGACTCACGTTCCGCCCGCAGCACCGCGGCCAGTTCGCGGCCGACGTCCTCCAGTGGTCCCGCGGACCGTTCGGCCCTGGCCAGGATCAGCGCGCCCTCTATGCCGGCCAGGACGAGGGTGGCCAGTGAGCGCGCCTGCGCCCCGGGTAGTCCTCGGCCGGCCAGCGCGTCGGTGAGGGCGGCACGCCAACTGCCCAGCGCCGCCGGGGAGGTGGTGCGCCTGCGAGCCCCACGGTGCCGCGCCCTCGGTCACGACCTGGCGCCAGCCGGTGGCCGGGTAGCCCTGCCCGCGGAACAGGCGCGCCGCGGCCTTGACCATCTGGCGGCGGCTGTCAGAGACACGCGGCACGGGAACCAGCGTAGGAGCCCCCGGAGGGCTCCTGATCGGGTGCTGTCGACCGGTGCACAGCTCGCGCACAAGTTGTGCCCATCGAGAGCACATTCCACACCGGAGACTAAGGCCATGAGCAGCGGTAATGCCGCCCCGACCGGGGCGGGGGACGAACGGGGCCAGCTGCGTCGCGTGGACGGGAGTCCGGTGCGGGTGCTGGTCGTCGATGACGAGGCCACCTTGGCCGAGTTGTTGTCGATGGCGTTGCGCTATGAGGGTTGGGACGTGCGGAGTGCGGGGGACGGTTTGACCGCGGTGCGGTTGGCCCGAGAGTTCCAGCCGGATTCGGTGGTATTGGACATCATGCTGCCGGATATCAGCGGGCTGGAGGTGTTGAAGCGTATTCACGCCGACACACCGGAGCTCCCCGTTCTGTTCCTGACCGCAAAGGACGCGGTCGAGGAACGAATTGCCGGATTGACCGCGGGCGGCGACGACTACGTGTCCAAGCCGTTCTCTCTGGAAGAGGTGGTGGCTCGGCTGCGGGCGCTGATGCGGCGGTCCGGGCGGGCTACGGCGCGGACGGATGCGCTGCTGGTGGTGGGTGACCTGACGTTGGACGAGGACAGCCGCGAGGTGCACCGGGGCGGGACTTCGATCACCTTGACCGCGACGGAGTTCGAGTTGCTCCGCTATATGATGCGCAACCCGCGCCGGGTGTTGAGCAAGGCCCAGATTCTGGACCGGGTCTGGCACTATGACTTCGGCGGCCAGTCGAACGTGGTCGAGCTGTATATCTCCTATTTGCGGAAAAAGATTGATGTGGGACGTTCGCCGATGATTCACACATTGCGGGGCGCCGGATATGCGCTGCGCCCGGTCAGTGGTGCGGACGAGGAAGTCGGCCGGCCGTGAGTGCGGGGCCCGAGGTGGCTCGGCCGCGTCGGGTCGTTCTGCGTGCCACCGGATCGGTGCGGCGGCGGTGGCGGCTGGCACCGCTGCGCATCCGGCTGCTTCTCTCGACGATCGGGTTGCTGGCCGCCGTGTGTCTTGTCGTCGGGTCGATCTCGCTGCTGCTGTTGCGGGGCGTTCTGATCGACCAGCTCGACCAGCAGCTCTCGGTGGCCGCGTACCGGTCCGTAGTGCTGTCCAAGCCGCCGCCCGATCATGACCCGTCGTCGTCCGGCAACACCAGCAATAACACCAGCAATAACACCAGCAATAACAGCAGTAACAGCAACAACAACGACAACAGCGACTCGCACGGTGGCCCCGACGGTGACGGCGGTGACGCGGACGGCCCCAGGTTCCTGCTCGCGCCCGGCCAGGCCGTCGGCACGCTCGGCGCGCACCTGGTCAACGGCCGAGCCAGCGAAGCCGGTGTGCTCGACTCCAGCGGCGTCGCGCACGGGCTGGGACGCCGCGAGGACGGCGCAATCGGCGCGGTCCCGGTCGACGGGCGCCCGCACACCCTCGATGTCGGCTGGCTCGGGCCCTACCGGCTGATCGCGCTGCACGGCGCGAACGGCCAGATCGTGGTCACCGGGCTGCCGCTGAGCGGGGTGGACGCGGTGCTGTCCCGGTTGGCGGTGATCGAGCTGATCGTCGCCGCCGCCGGTGTGGCGGCCGCCGGTGCCGCCGCCACCATGATCGTCCGGATCACGCTGCGCCCGCTCGCCAGGGTCGCGGTCACCGCCGGGCGGGTGGCCGAGCTGCCGCTGGACCGGGGCGACGTCGCACTCGCCGAGCGGGTGCCTGAGCAGGACACCGATCCGCGCACCGAGGTCGGCCAGGTCGGGGCGGCGCTCAACCGAATGCTGGAACACGTCAGCGGCGCACTGGAGGCCCGGCACGCGAGCGAGACCCAGCTGCGCCAGTTCCTGGCGGACGCCAGTCACGAGCTGCGCACGCCGCTGGCGGCGATCAGGGGCTACGCCGAGCTGGCGCGCCGGGCCGGGCCGGACATCCCGGAGGACACCGCGCAGGCGCTGCGCCGGGTCTCCACGCAGACCGAGCGGATGACGTCGCTGGTCGAGGACATGTTCCTGCTCGCCCGCCTGGACGCCGGCCGCCCACTGGCCGCCGACCCGGTCGACCTGACCCAGCTGGTCGTCGACTCGATCAGCGACGCGCATGCCGCCGGACCGGAGCACCGCTGGAAGTTGCGGATCCCGGACGAGGCGGTGACGGTCACCGGCGATGCGACCCGGCTCGCCCAGGTACTGGCCAACCTGCTGACCAACGCGAGGGTGCACACCCCGCCCGGCACCTCGGTGACCGCCGGCCTGGACACCACACCCAGCCACGTCATCCTGTCCGTCTCGGACAACGGCCCGGGCATTCCCCGCGCACTTCTGCCGCACGTGTTCGGCCGGTTCGCCCGAGGTGACACATCACGGTCGCGGGCGGCCGGCAGCACCGGCCTCGGGCTGGCCATCGCGCACGCCGTGACGACCGCGCACGGCGGCACCCTGCGGGTGGACAGCGTGCCGGGGCGCACCACGTTCATGGTGGCGCTGCCCAAGGTCCCCGAGTACGCGGACCTCCCGGTGCCGTCGGTGGCCCAGCTCCCGGTGGCCCAGCTCCCGGCGTCGGAGCAGGCACCGTCGGAGCAAGCGGTGTCGGAGCAGGCGGGGCCGTCCGGACCCGTGCTCCCGGACCCCGCACCGGCCGGCCCGCGCCCGGCGTCACCACGATCCTGAGAATTGGCCGAGCGCCTCCGCCTGGACCGGCAGCTCTGGAGACTTACCGACCGATGCGGCACCATGATCCTCGCGGTGCGCCGATATCCCATATAGCTGTCCAACGATGCACGGCAAACAGCAGTCGATCACTGTCGATCCCGCGCTGAAGGAGATGTCATGGCCGACCATGTCGAGAACGATCTGGCGAAGCTCAAGGGAATTGGCCCGAAGTACGCCGAGATGCTCAAGGAGATCGGCGTCGACTCGATCAAGGAGTTACGGCACCGCAACCCGGCGAAGCTGAAGGAAATGATCGAGACGCGGCACGGCAAGGTCGTCGGCCTCTCCGAGAACGAGTGCAAGACCTGGATCGACGAGGCCAAGGAGTTCGCACTCTGATCCCGACGTAGCCTGCATCGGTACCCGAGCCCTCGGGTCGTGGAGGAAGGACGCCCACGATGCGGGCACTGATCCTGACCGAGCTGGCCGGGCCGCGGGCGCTTCGGTTCACCGACGCCGACGAGCCCGACCCGGCCGGCCGGGTCCTGGTCGAGGTGCGCGCCGCCGGTCTGATCTACCCGGACCTGCTGATGTCCTACGGCCGCTACCAGCTGAAGATCCCGCCGCCGTTCGTGCCGGGTTCGGAGATCGCCGGCGTGGTGTTGTCGGCGCCGGAGGGCAGCCGGTTCGCTCCCGGGCAGGACGTCGTCGGGGTGAGCGGTACCGGTGGCTTCGCCGAGCGCGTCGCGCTGGAGGACAGCCAGCTGTTCCCGATGTCGAAGCACCTCGACCACGCGGAGGCCGCTTCGATGCTGGTCAACCACCAGACCGTGCATTTCGCGCTGGTCCGCAGGGCCGGCCTGCGGCGCGGGGACACGGTGCTGGTGCTCGGTCCGGCCGGCGGGGTGGGCTCGGCCGCGGTGGCAGTGGCGAAGGCGCTGGGTGCGCGGGTGATCGCGGTGGTGCACCGGGCCGGCGCCGAGGACTTCCTGCGTGGACTCGGCGCGGACGAGGTGGTGGCACTGGCCGACGGCTGGGCCGCCCAGGTTCGCGAGCTCACCGCCGGCGCGGGGGTGGACATCGTGGTCGACCCGGTCGGCGGCGACGCGTTCGACGACGCGGTGCGGGTGCTGGCGCCGGAGGGACGGCTGGTGGTGCTCGGCTTCGCCGGTGGCGCCATTCCCCAGGCGAAGGTCAACCGGCTGCTGATGCGCAACATCAGCGTCGTCGGAGCAGGGTGGGGAGAGTTCCTGCGGACCCATCCCACCGCGCTGGCGGAGACCGTGGCGGCACTCGACGGGCTCGTGGATCGGGGTTTGCGCCCGCCCGCGCCGGCGCGGTACCCGCTCGCGCTCGGAGCCGTCGCGATGGCCGACCTGGAGTCCGGGCAGATCCTCGGCAAGGCTGTGCTGGTCACCGACGAGCTGGTCACCGACGAGCTGGTCACCGACGAGCTGGTCACCGACGAGCTGGTCACCGACGAGCTGGTCACCGACGATGACGGATGAGCGGATCGGCCGCCGGCTGTGGGCGTTGTTCCTGCCCTACCGGCTGGGCATGGTGGCGATCCTGCTCGCGGTGCTGCTCAGCAGCGGGCTGGGGATCATCACCCCGTTCCTGACCCAGGCGGCGTTCGACAGGGCGCTGTTCCCGACGGCCGGCGGCCCGGTGAACATCCGGCTGCTCTGCTGGCTGGTCGGTGGGATGATCGCGGTGCCGGTGGTGTCCGCGCTGATCGGCGTGTGGCAGACCTTCCAGACCACCCTGCTGGGCAACCGGGTGATGGCCGACCTGCGCGGGCGGCTGTTCGAACACCTGCAGCGGATGGACCTGTCGTTCTTCACCGCGACCCGCACCGGCGCGATCCAGTCCCGGCTGTCCAACGACGTCGGCGGCGTGCAGAGCGTGCTCACCGAGACCGCGACCTCGATCCTGGGCAATGTCGTCACGGTGGTCGCCGCGCTGGTCGCGATGGTGCTGCTGTCCTGGAAGCTCACCCTCGTCGCGGTGGTCATGATCCCGGTGTTCGTGGTGCTGCAGATCCGGGTCGGCCGGGTCCGGCGCAGGCTGGCCGGCCACACCCAGGAGTCCCTCTCGGACATGACCGCGATCACCGAGGAGTCGCTCTCGGTGTCCGGGGTGCTGCTGTCCAAGGTGTTCAACCGGCAGGAGTTCGAGGTACGCCGCTACCGCGCGGAGAACGCCAAGCAGGTCGACCTGCAGGTCCGCCAGGCGATGACCGGGCAGACGTTCTTCGCTGTGGTGCAGACGTTCATGGGAGTCACGCCGGCACTGGTCTACCTGGTCGCCGGGCTGCTCATCGCCGCCGGCAGCGGGGTCAGCGCCGGCACCGTGGTGGCCTTCACGACGCTGCAGGGCCGGCTGCTGTTCCCCACGGTCAACCTGCTGCGGGTGTCGCTGGACGTGCAGACCTCGCTGGCGCTGTTCCGGCGCATCTTCGAGTACCTCGACCTGCGGCCCAGGATCGTGGACCGGCCCGACGCGCGGGAGCTGGACCCGCGCACGGTGCGCGGGGAGCTGTCGCTGCGCGGCGTGTGGTTCGCCTACCCGCCGGCCGAGCGGGACGGGCCCGATCCGGCGGCGGACGGCTCGCCGGCGCGGCCGTGGGCGTTGCGCGATGTCAGTTTCGACGTGCACCCCGGGCAGTTGGCCGCGATCGTCGGCCCGAGCGGCTCGGGCAAGACCACCCTGTCGTACCTGATCCCCCGGCTCTACGACGTGGACCGGGGCGCGGTGGTGCTGGACGGCAACGACGTGCGCGAGCTCACCCAGGCGTCGGTGACCTCGGCGATCGGGATGGTCACCCAGGACACGTACCTGCTGCACGCGACGGTCGAGGACAACCTGCGCTACGCCAAGCCGGACGCCACCCGGGAGGAGCTCGAGGCGGCGGCCGGTGCGGCGAACATCCACGACCGGATCATGTCGTTCAGCGAGGGCTACGCCACGGTGGTGGGGGAGCGCGGCTATCGCCTCTCCGGTGGCGAGAAGCAGCGGCTGGCCATCGCCAGGGTGCTGCTCAAGGACCCGCCGGTGCTCATCCTGGACGAGGCGACCAGCGCGCTGGACACCGCCAGCGAGCGGCTCGTGCAGCAGGCACTGGAGAACGCCACCCGGCAGCGCACCACGATCGCCATCGCGCACCGGTTGTCCACCGTGCTGGGCGCCGACGTCATCCTGGCGGTGGAGAACGGTGAGATCGTGGAGCGGGGCACGCACACCGAGCTGCTCGCCCGGGGTGGGCTCTACGCCCGCCTCTACACCGAGCAGTTCGCCGGCGGCCAGGTCGAGGCGCGCTGCGCGAACGGCGTGGTGTTCCGCGACGGTCACACCCTGGTCACCAGCGCCCGCCCCGCCGGCCCACTCTGACCCCCGGGGTACCCACGGGCCGTGCCCCGCTCACACAGCGCCGGTGGCTCGGCACAGCGGCTCGAGCCGCTGTGTCAGCGTCAGCCGGGCTGTGTGCGCGGCGTGAGTGTGCTCGGGAGTGTGCTCGGGAGTGTGCGCAAGACCGACGTGCGCGGGCCGGGCGGGTCTGTGATTCTGGCCGTGGGCGCCGGGGTGTCCGGCGTAGTCCTATGTGTCCTCAATGTGGAGGAGTCAGCGTGTCGCGTCTCCGGTTCGGAATCTTCATGGCCCCGTTCCACTCCCCGGTCGGGCAGGATCCGACCTCGGCGTACGAGCGGGATCTGGACGTGATCAAGCAGCTGGACAAGCTGGGCTTCGACGAGGCGTGGATCGGCGAACACCACTCGTGCGGGCACGAGACCATCCCGGATCCGATGATCTTCATCGCGCACGCCGCCAACCACACCCGACACATCCGGCTCGGCACCGGCGTGGTCTCGCTGCCGTACCACAACCCGCTGTGGGTGGCGGACCGCGCGCTGTTCCTGGACCACCTCACCCGGGGCCGCTTCATGCTCGGGCTCGGCCCTGGCGCGCTGCCCACCGACGCCACGATGATCGGTATCTCGTTGGAGGATCAGCGGGGTGCGCTGGAGCAGGACGTCGACGTGCTGATGGCGCTGCTGCGCGGGGAGACCGTCTCGGCGCGGACCGGCCGGTACAACCTGGTCGAGGCGCGCACCCAGTACACCGCCTACAGCGACTTCGACATCGCGGTCGCCGCCATCGCGTCGCCGACCGGGCCCCGCACGGCGGCCAAGAACGGCCTCGGGCTGCTGTCGGTCGGGGCCACCGTGCAGGACGGCTTCGACGCGCTGGCGCTGCACTGGGATGTGATGGAACAGCGGTCCGCCGAGTTCGGTCACCGCGCATCCCGGGAGAAGTGGCGCCTGGTCGGGCCGATGCACCTGGCCGAGACCCGCGAGCAGGCCATCGAGGACGTCCGGTTCGGGCTGGACGACTGGTGCGAGTACACCCAGAACGTGGTGGCCGCGCCGCACTTCCGGGCCGCGGGCGCGTCCTTCGAGGAGCGGGTGGCGTGGGTGAACGAGACCGGCCTCGGCGTGATCGGCACTCCGGACGACGCGGTGGCCCAGATCGAGCGGCTGGCCGCGCAGTCCGGCGGCTTCGGTTCCTACCTGCTGATGCATCACGAATGGGCGCGGCCGGAGGCGACCGCGAAGCACTACGAGCTGTTCGCCCGCTACGTCAAGCCCCGGCTGCAGGGCACCACCGCCCGGCTCCAGCAGTCCGAGGACTACGGCCGGACCCGCTGGCAGGAGCTCGACAAGCGCCAGGCCGACGCGATCCAGGCGGCGACCGACCGGCACGCGAAGGAGCGCGCCGAGGCCGGCTGAGTGGGCGTCCGGCCCGGCGTGTCGCGTATCCCTACGCAGAGCTGCTCTGCGTAGGAATACGCGACGGGTCAGTCCTCCGACGCCGGCGGGAGCTCACGGCGGGCCCGGCCTTTGACGGCTCCCCGGCGCCGGCCGGCGACCTCGCCCGGTCCGCGGCCGGTGACCTCGGGGTGGGCGGCCGCGTCGGACAGTGCGGCCGCCGGGCGGGTCGCCGGCGGGTGGACCACCAGGTCGGCCTGCGCCCAGGTCGCGGCCGGGGCGGTCGGTGAACCGGCGGCGGCGCCCGCGCCGGCGGGCCCGGCCTCGGCGGCCTCGTCGATCTCGTCGCTGGCAAGGCGGACGGTCCGCTTGCGCAGCATGGTGAACTGGAACTCCTCGACCTCTTCCCACAGGCCGCGGGCTATCTTGATCGACCGGGGCGCGGCGTCGGCAAGGCGGGCCACCGGGGCGGGTACCAGCGGCCGGACCAGGCCGGTGATGGCGCGTACCGCGCCGGGGAGTGGTCCGGGCAACAGGTCGAGCGGGCTGCTCTGTGTGGGCGCCGGAGCACGCTGTTCGGCCAGGGCGGGGAGCCGGGAACCGGCCAACTCCCGGGCCGCCGGGACCGGCTCCGGTCCGGCCGGCGCGGTGAGCTCGGCCCGCGTGACGGCCCGGCCCAGCGGGGTGCCCGCATCGAGCGGGGTCTCTCCCTCGCGTGCGCTGGCCGGGTCGAGCGAGGTGGCGGACCCCGATGCCGGGAACCCCGATGCCGTGGCGGAACCCAATGCCGTGGCGGACCCCGATGCCAGGAGGGCGCGGTGCCGGTCCAGCTCCAGTGCGGCCCGCAGCTGCGCCCGGCTGATCGCCACCGTGGTGTCGGCCTCCTCCTCGGCCCGGTTGCGCAGCTTGCGGGCCAGGATGCGGCGGTCCTGGTCGGTCTGGCCGCGCCAGCGCCGCAGGATCAGCGGGAGCAGGTTGAGCAGCACGAACAGCACCACGACGGCGATCCGCAACACGAGCGGCCCGGCGGTGGCTGCGGTGTGCGTGGTGTAGCTGTTCATGGCGGCCCAGCGCGCGTCCAGCCCGGTGTCGGCGGCGGCCAGCGACTCGGCCCTCGCGGTGTCCCGGCCCAGCGCCGCCCGCGCGTCGGCGATGTCCCGGTCCAGGCCGGGGGCCAGCTGGTCGCGACGCGTGGCGGCCTCGGCGAGGTCGTGCTCGGCGGCGGCCAGATCGGTGTTCGCCTGCGCCGCCTCCGGGCCGTGCCCCGGGTCGCCGGTGATCTGGGTCGACGGGCAACCGGGGCCCGGGTGGTACTCGCAGCGCGCCACCACCAGGGACCGGTCCCGGCGGGCCGTCGCGTCGTCGACCCGGGTGTCCAGTGCGGCACGGTCGGCCTGCAGGGCACCCAGCTGGCGCGCCTGCGCGGACTGTGACACCGAGGTGCCGGCCACGTCCAGGGAGCTGTTCAGCTCGCGGTCGATGGCGCCGGCGAAGATGGCCAGCGCGGCCAGCTCACCGAGCAGCACCCCGATCAGCACGGCGACCAGCCCTCGGGCGAGGTCACCGAGCAACCCCCGGGACCGGCCGGGGGCGGGATCGGCGGGCGCGGTGGCCAGCGCCCGGCCGATCGCGCCGACCAGCAGCCCCGACGCGATGGCGAACAGCCAGCCGGCGGGCCCGGGCACCCCGGCGAGTCCGAGCACGAAGGAGACCACCGAGCCGGCGACGACCGCGTTGACGGCCACGAAGAAGCCGGCCGTCTGGTAGGCCGACCGCTCGGCGTGTTCGTCGATGTCGCGCCAGTTGCCGCCGCCCAACCAGACCATCAGGTTGGCCAGGCCGGCCAGCGGCGGGGGACTCACGGGGGAGTTCACCGGGTTCTCCTCGGCTGCAGGGTCAGGCTGGGGGTCAGGCTGGACGGTCAGGATGGGCCACATCGACGAGGCCGGCACAGCGACTGCCCATGGTGCGGCGTTGGGCCGAACAGTGGACCGCGGTTGTGCGCGGAGTCACGGAACCGGGGTTCCCGCCACCGGACCGGGCCGGCTGCGGTACGCGGAGCTACTCCGCGCGGTTGACCGGGAAGAAGTGGGTACGTGCCCGGGGCAGCCGGACTCCGTCCACCAGGATATCGACCTGCTCGTTGTAGAAGGCCACCAGCCCCGCGATGGGCAGCAGCTGCCGGGTCGGGAAGTCGTAGGCCCAGGCCAGGTCGGGGTGCAGCGCCCCGCCGGCGCGGATCGACCAGTAGGCGCTGGTCACGCCCTTGTACGGGCATGCGGTGACCGTGTCGCTCGGCTCCAGGGCGGAAAAGTTCAGCTGCGTGCGGTCGAAGTAGTAGCGGGTGGGCAGCCCGGTCTCGAACACCATCACGGTGGCGGCGGACTCGGCCAGCGTGACGCCGTCCAGCTCGACCCGGACCTCGCGGCCGGAGCGCAGCGCGTCGACCCGGGTGTAGGGGTTGCGCGGATGCACGAAAACCTGCTCGTCCTCCTCGAACCAGGAGTCGAGGGCGTCCCAGCGGAACCGCACCAGGCCGTCCAGGCTGTCCCGCCTCGGCTGGGCACCGCCGCCCCGGTCGGATTCCGGATAGACCAGCGCGGCACCCGGCCGGGTCAGTTCGCCGGCCCGCAGGCCGTACCGGTTGGCCACCACGCCGGCGACCCGTTCGGTCTGCCCCTCGTCGACGAGGACGCCGGGCGCCACGTCGGTCAGCGGGACGTAGTACTGCGGGTAGTTCGGCCACTCCCACACGTAGCGCGCGGACGTGGTGTCCAGGACGACGGTGCCGCCGAGCAGGGCACGGATCCGCCGGGGCACCGGCTCGACATGGCCGGCGGAGACGATCGTTCGCGGATAGTCGCGCATGGCTACCTCCGATGCCGGCCGCGACGCTACCAACGCCCGACCGCGCCGGCTCCGGGCCCGCCCGGTGTCGTGATCGGTCGGTAAGAACTCCCGCTCGCGCGGCGCCGGCAGAATGGGGCGGGAAGGGGGTCGTGAACGCCGTCCGAGACCGCGCGCCAGGTACGGGCCGACGGGGGGCAGGCCGTGGCCGTGCCGGCCGACCTGGCCGATCTCCGGCAGGTCGGCGAGCTGCCGACGCGGGTCCGTGACGAGGGCGGCGAGGTCGACATCCTGGTCAACAAACGCCGGCGTGGTGTGGCCGCTCGGGCCGAGCGTCACGGTGGACCCGGGCGAGTGGGCGGCGGCCCTCGGCATCAA
>DASYLM010000304.1:0-5092 GCA_036009565.1 Pseudonocardia sp. | reverse complement strand
GTCGGATCAGCCGCCGCCGGCACCGGCACCGGCGCGGAGCGCTGAGCAGGCACCTGGGTGGGCAGACCAGCAACCGGCGGGCGCGGCGGACCCCACGCCTGGGCGGCACGGCGGGGAGCCACACCGACCGACGCCGAGGAGAACCGGCCGGGAAAGGTCGTGTCCCGGTGTGGCCGCGCAGCGATATCGGGTGTGCCCTGCGGCACGGTGGGAGCACTCATCGCAGATCCCTTCCGGTCAGGTGGATGAACACGTCTTCCAAGCTGGGCTCGCCGATCGACAGGTCGGCCACCGAGGCGCCGCGCGCGGCCAGCGCGCCGGCGACCGGGCCGACCAGCGCGGCAGGTTCGCCGGCCACGTACACCCGCAGCCGCACCGCGGTGCCGGCCGGTACACCGCTGTCCGCACCCGCCTCCAGCCCGCCGGAACCGCTGACACCGCTGACACCGAGCTGCTCGACCCGCTCCACCCCGGGCAGGCCGAGCAGCGTGGCGATGAGCAGCCGAGTCGATGCCTCCCCGGGCCGCACGCTCACCTCCACGGTGGCGCTGCCGGACAGCGAGTGCACCAGCTGCGCGGGGGTGTCCAGTGCGAGCATCCGGCCGTGGTCCACGATGCCGACCCGGTCGGACAACTTGGCGGCCTCGTCCATGTCGTGCGTCGTGATCACGATGGTGACGCCCTCCTCGCTGAGCACCCGCACCCGGTCGTGCACGAACAGCCGGGCCTGCGGGTCCAGCCCGGTGGACGGCTCATCCAGGAAAAGCACCTCCGGGCGGTGCATGAGTCCCCGCGCGATCATCAGCCGCTGCGCCTGCCCGCCGGACAGCTTGTCCACGCCGAGCTTCGCCTTGTCGGCCAGGCCCATCCGCTCGAGCATCTCGTCCGCCCTCGCCGACCGGTCGGACCGGGACAGGCCGTGGTACGCGGCGTGGAAGACCAGGTTCTCCCGGGTGGTCAGCGAGCCGTCCAGGTTGACCCGCTGAGGCACCACGCCGAGCCGCCCGCGCACCGCCACCGAGTCGCGCACCACGTCCAGCCCGGCCACCCGCGCGACCCCGGAGGTGGGCATCACCCGGGTCGTGAGCACCCCGACGGTGGTGGTCTTGCCCGCGCCGTTGGGCCCGAGCAGCCCGAAGACCTCGCCGCGGCGAACCGCGAAGGACAGCCCGTCGACCGCGTTGACCTGGCTCTTCGGATACCGCTTGACGAGCTCGTGAACCTCCACCGCGAACTCGCCGGCGGACCCGTTCGATCTGGCGGGCACAGTTCGCCTCCTCCCCGACTCGGAAACGATATCCGGCGCGCAAGTCTCACATCTCGGGTCGCATCTTGACCTCAATAGTGGTTGAGGATCGACACTGACCGGAGATCAGACGGAGGTGCTGGGCGATGATTTTAGTGACCGGTGCGACCGGCAATGTCGGCGGCAGCGTAGTACGACAGTTGCTCGAGGCGGGTGAGAACATCCGGGCACTGACCCGCGATCCGGGTGCCGCCCGGCTGCCGGCCGGCGTGGACGTGGTCGGCGGCGACCTGGCCGACCCGTCGACGCTGTCCGGGGCATTCGACGGCATCGACCGGATGTTCCTGTTCCCGGTGCCGGCGACGGCCGCCGCGGTGACCGAGCTGGCCGTTCGCGCCGGCGTCCGCCGGGTCGCGGTGCTGTCCTCCAGCGCGGTGACCCAGCCGGGCGACAACGTGGTCTCGGTGATGCACCGCACCGTGGAGGACGCGGTGCGGCGGTCCGGGCTGGACGCGACGTTCGTCCGGCCGGGCGGCTTCGCGACCAACACGCTGAGCTGGGCGCCGTCAGTGCGCGCCGAGAGTGTGGTGCGCGCCCCGTATCCCGGCGCCGCGATGAACTCCATCCACGAGGCGGACATCGCGGCGGTGGCGACGGCGGCGCTGCTCGACGACAAGCACGTCGGCGCCGCCTACCACCTGACCGGGCCGGCCTCGATCACCCAGGCCGAGCAGGTCCGCGCCATCGCGGCGGCGACCGGGCGCGAGGTCCGCCTCGAGGAGCTGACCCCGGAGCGGGCGCGCGCGGCGATGGCCCAGGTCATGCCGGCGGAGATCGCCGACCTGATGTTGGGGTACCTGGCGGGCTCGGTCGACACGGTGGCCGAGGTGCTGCCCACCGTCGAGCAGGTCACCGGCCGGCCGGCCCGCACCTACGCCGAGTGGGCGGTCGACCACGCCGCCGACTTCACCCCTGCTCAGTAGCTGCCGGTCAGCACTTTCGCCCGCCGCCGGCCGCGCAGCTGCTCGACCACCCAGAGCAGTGCGACGAGGACCGGGAAGCTGGCGCCGAGCAGGCACACCCCGGTCCAGCCGAACCAGGCGTAGAGCGCCGCGGCCAACCCGCTGCCGAGGGTGCCGCCGAGGAAGTAGGTGGTCATGTACGCGGTGTTCAACCGGCTCCGGGCGTCCGCGCGCAAGGCGTAGATCACGCTCTGGTTGGTGATCTGCAGGCCCTGGACGCCGAGGTCGAGCAGCACCACGCCGATGCCCAGCGCGATCACCGAGTGGCCGCCGATCCACAGCGGCAGGAAGCTGGCCGTGGAGAGCAGCGCGAAGCCGATGGTGGACCACCGGGCGTAGCCCGCGTCGGCGAGCTTGCCGGCGAACTTGGCGGCCAGCGCGCCGGCCGCGCCGAGCAGCGCGAAAAGCCCGATCTGGATCTCGTTCCAGTGGTACGGCGGGCGGGCCAGCAGGAAGCCCGAGATGCTCCAGAACGCGCTGAACGCGGCGAAGGACAGCGCACCGATGAGCATCCGGTAGCGCAGCTCGGGCTCCACCCGGATCAGCCGCAGCACCGAGCGCAGCAGCGCGGGGTAACCCATCCGCGCGGTCGGCGGGTGCGTCGGCAGCTCCCGCCAGAGCACCACCGCGACGGCCAGGGTGACCAGCGCCGCGATCCCGAACACCCAGCGCCAGCCGATCAGACCGGCCAGCAGCCCGGACACCGTGCGGGAGAGCAGGATGCCGACCAGCAGCCCGCTCATCACGGTGCCGACGACCTGACCCTGGCGTCCCTCGCCGGCCAGGTGCGCCGCGAACGGGACGATCACCTGCACGGCGACCGAGGTGAGCCCGACCAGCACCGCGGCCGACGCCATCAGAGCCAGGTTCGGTGCGCTGGCCATGAAGCTGAGCCCGACCGCGCAGCCGGTGAGCAGCACGATCAGCAGCCGCCGCCGCTCGACCAGGTCACCCAGCGGGACCAGGGTCGCCAGTCCGACCGCGTAGCCGAGCTGCAGCACGGTGATCAGCAGGCCGACCTCCCCGGTGGAGGAGTGGAAGGCCTGAGCCAGCGTCTCGGCCAGCGGCTGGACGTAGTAGATGTTGGCCACCACCGCACCGGTGGCGAATGCCATGGTCGCGATGAGGCGGCGGCTCGCGACCGGGCGCTCGGCGCTACCAACGGACACACGGCTTTCAGTACTCACGACATCCAGCATGCGGTGGCCAAAATTGTTCTGTCCAGAGCATCGTTTAGCTGGTACCCATCTATAAAATAGCTTAATGGAACTCCGTCAGGTGGAACACTTCCTGGCTGTCGTCGAGCACGGCAGCTTCACCGCCGCCGCCCGGGCGACCCGGATAGTGCAGTCTGCCCTGAGTACGTCGATACGAAACCTCGAACGCGAGCTCGGCACGGCGCTGTTCGAGCGCACCACCAGGCGGGTCACCGTGTCCCAGGCGGGCCAGGCATTCCTGCCCCGGGCGCGGCGCGTGGTGGCCGAAAGCACAGCCGCGGTGGAGGCCGTTCGGGCGGTCGCCGGGCTGCATCGCGGCCGGGTCGCCATCGGAATGATCCAGTGGCTCGGGCCGGTGGACCTGCCGGCCGAGCTGTCCACGTTCCACCGGCGCTACCCGGAGATCCAGATCAACGTGCTCAACGCGCCGGTCAGCGAGCTGCTGGACCGGCTGCGCAACGGCACCCTGGACCTGGCGTACCTGGCGATGGACGGCCCGCTGCCCGAGGACCTGATCGGCCGGCCGGTGTTCGACGAGGACCTACTGCTGATCATGCCGCCGGAGCACCGGTTGGCCGGGCAGCGGCGGGTGCGCTGGGCGGAGCTGGACGACGAGCAGTTCGTGGACTTCGCCGAAGGCACGACGGTGACCGGCATCGTGCGCCGGGTGTCCGCGCAGCTCGGGCTGAGCCGCCGGATCGTCGGCCAGGTGACGCAGCTGGACCTGCAGCTCGCCCTGGTGCGCAACGGCCTCGGGGTGGCCATCGTGCAGGGCACCCTCGCCGCCTCGGCGCACGGCGTCGCGGTGGCCGAGCTCCGCGAGCCGCGCGTCCACTGGCAGGTGTCGCTCACCAGCCGGTCACCCGGACCGGTCAACCCCGCCGCCGTCGCCCTCCTGGACCACCTCTCGGGTCAAGACTCGTGAGTGGCTGGCGTTACCACGGCAGCGCCGACCAGTCACGACCCCTGGGCCGCCGGTTGTCGCCACTTCGGTCCGCGCGCGCCCGCGCTTGCCGGTTTCGCCGAAACGCCCCCGCCCGCGGGCGGTCGGACCGCATACTGAGCTCGCCCACGCACCGCCGGTTGCCCGCCGGCGGGTCTGCCCGGCGCCCGGTCGTGCCCTCCGGTCGTCCCCGATCACCGCTACGGATGCGCGCTCCGGCGTGCCGTTCAGGGGAGCCATGACCACCACCATGCCCACGACCATGCCCACGACCATGCCCACGACGAATCCCACGACGCTGCCCACCGCGCTGCCTACCGGGCTGCCCACCGGGCTGCCCACCGGGCCGCCTACCGCGCTGCCCACCGCGCTGCCCGCGGCCCGGACCGTGGTCCGGCGGCTGCCCGACCTCGAAGCCGCCGTGGCGGACCGCGCCCGTGCGCCGCGGCTGCCGACACCGAGGCGCCCGGCGCCGCACACCGCGGTGCCCGCCGGGCCGGACCGGGTCCGGGTGCACGCTCACCTGGTGTTGCGCCAGGTCATGGAGGTCCTCGACGGGCGCCGCCCGGCCGGGCAGTTGGCCGACGTGGTGACCGAGCCGGTGCTGCGCTACCTGGCGGCGGCCGCGGGCCGGCTGGACGATCCCGGCTACCGGGTGGCGTGC
>DASYLM010000303.1:0-6471 GCA_036009565.1 Pseudonocardia sp. | reverse complement strand
AAGTACTGGGCGGTGGTGTTGCGGACGTAGCCGACCTTCCGGCCCTTCAGCTGGCCGTTGAGATTCTCGGTCCAGAAGGCTGCCACATCGAGACCGGCCGGGATGGACCCGAGCTCGGCGAAGGTGTCCGCCACGGCTTGTTGCGAGGAGATCGCGGCCGCACCAGTGGGCACCACCTCGGTCGGGCGCTGGGCCTCCTCATCGGCGAGCTGACCGCGCGCCCGATCCAGCGGTTCGTGGGTGGCCTCGGCCGTGCGCTGTGCGAACGCGTCCATCCGGGAGGCGCGGATGACGGCGTACGCCCGGCTGATCCGGGCCAACAGGTCGGCCACGGCGGCCCGCCTGCCGGGGTCCCCGATCGCCTCGGTGGACGCCTCCCAGGGGAAGTTCCCGGACAGGATGTCCTTGCCGTCGCCGAGTGTCGCGCCGCCGCTCTGGTGCACGGTGATGATCGAGTTCCCGTAGCTGGCGAGCGCGTCGATCGCGCCGCTGTTGAGCGCGGTCACCCCGTCGTTGGGACTCAGCGGGACCGCCTCGATGTCCGTCCAGCGCAGCCCCGCCCGCCGCAGCAGCCGATCCAGGAAGTACTGGGCGGTGGTGTTGCGGACGTAGCCGACCTTCCGGCCCTTCAGCTGGCCGAGGTCGGTCAGTGCCGAGCCCGCCTTGACCACGACCTCCAGCTGCAAGGTGTTCGCCCGCTGTACCGCAACCACCCTGAACTTCGGGTTCCCGGCGGCCGCCGCGAAGATCGGTGGGATCTCACTGGACTCGGCCAGGTCCAGCGCACCGCCCTGCAGCGCCTGCAGCTGCTTGTCCCCGCCGGGGAACACCGCCCACTGCACCCGGTACGGGGTGATGTCCAGGCCGGCGACCTGCAGCGCGGCCTGCGCGGTCGCCCACCCGGTCGCCCCTACCCGCAGCGTGACCGAGGACAGGCCGTCGCCCGCTGTCGTCGCCGGGGTCCCGGAGCCGCACGCCGTCCCGGCCACGGTCAGTACCGCCAGTACCGCCAGCACGCAGAGCGCACGCGCCAACCGGGGCAACGCGGAGTCGGGCACGGGCGGGTCCTCTCGAAGGCAGCAGAGCTCAGGCAGCGGTGCGGTGGGCGAGTTCCTGGCGGACCAGCGGAAGCACGTACCGACCCAGGTCGATGGCGTCGTTGAGCGGGTCGTAGCCGCGGACCGAGAGCAGTTCGCAGCCGATGTCGACGTAGTCCAGCAGCGCGGCGGCGACGGTCTCGTAGCTGCCGACCAGTGCGGTGGAGCTGCCGGCGGCGTTGGTCGCGGTGACCAGCGGCGTCCACAGCACCCGGTCGTGCAGCTCGCCCCGCGCGGCCACCTCGAGCAGCCGCTGGGAACCCACATTCGCCGGCCGGCCCGCCTCGGCGGTGGGGTAGTGGGACGTGGCCGCGCGCACCGGCCGGGCCGCGCGCACCCGGTCCAGTGTCCGGTGTGCCTTCTCCCAGGCCAGCTCGTCGGTGGCGGCGATGATCGGCCGGAAGGACACCCAGATCCTCGGGTGCGCCCGCCCGGCCGCGTCGGCGATCGCGTTGACGGCGGCGATCTGCTCGGCGGTCTCGGCCAGCGGCTCACCCCAGAGCCCGAAGATGTCGCCCTGTTGGCCACCCACCCGGTAGGCGTCCGCCGACGAGCCGCCCACCGAGATCGGGATGGTCGGCTGGAACGGGCGGACGTCGGAGCGGAAGTCCTCGAACCGGTAGTACGTGCCCTGGTGGGAGAACGGTGCCGGTTCGTGCCAGGCCCTGCGCAGGATCTGGATGTACTCGTCGGCGCGGGCGTAGCGCTGCGCCTTGGTCAGGTAGTCACCCTCGCGGTGCTGTTCGGCGTCGTTGCCGCCGGAGATGATGTGGATGGCCAGCCGGCCCCGGGCGATCTGGTCCAGGGTGGCGAACACCCGCGCCGCGTTGGTCGGGAACACCACACCGGGGCGGTGCGCGAGCATCGGCTTGATCCGCTCGGTGCTGCTGACCACGAACTGGGCCAGCTGGTTCGCCTCCGCCCACGAGGAGTGGTAGGCGACGAGCGTGTAGTCGAAACCGCCGTCGTCCAGCGCGCGGGCGTAGCGGCGGGCGTACTCGACGTCGAAACCGGTGCCGGCGGGGTTGATGTCGGATGCGGCGTTGGCGTTGGTGGCACTGATGAACTCGACCGGCATCGGGATCCCTCTCGCCGTGTTCAGTTGCCCGCGACGGGCTGGTAGACGGTGGTGTCGGCGACCGAGGCGACCTGGACGGCGGCGGGCAGCGAGCCGATCCCGTGCATCAGGTCGGACACCGCCTGCACCTTGGCCACGATCTCCGGGGTGATCGGCACGACGCTGGTGCGGGCGTGCGCCACCACCTGAGCGGCCACCTCGGGCGCGACGTCGTTGGTCTTCGCGTACACCTTCGCGTACTCGTCCTGGTGGGTGTTCGCCCAGCTCTCCGCCTTGGCCAGCCGGTTGAGGAAGTCGCCGATCGCCGCCTTCCTGGCCGGGTCGGTCAGCGAGGACGCCGCCGCGGAGACGAAGCCGACGCCGCTGACCCGGCCGTCCTGCCCGTCGACCAGGGTGCGGCCCCCGGACCGGACCCCGATCGACTGGTACGGCTCGAAGGTGGCCCAGATCTGGGTCTGCCCTGAGTTGAACGCGGCCTGCGCCGCCGTCGGGAGCACGAACTGCACGGTCACGTCGGTGTACTTCAGGCCGGCCTGTTGCAGCGCGGTGGCCAGCAGGTACTCCGCGATGCTGCCCCGGGCGGAGGACACCACCACCGTCTTGCCCTTCAGATCGGCCACCGTGCTGATCGGCGAATCGGCCCGGACCAGGATCGCGTCGTTCGCCCCGGACCCCTGCAGCGCGCCGACCAGCTTGATCGGCAGCTTGCCGCTGATCGCGGCCAGCGTCGGCAGGTCGGCGGCGTAGCCGGTGTCCACCCGGCCGCCCTGCATGGCCTGGAACAGTGGCGCGGCGCCCTGGAACTCGGCCCACTTCACCTGGTACGAGGTGCCCTCCAGTGCGCCGGCGGCCTTCATCAGGGTCTGCAGCCCGTTGGCCTGGTCGCCCAGGGTGAGGGTGAGCTGGCCGCCCGCCGAGCCGGTCCCGGACCCGGCGCAGCCGGCCAGCAGCAGTGCGGCAGCCACCGCGAGCACCCAGGACCGGGCGGACCGGCGGCCGCGCGGGTCAGCCGACATCGGCATGCCGGTCCGGCTCGACGATGCCGAGGCGGCCGAGCAGCTCGGTGCGCAGCCGGACCAGCGTCGGATGGTCGATCGGGCGGGGTCGGGGCAGCCGCACGGTCACCTCGTGGGCGATCACGCCGCCGTCCATCACCAGCACCCGATCGGCGAGCAGCAGCGCCTCCTCCACGTCGTGGGTGACCAGCAGCACCGCGCACCGGTGCCTCGCCCACAGGTCGGCGACCAGCTGCTGCGCCTTCACCCTGGTCAGCGCGTCGAGCGCACCGAACGGCTCGTCGAGCAGCAGCAGCTCCGGCTCGCGCACCAGCGCCCTGGCCAGGGAGACCCGCTGGGCCTCGCCACCGGACAGCGTCTTGGGCCACACCGTGGTCTTGGCGGACAGGCCGACCTCGTCCAGGTACCGCTGCGCCAGCGCCCGGTCGGGGCGCCCGGGCAGCCCGAGGACGACGTTGTGCCAGACCCGCTTCCAGGGCATCAGCCGGGGCGCCTGGAACGCCACCGCGCGCCGGCCGGGCACGGTGGCCAGGCCCTCGATCTCGCTGTCCAGGCCGGCCAGGATGCGCAGCAGGGTGCTCTTGCCGCAGCCGGAACGCCCGAGCAGCGCGACGAACTCGCCCGGTCGGATGTCCAGGTCCAGCCCGTCGATGACGGCGCGCTCGCCGAACACCTTGCTCAGGCCGCGGATGCTCACCGCGGCGGTCTCGGACATCCCGGTCTCGGTCGTGGCGGTCACTCCGGTCACGCCCCCTCGAACGACGCGCGCCAGGACAGCACGTACCTGCTGATCAACCGGACGAACAGGTCGCACACCAGGCCCAGTACCGCGTAGGTCACCAGGCAGACCACGATCACGTCGGTCTGGAAGAACTGCTGGGCGTTGTTCATCAGGTAGCCGATGCCCTGCGAGGCGTTGACCTGCTCCGCCCAGACCAGTGCCAGCCAGGCCGTGCCGAGCGCGTACCGCAGGCCGACCAGGGCGCCCGGCAGCGCACCGGGCAGCACGACGTGCCGGATCAGCCCCCAGCGCCGCAACCCGAGGACCCGCCCGGCCTCCACCAGCTGCGCGTCCACCCCGCGGATGCCGGCATAGATGTTGAAGTAGATCGGGAACGTGACGCCCAGCGCAATCAGCGCGATCTTGGGTTCCTCGTTGATGCCGAACCAGATGATGAACAGCGGGATCAGCCCGACCCAGGGCAGCGTGCGGAACATGCCCACGGTGGAGTCGACCAGGTCCTCGCCGAGCCGGAGCAGGCCGGCGACGAGCGCCAGCGCGGTGCCGATCACGCCGCCGATCAGGAAACCGAGGACCACCCGCTGACCGGACACCGCGATGGCGGCCGGCAGCTCACCGTCGGCGATCATGCCCAGTGCCTTGCCGAACACCGTGGCCGGGCTGGCCAGCACGTCGGGGGACAGCACGCCTGTGGCGCTGAGCAGGTACCAGAGCAGCAGCGTGCCGATCGGCCCGGCGGCCCGGCGCACCGGGCGCGGCGGGCTCCACCGGTGGGCGCTGAGGACCGGCTGGATGGTGACCCGGTCCGTCGGCGCCGGCCGGGGTGCGCCCCGCTGGCTCGGCAGGGCCGTCTCCTGGGTGGTGGTCATGTGACGTCCTCACTGGTCAGCGGGTCCGCGCCGGTGGCGGCGGGCCGGGTTGGATCGGCGGACCACGCCGACCAGGAACCGGGGTAGAGCGCGGCGGCGATGCCGGCGACGGTGAGCGCGGCGACCTCGTGCGCGGCGGTGACCCCGGATCCGCAGTACACGCCGACCTCGGTGGCGCTGTCGGCGCCGAGGCGGCCGAACCGGTCCCGCAGCTCGTCGGTGGGCCGGAAGGTGCCACCGGCGGTCAGGTTGGCGGCGGTCGGGGCGGAGCGGGCACCGGGGATGTGCCCGGCTCTCGGGTCGACCGGCTCCACCTCGCCGCGGTACCGCTCGCCGGCGCGGGCATCCAGCAGCACCCCGCCGGTCCGCTCGGCGAGCGCGGCGGCGCCGTCGGCGGTCAGCACCGGCAGCTGTCCCCCGGTCAGCTCGATGTCACCGGGCGCCGGCCGCTCGTCACCGGTGGCCAGCTCGAAGCCGCGTCCGCGCCAGGCACCGAGCGCACCGTCCAGCAGCCGGACGTCCGGGACGCCGGCCCAGCGCAGCAGCCACCAGGCGCGCGCGGCGGAGGTACCGCCGCTGTTGTCGTAGACCACCACCGGCCGCCCGGTGCTGACACCCCAGCGGCGGGCCGCCGCCTGCAGGTCGGCGAGCCGGGGGAGCGGGTGGCGCCCGGCCGCCGGGGTGGCCGGCGCGGCGAGCTCGGTGTCGAGGTCGACGTAGACCGCGCCCGGCAGGTGCCCGGCGAGGTAGTGCCCCCGGCCGTCCGGGTCGCCCAGCGCCCACCGCACGTCCAGCAGCGTCGGCGCCGTGCCGAGGTGGACCAGTTCGGCCAGCTCGTCCGCGCTGATCAGCACCGCGTGCCGGGCCAGTTCGGCGTCGGTTGCGGTGCTGTCGGCGGCGGTGCTGTCGGCGGTGTCGGGTGTGGTGTCGGTGTCGGTGTTGGTGTCCGTGCGCCCGGTCATGCCGGCGCCTGCCCGGAGCCGGGAACCGGGGTCACGATCGGCGGCAGCTCGGCCCCGAGGCGCAGCCGCTCGAGCCAGAGCACCACGCTGGCCGCCACGCTGCGGTGGTTCGCGGCGTTGAGCACGTCGTGCCTGCCGTCCGCCACGGTCAGCAGCTGGGCGTGCGGCGGCCCGGCGTAGCGCGGGCGTACCCGGGCGAGTGGGCTGAGCTGGTCGTTGTCGCCGTGCAGGCCGAGAACGGGGACCGCAACGCCGGCGGCGGCGTCCTCGATCGGCTCACGCAGCGCCGCCGGGATGCGTTCGCGGGTCAGCGCGCCGGCCTGGAACAGGTCGCGGTCGGTGTCGCGCAGCAGCTTCCGGTGTGTCGGGCAGGACGCGCGCAGCTCCGGCTCGGCCGCGGCGTCGGGTGCGGTGTCGAGCGCGGCGTCGGGTGCGGTGTCGAGCGCGGTGTCGAGCGAGGTGTCGGGCAACCCCGCGAGGATCAGGCCGTCCACGGTGACCGAGCCGAGCGCCACCAGCCGCAGCACCAGCAGCGCCCCGGTGTCCGAGCCGGCCAGTACCAGCGGGCCCGGCCGACCTGGCTCTTCGAGCAGCGACTTGACCTGCAGGCTCACCGCCTCGACGCCGGCATCGGCGGTGGCGTCGCCGACCGCCCGGACCCGGTAGGCGTCGGCGGCGAGCCGCCGGCCGAAGCGCTCGTAGACGCC
>DASYLM010000302.1:0-1652 GCA_036009565.1 Pseudonocardia sp. | reverse complement strand
CCAGCACAGCGTGGACCCGGGCCGATGCGGTGCGGGTTGTGGTCGAGCTGCAGGACACCGTGCCCGCGGTCATGGGCTGAGAGCCCCGACTCAGTGTGCTGAGAGCCCCGACTCGCGGGAGCGCTGGGGGGTGGAACGGCGGGTGGCTTGGAAGCGGCGGTGGGCGGCGAGTAGGTCGACCAGGCGCAGCGCCGGCCCGTCGGGGTTCTTGGCCGCGTCGTCCCAGCCGCGGACCAGTACCGCCTCGGCCGCCATCGGCCGGCCCCGGAACTCGGCCACCTCGCGGGCGTCCATCGGGCCGCCCTGCTGGCGCAGTGAGGCGATCGAGACCGGGCTCAGCAGCGCCCGGTAGCCCGCGTCGGTGGCCACCAGGAACCGCTTCGCCGGGACGTGGCCCGCGATCACCCGAGCGATCCTCGGCGAGTCGAGCCTGACCAGCGCGAACTCCGCTCCGGCCGCCTCGTGCGGCAGTCGGGGCCACGCCGCGCGCACCGGCTCCGCCCGGCCGATGTCGTGCAGCGTGGCGGCGAGCACCAGCTCGTCGTCGGCCCCGGCACGGGCGGCGAACCACCCCGTCTGCAGTGCGTGGGTGCGCTGGTCGACCGCCTCGCCGCCGTACGGCAGCCCGGCCAGCCCGTCGACCAGTGCGGCCAGCTCGTCGGTGGTCAGCGGCTCGGACACAGTCGACGGGTTCATGGCGTGGCCTTTCCGGTGATCGTGTCGGCGATCTGCTCGGCCAGCTCCGGAGTGGCGGCGACCACGCCCGACCAGCGCCGGGACAGGTCGGTGCTGATCTCCAGCGGGCGGCCGTGCGCGTCCAGTACCGCTCCCCCGGCGGCAGGCACCGTGAGCATGGCGGCCGCCAGGTCCATGATCCGGTGGGTGTCCGATCCGGCGTCGGCAAAGGCGTCGGTGGCGCCCTCGGCGACCAGTGCCGCCTCCAAGCAGCTGCTGGACAGGATGCGCACCCTGGCGGCCCGCCTGGCCACCCGCCACCACGAGTCGTCGTCCTGGCCGTGCGGGCGCAGCAGGCTCACCGCGGCACCGTCCAGCTCGCGGCGACCGCTGGTGCGGTACCGCGACGGTTGGCCGGCCGCCGCGTGCCAACAGCGCCCGGTGTCCAACCAGCAGGTCAACGCCTCGGTCAGCACGCCGTCCACGGCGACCGCACCGGCGAAGCTGGCCAGGGGCACGCCGGCGACGGCGTTCGCGGTGCCGTCCACCGGGTCCACCACCAGCGTCAGCGCCGAACCGTGGTCGATCACCCCGATCTCCTCGCTGATCAGGTTCACCCGGTGGCGGTCGACCACCTCGGCGACCGCGGTGTCCACCAGGATGTCCAGCAGCGTCGTCGGGGTGCCGTCGGCGCCGATCCGCACCTGTTCCGCGAGCTGCTCCCGCCGATAGCTCTGGCGGGCCGCCCCGAACGCGGTGACAGCGGCGCGGGTGACCTCGGCCAGCACCGCGCTGGTCCCGGCCGGAATGTCCGGTTCGGGCACCGGCCACACCGCGTTGGTCAGCACGGCGGCACCTGTGTCGACGTGTGTGTCGACGTGTGTGTCGACGTGTGTGTCGACGTGTGTGTCGCCGCTCGCAGCACCGCGCGGACGACCGGCCAGCGGGCCCCGGGTGCGATCAGCGCCAGGTCCGCG
>DASYLM010000301.1:0-3299 GCA_036009565.1 Pseudonocardia sp. | reverse complement strand
ACCATCCGTGGATCGGCCCGAGGATCGTCGCGCAGGCTCAGCGCCGGATATCCCAACCTGCCGGGCCGGGCCACGGACACGGTCGAGCGCGGGGACACCTCGATCGCCATTGATGATCTCCAGTCGGTTGTCACGGTCGGTTGTCACCGTCGGTTGTCGCGATTCGTTGTCGCGGTTCGTTGTCGCGGTCGGTTGTCGGGCCCCGGTGTCGCCTCACCGACCGGGACCGCGCAGCCCGAGGATGAGCGCCGGGTCGCCGGGGGTGAAGGTGCCGTGTCGTTGGGAAGCGTCGCCGATCTCCCGGCAGCGCACCAGCACGTCCCGCCCCAGCCGCAGCTGGCGGCGTTCCCATTCGGCCAGCGCGGGTTCGACCGCACCGTTGTGCCCGACCAGCTGGGCCGCGAGCTCCCAGCTGTCGGCGGCGGCCTTGGCGGTGCCGGCGGCCGCGTGCGGGCGGACGGCGAACGCCGCATCCCCGATCAGGCAGATCCGGCCGAGCGCCATCCGGGTCACCTCGATGTCGAACACCGCCTGCACGAACGGCTCGGCCACCCCGAGCACCGCCTCGGCGATCACCGGGGCCAACTGCGCCGAGGCGTCCGCGCGGAACCGGTCCACGAACTCCCGCCGCGCCGCGCCCGGCGGCAGGGAGACCGATCGGAGCCGGCCGGCACTGTCGGTCATCAGGTCGTCGAACGCGGCGCCGGCGGCCACGTTGCGATACCAGACGAAGTTCATCAGCCGCTGGCCCGGCACCAGTGAGCCGGACGCGGCGGGGATCGGGTAGACGAGGACGTGGCTGTGCGGGAGCACCTGGTAGGTGATCGCGTCGGACAGCGCCGCGAAGGTGCCCGGGCGCAGCTCCGACTCCGCCATGGTGCCGCGCCAGGCGACGTAACCGGAGTACTCCGGGGTCGCCTTCGGCAACAGCGTTGCCCTGGTCGGGGAGCTGATGCCGTCGGCCGCGACCACCAGGTCGGCGTGGCGCCGGCCGCCCGAGGTCAGCGTCAGCTCCACCCCGCCCGGTGACGACTCCAGGCCGGCGACCTCGTGGCCGAGGCGGTAGCGCTCCGGCGCCAGCTGCGCCAACAACGCCCGGTAGATGGTGTTCCACGAGGAGAACCGGTACCGGTGCGCACGCTCGTGCACCAGCCCACCCCTGGCGTCCAGGAACCGGATGAAGTTCGTCGAGCTGCACAGCCCGTCCGGGTCCACCGCGGTCTTCTCGGCGAACCAGCGCACCGCCTCGTCCAGCACGGCGATGCCGGCGCCGCGCGCCTCCAGGGTGGTCGGCGCGCGCTCCAGCACGGTGACGTCGCAGCCGGCGTCGGTCAGCACCAGTGCGGCGGTCAGGCCACCCAGCGAGCCGCCGACGACCGCGACGCTCGGCATGGCGGGCACCGGCGGCTCAGGGCCGGCCGAACGTCGCGACCCGGTCGACCTTGAGCTCGAAGAGCACCCGGCGCTCGTCGATGGACGGGTCACGGAGCCCGTACGGCGGCTCGTTTCCGGTGTACTTGGTCCAGATCTTGTCCAGCTGTGCGGTGACCCGGGCCCCCTCGGCCGGGTCGTCCTCGGAGATCTCCCGGGCGACGGTGCACTTGATCGACAGCCAGTGGTAGGCATTGGCGGGGTTGACCAGCGCGAACGTGGCCCTCGGCTCCTTCCTCAGCCAGCCGACCTTCTTGCGGTGGGTAGCCAGGTTCAGCAGCACCAGGTCGCCCTCGTAGTCGAACCACACCGGGGTGAGGTTCGAGCGGCCGTCGCCGCCGGTGACCGACACGACCGCGGTGACCGGGTTGTCCAGCAGCTGGCGGTAGGTGGGGTCGAGGTCGGCGAGGGACGCCACGTCGTCGTGGTTGCCGACGGTGAACTGGCCCGGCTGCAAACCGTCGGCCACGTCGAGGAAACGAGCAACACTGATCGTCATGGCGGTTAGCGTAGGGGCCATGTCAGCCTCAGCCCACGCGTCTATTCCGGTGAGTGTCGGGTTCGCCGACGGCCTGGCCGCCGCCGGGGTGCGCCAGCTGTTCGGCATGCCGGGTGGCGGCCCCAACCTGGACATGATCGGCGCCGCCGCGCAGCGCGGCATCGGCTTCGTGCTCACCCACGGGGAGACCGCCGCCTGCGTCATGGCGGGGGCGTTCGGGCTGCTCACCGGCAGCACCGGGGTGGCGCTGGTGACCCGGGGCCCGGGGTTGACCAGCGCGGCGAACGGGCTCGCCCAGGCTGACCTCGACCGCGCGCCGCTGCTACTGGTCAGCGACTGCGTACCGGCCGGGCAGCGGCGCCGGACCGGCCACCAGCGCCTCGACCAGCTCGCCGTGGCCGCCCCACTGACCCGCTGGACCGGCACCCTCGGGCACCGCGACCCGGCCAGGGTGGTCGCCGCCGCGCTCGCCGTGGCCGCCGGCCCACCCCCCGGAGCGGTGCACCTCGACTACGACCCCGGCGTCCCGGGCGACCTCCCCCCGGCCGTGCCGCACCCGGAGCCGGTGGACGCCGCCGCGCTGCGCCGGGCCACCGCGCTGGCCACCGGCACCCGCCGCCCGGTGGTCATCCTGGGCGCCGGCGCGACACCGCACGCGACCGCGCTGCGCGGCATCCTCGGCGGCGGCGTTCCGGTGCTCACCACCTATCAGGCGCTGGGCTGTGTGGCGGCCACCGGGCCGGACGCCGCCGGACTGTTCACCAACGCCGCGCTGGAGCGTCCGCTGCTGGAACGCGCCGACCTGATCGTGGGTGTCGGGCTGGACGGCGTGGAACCGATGCCCGGGCCGTGGGCGTACCCGGCGCCGGTGCTGCTGCTCAGCGACACCCCGGTGGACGGGGCCTACTTCGGCTCCCCGGAGATCGTGCTCGGCCCGCCGACGCGCACCCTGGCGGCGGTGCTGGCCGCCACCGAACCCGACTGGCCGGCCGGCGCCGGGCGGGAGCACCGCGACGGCCAGCTGCGCCGGCTGGCCGACGGACCCCTCGACGACGGGCTGCACCCTGTCGAGCTGGCCCGCGCGGTGTCCCAGGCGGTGGGTGATGCCCAGGTCACCGTGGACGCGGGCGCGCACATGCTGGCCGTCATGCCGTTCTGGCCGGCCACCCGCCGCCACCAGGTGTTGATCTCCAATGGGCTGGCCACCATGGGCTACGCCCTTCCGGCGGCGATCGGCGCGGCGCTGGCCCGGCCCGGCGAGCGGGTGGTGTGCCTGGTCGGCGACGGGGGCCTGGCGATGGCCCTCGCCGAGCTGGAGACGCTGGCCCGGCTCGCGCTGCCCGTCACGGTGGTGGTGTTCGACGACGCC
>DASYLM010000300.1:0-13083 GCA_036009565.1 Pseudonocardia sp. | reverse complement strand
GCCACCCGCTCGGCCAGCTCCACCGCCCTGGGGTGCACGAACGACCAGAGCGGGAAGTAGCCCAGCTCGGCCGCCTGGCGGGCGGCGGCGTCGGCCAGCTCCTGACGGCCGTGGCCGGCCTGCACGACGAACAGCCCGGACAGCCCGTCGAGGTAGCGCCGCCCGGCCTCGTCGTAGATGTAGGCGCCCTCGCCCCGGGTGATCACCGGGACGGAGTCGGTCTGGAACGCCGAGATCCGGGAGAAGTGTGGCCACAGGTGCGCCTCGGCGCGCCGGGCGATGGAGTTCTGGTGTGACGCGGTGGCGGTCATGGATCGGATCCCCGGGGATCGTAGGGGCGGAAGCCTGGTCGAGCCTGGTCGTGCCAACATCATTTATCGCATATTAGAGTGTCCGAAACAACTGATTACGTACTTTTTACAAGATTTGGCTACGAAATTCTTGTCAGAACGCGACGTCGGATGTCAGCATCGCACCCGGAACATGACCCAGGTCACCGTGGAAGGTCAGACAGGATGCCGGACGCCCCGGAAGCAGTAGTCATCCAGAACCCGGCGACGGGTGAGGTCATCGAGCGCCTCGACCTCGCCGGCCCGGCCGCCGTGGACGCGGCCGTACTGGCCGCCCGCAAGGCGCAGCCCGAGTGGGCCGCGGCGACGCCGGGGGAGCGGGCCGCCGTGTTGAACCGGGTGGCCACCCTGCTCGAGGAGCGCGCCGAGGACTTCGCCGCCGTCGAGACCCGCCAGTGCGGCAAGCCGATCCGGCTCTCCCGGGAGTTCGACGTGCCGGGCACGGCGGACAACGCCACCTTCTTCGCCGGCGCCGCCCGGGTGCTGGAGGGCAAGGCCAGCGGCGAGTACTCCGCGGCGCACACCTCCAGCATCCGCCGCGAGCCGCTCGGCGTGATCGGCTCGATCGCGCCGTGGAACTACCCGCTCAACATGGCCGGCTGGAAGGTGTTCCCGGCGCTGGCCGCCGGTAACGCGGTGGTCATCAAGCCGGCCGAGATCACCCCGCTCACCACCGTCATGCTGGCCCGGCTGTTCGAGGAGGCCGGGCTGCCCGACGGCGTGCTGAGCGTGGTGGTCGGCACCGGCCCGGTGGCCGGCGAGGCGCTGGTCAGCCACCCCGAGGTGGACATGGTGTCGTTCACCGGTTCCACCCCGGTGGGCAAGCGGGTCGCCGAGCTCGCCGCCCAGGGTCCGCGCCGGGTGCACCTCGAACTGGGCGGCAAGGCCCCGTTCCTGGTGTTCGACGACGCCGACCTCGAAGCCGCCGTGCACGGCGCGGTGGCCGGCGCGCTGATCAACGGCGGGCAGGACTGCACGGCGGCGACGAGGGCCTACGTGCAGCGGCCGCTCTACGAGCAGTTCGTCGCGGGCGTCGCCGACGTGCTGGGCACGGTGCGGATGGGCGACCCGTCCGACCCGGCGACCGACCTCGGGTCGCTGATCTCCGCCCGACAGGCGCAGCGGGTGCACGGCTTCGTGTCCCGCGCGCTGGCCGCCGGGGCGCGCGCGGTGGTCGGCGGCAGCGCTCCCGACGGGGCGTTCTACTCACCGACGCTGCTGGTCGGCGCCGCGCAGGACGCCGAGATCGTCCGCGAAGAGGTGTTCGGCCCGGTGCTGGTGGTGCTGCCGTTCGACGCCGACGACGAGGGACTGGCGCTCGCCAACGACACCCGGTTCGGCCTGGCCGCCTCGGCGTGGACCAGGGACGTGTTCCGGGCCGGGCGCGCCTCCCGCGAGCTGGCCGCCGGCTGCGTGTGGATCAACGACCACATCCCGATCGTCAGCGAGATGCCGCACGGCGGGATCAAGGCCTCCGGTTACGGCAAGGACATGTCGGCCTACGCACTCGAGGAGTACACCGCGGTGAAGCACGTGATGAGCGAGAACACCGGCATCGCCAGGAAGGACTGGCACCGCACGGTGTTCGGCGCCGCCGGAGGCTCCGATGTCTGAGCTGGTGGACGACCCGGCGGTCGGCGTGAGCGGGGGCCAGCCGGCCGCCGACAGCTCGGACAAGGGGTTGCGCGGCGGTGCGCTCGGCATGGTGTCGAACGTGGTCATCGGGATGTCCTCGACCGCGCCGGCCTACTCGATCGCCGCCACCCTGGGGCTGTTGGTGCTGGCCGGCACCGGGGTGAAGGCCGTCGCGTTCGTGATCGTCGCTTTCATCCCGATCCTGTTCGTCTCCTCGGCGTTCCGGGAGCTGAACTCGGTCGAGCAGGACTGCGGCACCAACTTCACCTGGGCGGCGCGCGCGTTCGGCAGCCGCACCGGGTGGATGGTCGGCTGGGTGGTCACGATCGCCCAGCTGCTGGTGATGACGAGCCAGTCCGCGATCACCGGCCGGTACACCCTGCTGCTGTTCGGGCTCGACTCGCTGGCCGACAACACGGTGGTCACCACCGCGGTCGGCGCGGTCTGGCTGCTCGCGCTCTGCTACCTCTGCTACCGGGGCATCGAGATCTCCGCCAAGGTCCAGTGGGTCCTGCTCGGCACCGAGCTGTCCATCCTGGGCATCTTCTCGGTGGTCGCGCTGGTCCGGGTCTACTCCGGGACCGCCGGGCCGCAGGCGCTGCACGTGAGCTGGGACTGGTTCTGGCCGTCCGGCATCGGGGTCGGCGCGTTCGTCTCGGCGACGCTGCTCGCGGTGTTCATCTACTGGGGCTGGGAGAGCTCGCTGTCGATCAACGAGGAGTCGGCGGACCCCCAGCACGCGCCGGGCAAGGCCGCCGTGCTGTCCACCGTGCTGCTGGTCGGCAACTACCTGCTGATCACCATCGCGGCGGTGGCCTTCGCCGGCGTCGGCGAGACCGGCATCGGGCTGGGCAACAAGGACAACTCCGACGACGTGCTCGCCGGGTTGGGGCACGCGGTGTTCGGGAGCGGCGGCTGGGGGCAGATCTTCGGCACGCTGCTGGTCGTCTCCGTGCTGACCAGCGGCGCGGCCAGCAGCCAGGCGACGATCATGCCGGCGGCGCGGACCACGCTGTCCATGGCCTGGCACGGGGCGTTGCCCAAGGTGTTCGGCAAGGTGCACCCGAGGTACCTCACCCCGTCGGTCTCCACCTGGGCCTTCGGCGGCGTCGCGCTGGCGCTCTACATCGGGCTGACCATGCTCAGCGAGAACGTGCTGTCCGACTCGGTGGACGCGGTCGGGCTGGCCATCGCCATCGAGTACGGCATGACGGCAGCGGCCTGCGTCTGGGTGTTCCGGCGCACCCTGTTCGCCAGCTTCCGCAACCTGATGCTGCGCGGCGTGCTGCCCGGCCTGGGGGCGCTGTTCTTCGGCGTGGTGCTGGTGGCGGCGGTGATCGAGTATGCCAAGCCGGACGCCGGCTCCACCACGGTGTTCGGCATCGGCGGCGTCGCGGTGATCGGGCTGACGTCGATCCTGGTCGGGGTACCGCTGATGGCTCTGGTGTACCGCGGGTGCCGGGACTACTTCGACGGCCGCACGCTCCCCAAGGGCAGCGTGGCACCCGGTGGCGAGACCATCGAGGCGGTCCAGGCGAGCCGGTGAGTGGCGTGGCGGTGGTCGCGCTCCCGACCACCGCCACTCACGGGTGCTCAGCCGGCGCCCGTAGTGGTCGCGATGAACTGGACGGACTGCGGCCAGGCGAGCGCGGCGGCCTCGGCGTTGACCGGGTTGCCGTGCCGGGCCCTGGCGCTGAAACCGTGCTCCGCGCCGGGGAAGAAGGCCACGACGCTGGCGCCGGTGCTCCGGGACTGCAGTGCGGTCTGCAGCCGCTGGAAGCTCTCCACCGGGACCAGGCTGTCGGCCGCGGGGTAGAGCATCAGCACCGGCGCCCCGATCGACGCGGTGGCGGCGACCGCGTCGACGGTGTGGTTCGGCGCCGGGGTACCGGGCACGGTCGGGTGGTAGGCGACCACGTTGGCGAGCCTGGGCTCGCGGCCGCCGAGCAGCAGCGCGAACCGCCCGCCCATGCACCAGCCGATGGTCCCGGCGCTGGTGCAGCCCAGGTCGCCGAGCAGGTGGTCCAGCAGCTGGCGCGCCTCGGCGAGGCAGGTCTCGTCGTCCAGCTCGGACATCCACCCGAACAGCGTGTCCATCGGTGTCTCGTCGCCGCTGGGGCGGCCGTGCCACGGGTCCCAGGTCAGGGTGGTGATGCCGCGGCCGGCCAGCGTGTCGGCCCACTCCCGGACCTGTGTGCTGATGCCGCTGATCATCGGCAGCAGCAGCATCCCCGCCGTTGAGCCGCCGGCCGGCCGCGACAGGTAGGCGCCCTGGCCGGCCACGGTAATCATGGAGTTCTCGATCTCGGTTGCCACCAGGCCCACGATACGAGCTGACCGCCGGCGGCACCGGGTTGCCCTGGGAGCCACTCAGGAGGGCCCGAATGATGCCGCTCGTCGCGAGCGGTGAGCCAGTTGGATGCGCGCAAGGCTTGTGTCGTCCTCCGCCGCACAGACCGGGACTAGCCGGTGCAGACCCTGCACAATCTGCGCGGTCTACACCGGGTCTGTGCCGGCGAGGATCGATGTCGGTGCAGGGCGAGGCAGCGGTGAGCGGGCAGGAGCGGTGGACCATCCCGGCGTGGCGCGTGCACAGTCTGTGCGGCCCGCAGCCGGTGTGTGGCGCTTGTGGGCCACGGCAACTGCCGGTCGAGCTCGGGTGCCACGGGGCTCACGATACGAGCTGAGCGGTGGCGGTGCCGGCGCTCCGAACGAAGGCCGGTGAGCAACGTTGCGAAGGCGCCGGAGTTTCACTTCCTTTCATTCCGTTGACTCTCAATTTCGGTGGTGGCAGGTTTCTTGCACTGTTGCTCGTCGGCGAGACCAGTCGGGAGGTTGTGATGCGACCACTCGACGAGTTCGAACGGGAACAGGCCATCCTGCTCGACCTGGAGATCTCCGGGCGGGTCATGGTCAACGAGCTGACCGAGCGGTTCGGCGTGTCCGCGGTGACCATCCGCAAGGACCTCGGCGCGCTGGAGCGCCGGGACCTGTTGCTGCGGGTGCGCGGTGGCGCGGTCAGCTCGGGCCACACCGACGAGGGCGCCTGGACGATGCGGGTCCGGCACTCCCGCCAGGCCAAACGAGCGGTGGCGCGGGCAGCCGCCGAGCTGGTCGGGCACGGCGACGTCATCGCGCTGGACTCCTCGACGACGTGCTACCACCTGGCCCAGGAGCTGGTGACCCGGCGCAACCTGGTGGTGATCACGAACGGGCTGCGCACCGCGACGCTGTTCATGGAGCAGACCAACGCCATGGTGCTGCTGCCCGGCGGGGTGCTGCGCCGCGCCGCCGAGTCGCTGGTCGGCCCGATCGGCGACCTGCTGACCGGGCGCGGTCGGATCCAGCTCGGCTTCTTCGGACTGGTCGGGCTGTCGCCGAAGAACGGGCTGATGGACATCAGCGCCGAGGAGTCGCAGACCAAGGCGTTCATGGCCGGCGTCTGCGACCAGGTCTACGGGGTGTTCGACTCGTCGAAGGCGGAGCGGTTCGCGCTGCACCCGTTCGTGCCCGCCGACCGGGTCACCGGGCTCTACACCGACGACGGGGTGCCGCCGCACGTCGTCGCGAGCTGGGCGGAGATCGGCGTTCCGGTGCACCGCGCTGTCGTGCCGGCCGGGCGAGCCGACGAGCCGGATTCGCCGGCCGGTGAGCCGGACCCGGTCGCCGAGGGTACCGGGCCACCGGCGGGTAGGCCGTGACCGCGGTCCGGACGGTGGCCGCCGTCGACCTCGGTG
This sequence comes from Pseudonocardia sp., assembly GCA_036009565.1. Taxonomy (GTDB): domain Bacteria; phylum Actinomycetota; class Actinomycetes; order Mycobacteriales; family Pseudonocardiaceae; genus Pseudonocardia. The sequence goes on along the minus strand of DASYLM010000300.1, from coordinate 7,361 downwards.
CGGAGAGCGGCCGGGTGGCTTCGGTGGGCTTCGACGGCGAGCGGCTCGAGCTGGACGTCGTGCACCGGTTCGAGCACGGGCCGAGGGTCAGCGACGGCGTCCTGCGCTGGGACCTGGACACGCTGTGGGGTGGCGTGCGCGCGGGCCTCGCCGCGCTGGACGGCGGCCGGGTCCCGGTCGCCTCGGTGGGGGTGGACACCTGGGGTGTCGACTACGCGCTGCGCCGAGCGGACGGCGTGCTGGTCGACGAGCCGACCTGCTACCGCGACCCGCGCCAGCTGTCCGGCATGTCCGCCGCCGTGGCGCGGGTCGGGGAGGTGGAGCTCTACCGCGCGGCCGGCGTCCAGCTGATCCCGATCAACACGATCTTCGGACTGGTCTCCGACGTGCGCGACCGCCCGGATCGGCTGGCGGCGGCCAGCGGCCTGCTCATGATGCCCGATCTGTTCCACTACCTGATGAGCGGCGCCGTGACCAGCGAGTACACCATTGCCTCGACGACCGGTGCGCTGGACAACCGGACCGGCCAGTGGGCCTGGGGACTGCTCGAGCGGCTCGGCATCCCCGCCCGGCTGCTTCCCGAGGTGGTGTCGCCGGGCACCGAGCTCGGCGCCCTGCGCGGCGGCTACGCGGGGGCGCTGCGGGACTGCGGGGTGATCGTGCCGGCCGCGCACGACACCGCGAGCGCGGTGGTGGCCGCGCCGCTGCGCTCCGCCGGCTCGATCTTCATCTCCTCGGGCACCTGGTCGCTGGTCGGCATGGAGACCGACCGGGCCTGGGTCACCGAGGAAGCCCGCCGGGCCAACCTGACCAACGAGGGCGGCTACGGCGCCACGATCAGGTTGCTCCGCAATGTGATGGGACTGTGGCTGCTGCAGGAGTGCCGGAAGCAGTGGGCGCGGGAGGGGCACCGTCTCGGCTACCCGGAGATCGCCGAGCTGGCCGGCGCGCAACCGGGGCTGGTGAGCCTGGTGAACCCGGACGCCACCGTGTTCCTGGCGCCGGGTGACATGCCGCGCCGGATTCAGGACTACTGCGCCCGGACCGCCCAGCCGGTACCGGAGAGCATCGGGGCCATCGCCCGCTGTGTGATCGACTCGCTCGCGGTGAGCTACCGGCTGGTCGTCGACGCCGTCGCGGCCGTCACCGGTACCGGGCCGCCGGCGGTGCACATCGTCGGCGGCGGGTCCGGCCACACGCTGTTGTCCCAGCTCACCGCGGACGCGACCGGGCTGGGCGTGTACTGCGGCCCGGTTGAGGCCACCGCGCTGGGTAACGCCGCCGCGCAGCTCGCCGCACTGGGGGAGCTGGGCGGCCTGACCGACATCCGGGCCGTGGTCGCGGCCTCGACGGCGCCCGTGGAGTACAGCCCCCGCGGCGGCCAGGACTGGGCGGCGGCCTCGGCGTTGCTGGCCACGCTCGTCAGCGCCGACTCGAGCAGCGCCGACTCGAGCAGCGCCGACTCGAGCAGCGCCGACTCGAGCAGCGAACCCACCGACGAAGACCCCTACCAGCTCCAACCCTGCGCGACGGAGGAATCTCAATGCCGAGATTAGTCAACAGAACCGCTGTCATCGCCGGCCTGATCGCCGTGCTGGCGGCCGCCGGGTGCACTCAGAAGAACAACGGGCCGGCCGGCGCGGCGGGCGGCGGGGCCGAGGGCGGCAAACACCAGGTCGCGTTCGTGCCGAAGTTGCAGGGCATCCCGTACTTCGAGGCGATGAACACCGGCGGCAAGTCCGCCGAGCAGGCCCTCGGCGACGTGACCTGGCTGTACCAGGGCCCGACGCAGGCCGACGCGGCCGCGCAGACCCAGATCGTCCGGTCCTTCATCCAGCGCGGCGTGCAGGTGATCGTGGTCGCGCCCAACGACCCGGACTCGATGGCACCGGTGCTGAAGGAGGCCCAGGCCAAGGGGATCAAGGTGATGACGTCCGACACCGACGCACCGAACTCGGTGCGCGACGTCTTCGTCAGCCAGGCGTCCACCCAGAAGATCGGCGAGGCGCTCACCGACAACCTGCTGAAGGCGATGGGCGGCAAGGGCAAGTACGCGATCGTGTCCTGCGGCGAGACCGCCGACAACCTGAACTCGTGGATCAAGGTCCAGCAGGCCTACACCGCCCAGAAGTACCCGCAGGCGCAGATCGTGGACGTCGTCTACGCCGGTGAGGACCAGGCCAAGTCCACCCAGATGGCCGCCGACCTGATGAACGCACACCCGGACCTGACCGGCCTGGTCGGCGAGTGCACCTCCTCGGCACCGGGCGTGGCGCAGGCGGTCAAGGACGCGAACAAGATCGGCAAGGTGTTCACCGTCGGGCTCGGCACGCCGCAGGCGATGAAGCCGTACCTGACCGACGGGTCCTCCTCCGGCGCGATCCTGTGGGACGTCGAGCAGCTGGGTTACCTGACCGCGTGGGCCGGTGACCAGCTCGCCACCGGCAAGGCCCTGCAGCCGGTCAACCACGTCAGCGACAAGCTGCCGTCGGTCAGCTGGGACGCGGCGACCAAGACGTTGCTGCTCGGCGACCCGCTGGTGATCACCAAGGACAACGCCGACCAGTTCAACTACTAGCAGGGTCCGGGGTGGGCGGGAGCGCCCGCCCATCCCGGAGGCAGTCCACAACCGCGAGGGGCGGGTCCATGGCTGACGGCCCGGACGGGGTCACTCCCCGCCTGACCATGCACGGCATCGCCAAGCGCTACGGCGCGGTGCGGGCGATCCGCCACGCCGACATCGAGGTCGCGCCCGGCTCGGTGCACGCGCTGGTGGGGGAGAACGGGGCCGGCAAGTCCACCCTGATCAAGATCCTGTCCGGGGCGGTCACGTCGGACGCCGGCACCATCACCTTCGACGGCGACCCGGTGCAGATCGCCGGCACCACCGACGCCATCGCGCTCGGCATCGCCACCGTCTACCAGGAGCCTGCCCTGTTCGCCGAGCTCACCGTCTCGGAGAACATCTTCCTGGGTAGGGAGCTGCGCAGCGGCCCGAGGATCGACTGGGCCGCGCAGCACGCCAAGGTCGTCGAGCTGCTGGACCTGCTCGGCGTCCCGGCCCGCGACGCCACCGTGCCGGTCGGCACCCTGTCCATCGCCGAGCAGCAACAGGTGTCCATCGCGAAGGCGCTCGCCGGCGACGCGAAGCTGCTCATCCTCGACGAGCCGTCGGCGATCCTGACCGACTCCGAGATCGACGTGCTCTTCGGCGTCATCCGGCGGCTGACCGAGTCCGGCGTCGCCGTCGTCTACATCTCACACCGCCTCGACGAGCTGTTCCGGATCGCCGACGCGGTCACCGTGATGCGGGACGGCGCCACCGTCGGTACCTATCCACTGGCGGGACTGTCGGTCCGGGAGATCGCCGAGCTGATGGTCGGCGGCATCCTCAACGAGGACCGGCCGGCGCGCACCGTGGCGGACGCGCCGCCCCGGCTGGAGCTGGAGTCCCTCGGCCTGGCCGGCAAGTTCCACGACGTCGACGTCGCGGTGCGGCCCGGTGAGATCGTCGGGCTCTACGGGCTGGTCGGGTCCGGGGTCGCCGAGATCGCCAACACCGTCTACGGGATCGAACCCGCGACCAGCGGCGAGATCCGGCTCAGCGGCAAGGCGGTGCGCCCCACGTCGCCCCGCCACGCCCAGCGCCTCGGGATCGCGCTGCTGCCCGCGGACCGCAAGCGCCAGGGCATGTTCGCGTTCCAGCCGATCGCGTTCAACATCTCCATCGGCCACCTCGGTGTGCTGTCCAAGTTCGCCTTCTGGGTGGACCGGGCCGGCGAGCGGCGGGTGGCCAGGGAGCTGATCGAGCGGCTGGCGGTGCGCACGCCCAGCGAACGCCAGCCGATCGGCGCGCTGTCCGGGGGCAACTCGCAGAAGGTGGTGCTCGCCCGCCAGCTCGTCGAGCGGCCGGACGTGCTGGTCCTCGCCGAACCGACCCAGGGGGTGGACGTGGGGGCCAAGGAGGAGATCCACCGCATCATCGACGCGCTGGCGGCCGAGGGGACCGCGGTTCTGGTGGCGACGTCCGACCTGCCGGAGGCCCTGCGCATCGCGGACCGGCTGCTGGTGGTGCGGGGCGGGACCACGATCGCCGAGTTCGGCCGGGGCGCCTCCCAGGTCGACGTGCTCGCGGCGGCCGCCGGCGCGGGCGAGGAAGCGGCACCCGACGAGAGCGGGGTGACGGCATGACAGCCACCTCCACCCCGCCGCCCACCCGCGGCGCCAAGCGCGCCCGAGGGCCCCGCGTGATCGCCCCGCTGGTCAGCGGCCAGGAGGTCGTGCTGCTCGCGGTGATCGCCGTGCTGTGGCTGGTGCTCGGCTTCGCCACGCCGGCGTTCCTGACCGCCGGCTCGCTGCGCCCGCTGCTGATCGAGGTGGCCCCGATCGCGCTGATCGGGGTGGGCATGACGCTGGTGATCGTGGCCGCCGGGATCGACGTCTCGGTGGGCAGCCAGATGATGGTGTGCGGCGTCATCACCGCCCGGCTGCTGGTCGAGGCGCACGTCCCCCTGCCGCTGGCCGCGTTGGTGTCGGTCCTGGTGGGGGCGGTGATGGGCGCGGTCAACGGCGTGCTGATCGCCTGGGGCCGGGTGCACGCCATCATCATCACGTTCGGCACGCTGAACCTGTTCCAGTTCGTCGGCCGGCAGATCTTCGGCTCGCAGACGGTGAACGGCATCCCGGCCACCCTGGACGTGTTCGGCCGCGGCGAGCCGGGCCAGACGCTCGGCCTGCCGCACAGTTTCCTGCTCACCGCCGTCATCGCCGGCGCGGTGTGGTGGTACCTGCGCCAGACGCCGGGCGGGCGGCACTTCTACGCGATCGGCGGCGACGCGCTGGCCGCCGAGCTGGCCGGCATCCGGGTCCGGCGCCGAGTGCTGCTCGCATACGTGGTCACCGGGGCGCTGGTCGGGTTGGCCGCGATCTTCACCATCGCCAAGGGCACCACCACGCTGGATCAGAGCATCGGCGCGGGGGAGGAGCTCGCGGTGATCGCCGCCGTGATCATCGGCGGTACGTCGATCATGGGCGGGCGCGGCTCCGTCCTCGGCACCATCCTCGGTGCGCTACTGGTGCAGACCGTCACCTCCGGGGTCACCCAGCTCGGCTGGCCCAGCAACCTGTCCGACCTGTTCGTCGGCGTGTTCGTGATCATCGCGGTGGGCACCGACCTGCTGCGCCAACGCACCAGGAGGGTGGACCAGTGACCACCACGGCACCCTCGCCCAGCAACCCGGCCGAGGCAGCGGACAACGGCGGCGACGCTCCCGGGCCGCTGCTGCGGGCGTGGCGCGCGATCCTCACCCGCCGGGAGTTGCTGCTGGTCATCCTGCTGGTCGTGGTGCTGGTCTGGATGACCGCGCTGAGCTACGGCGGTTACCTGACCGGCCCGTACGACCCCGACTACCTGGCTACGTCGCTGGTGGATGCAGTGCCGCTGGCCATGCTGGCGCTGGCCGAGCTGCTGGTGATCGTGTCCGGCCGCGGCGGCATCGACCTGTCGATCGGCTCGATCGTCTCGCTGACCGGCATGGTGTTCGGCATCGTGCACGGCCTGTGGGGTTGGCCGGTGGCGGCGGCGATCCTGCTCGCGGTGCTGGTCGGCGGGTTGCTGGGCGCGGTGAACGGGGTGCTGATCGCCTGGCTCGGGTTCCCCGCGCTGATCACCACGTTGGCCACCTACTACGCGTACCGGTCCCTGGCGTTGGTGATCAACGCACAGAAGCCGATCAGCACGCCGAACATCCAGTCGCTGTACTCGCTGACCGGCGCGGTGGGGATCCCGGTGATCGGGCACGACATCCCGAACGTGCCGCTGGGCGTGTTCACCTTCCTGGTGCCGACCGTCGTCGTGGTCTGGCTGCTGCTGCAACGCACCACCTACGGCCGGCGGCTGTTCGCGATCGGCACCAACGACGTCGCGGCCACCTGGTCCGGCGTGCCGGTGGCCAGGACCAGGCTGCTGGCCTACGTACTGGCCGGGGTACTCGCCGGGGTGGTCGCGGTCTACGTCACCGGGCAGTTCGCCTCGGCCCGGCCGGACGCGGGCACCAGTGGCAACGGGCTCGCGCTGCCGGCGATCACCATCGCGGTGCTCGGTGGGGTGGCGATCACCGGGGGCATCGGGCGGGTGTCCGGCGTGCTGCTCGCCGCGGTACTGATCACCTGGCTCGACGCGGGCATCCTGTTGATGTTCGAGGGCAACGACGGGACCCAGTTCCAGCTGCTCGCTCTCGGCGCCGTGCTGGTGTTCTGCGCGCTGCTCAACAGCTTCACCACCCGGCGCTACGGCGGTACCCGGTGAGCAGGGCAGAGTGACCGGCGTCGCACGGATAGGCCGGTTGACCTGCGGTTTAGTGACCTGAATCGCATTACAGCGCCGAATCTGAGGGTAACCCGAGTTGAAGGTGAGGAAAGTCAAACGATTGGGGGTGCCTTCCGCTCGACGCGCCCGGAACCGCGCGGGATCCTCAGAAGTAACGAGGAAGGGCGGAGCGATGCGAGCCGACGGGGAGCATTGGCGGCTGGCCCGCGCGGAGCGGACCTCGACACGGAGGATCCCGCGGCGCGGCACGGACTGGCTGGAGGACGCCACGGCGTGGGTGCTGGCGTCACTGGGGCTGCTCGGCGCCGCCCTGTCGATGATCGTCGGCCTGCAGGTGCACGGCAGCCTGCTGGAGCGGGCCCAGCTGGAGTCCTCGGCACGCACCCCGGTGCGGGCGGTAGTGCTGCAGGACTCCCCGGTGGTCCCGGATGCCGACTACCAGCAGAACGTCCCGCCGGTGCAGGTGCCGGTGCGGTGGATCGACACCGACGGCACCGTGCGCGTGGACCAGGCGACCGTGGACGGTCTGCCCCGCGCCGGCGACACGGTTCAGGTGTGGGTGGACCGCCAGCACCAGCTGGTATCGCGTCCCACCACCGCCGACGATGCCACCGCGGCCGGGATCGTCGTGGCCGGGATCACGCTGTTCCTGTCGGTCGCGCTGCTTCTGGTGGCCTGGTGCGGCGTGCGGCACTACGCGTTCACCCGCAACCGCGCGCGCTGGGAGCGGGAGTGGGTCGAGGTCGAGCCGCTGTGGAGCGGCCGCACGCTCGGCGGGAACCTGTCCTAGCCGCCGCCTGATCAGAGCAGCCGGCGCGCGAGCAGCAGTACCCCGGACGCGGTGCCGGCCACCGATCCCGCGCCGCCGGTGAGCCCGATCATCAGCGCGAGTGTGGCCACGATCGGCTGGACCCGGCCGAACGCGACGAGGCTGCCGCCGATCAGCGATCGGCGCGCTGCGGGCGGCCGCCGAACGCGGGGTCCGGGTGCCCGCCGACCTGGCGGTGGTCGGCTTCGACGACAGCAGCGCCGC